>DASVAP010000172.1:0-6658 GCA_036376275.1 Planctomycetota bacterium | reverse complement strand
CTCGGGTCGGGCGTGTACGTCACCTCGCAGTGCATCGGTGCCTCCTCGTGGTTCCCGTGCAACGACCACCCGCGCGACAAGGCCACGTACTCGTTCCGCGTCACGGTCCAGCGGCCCTGGACGGCGGCGGCCAACGGCCTCCTGACCGAGGTGCTCGAGACGGGCGAGGCGCGCACCTTCGTGTTCGCGGCGCGCGACCCGATGGCGAGCTACCTGGCGACGCTGAACGTGGCCCGCTTCGACGTGCTCGAGCTCACGGGACCGCGCGGCCTCCCGATGCGCATCTACCACCCGCCGGACGCGAGCGCGAAGGACCTGGCCGCCTTCCGCCGTCAGGGCGAGGTGCTGGAGTTCCTGGAGGCGGTCCTCGGCCCCTACCCGTTCGAGGCGGCCGGCGCCGTGATGCAGTCCGAGCCGGCGGCCGGCGCCCTCGAGTGCCAGACGCTGCCGGTCTACGGCCGCGGCGCGAACGTCGAGCTCGTCCTGCACGAGCTCGCGCACCAGTGGTTCGGCAACAGCGTCAGCCCGGACCTGTGGCGCGACCTGTGGCTGAGCGAGGCCTTCGCGAGCTACACGGAGTGGCTGTGGCTCGAGAACGAGCACGGCGTCGAGGCCTACGACCAGAAGGTGCGCCGCACCTACGCCCAGCTACGCCAGCGCAGGACGAGCTCGCCCTTCGATCCGGGCGTGGACAGGGCCTTCGGCCCCCCCGTCTACGAGCGCGGCCCCTTCGTCGTCCACGGCCTGCGCCGCGAGGTGGGCGACGAGGTCTTCTTCCGCATCCTGCGCGAGTGGCTGGAGACGAACGCGAACGGCAACGGCAGCACCGCGGCCTTCCTGGCCCACGCCTCGAAGTGCGCCGGACGCGACCTCACGCCCTTCTTCGAGGCCTGGCTGTTCGCGGACGTGACGCCGGAGGTGCAGGAGCTCGAGGGCGGCGGCTAGGAGCTCGTCCCGGGAACCCGCGCACCGGATCACCGGGCGGGCGCCCGCCCGGGGTGCGTTCAGGCTGACGGCCAAGTCAGTAGGCGATCTGCGATCGCGCCGCCGCGGCGACGCGGCTCACATCCGGACGTGGATCAGCTCGCCGGGCGCGAGCTCGAGCGCGCGCCGCGCGACCTCGATGCCGTCGCGGTACAGGACCAGCATGCGTCCGGAATCCGGCGCGGCGATGGCCTGCGTGCGCCCGTCGCGGATCGGCTGGCGCATGCCCTCGCTGCGGTTGTCGCCGTCGTAGACGCTCAGCTCGATCGGCAGGCCGCGCGCGTCGAGCAACGCCAGCGCGTCGGCCGCGTCCGGATCGGCGAGCTCGAGGCGGAAGTGGGCGCGCCGGGACACGGTGATGACCAGCTCGTCGAGGCCCTCCGTCGGCAGCGCGCGCACCTCGGTGTTCACGAAGCGCTCGTCGCCCTCGACGTAGCGGCCGTACTCGAGCGGCAGGATCCCCTCGCCGTCGATGCGCAGGTACACCAGGGTCCGCGGCACGTTGCGCAGCTCGAAGCGGCCGTCGCGGTCGGTGCGCGTGCCCTTGACCTTCCCGTGGTTGGTGCTGGCGACCCAGCCGTCGATCCGGGTCTCGAAGGCGTCGCACATCGGGTAGATCGACACGCCGCCGATCGGCGTACCGGCATTCGAGACGATGCGTCCGGCGACGCGTGCGTGGAGCGTGTCCGTCGGGAGGCAGAGGCGCACGCCCGTCGCCCCGGCCGGCACCGGTTCCGACTCCGAGCGCAGGAGCGTGTCCGGATCCATGGCCTGGAGCCGGTAGTCGCGCTCGACCAGGCCCTCGAGCGCGAAGGTCCCGTCGCCCCCGGTGGTGACGTAGTTCCAGCGCGCGCGCGACTTCTTGACTCCGGCCAGCACGTTCTCGAGCTGCATCAGTTCGCCGTCGACCGCGCCGAAGAAGCTCGGGTCGGCCAGCCACACCTGGACGCCGTCCACCGGCCGACCCTCGTGGTCGACCACCCTCCCGACGATCGAGAGCGTGGGCCGCCCGAGCTGCAGGGTCACGAAGCGCGGCCACGCCCGCGAGCCGTCCGCGGCGCGCGGCGGCTCGAAGCGTCCCGGCATGCGGCCGCGCGCGACGGCCACCAGCGCATCCGGTACGCGCCCCCACCGGGCCCCCAGCGACTGCGGATCCTCGAGGGGGAACGCGAAGCGGCCGTCGCGTCCCGTGCGCTGCGAATCGATCCCGAAGGCCACGCGCGCGCCGACGGCCGGCTGACCGCCCTCGTCGAGCACGATCCCGGCCACGACGTCCTCGGCTGCTCCGACCCGCGGCAGCACGATCAGCAGGTTCTCGTCCGACGCCGGCCCGATCGGGATCTCGGCGGAGGCGTGGCCGTCGTGCACGACGCGCAGGATCGCGCCCTCGACGTACGGCACGTCGACCAGCCGGAACTCCCCCTCCTCGTCCGCGTCGGCGGTGCGCTCGACCGCTTGCGACCGATCCATGATCTCGGCGAAGCGCGCGCGGAAGCCGCTCGGTGTCTGCACGCAGAGGCGCGCGTCCGGCAGCGGTTCGCCCTGCTCGTCCTCGACCCGGCCGGCGAGCGCCACGCTGGGAGCGACGACCACGATCGTCTCGCCGGCCGTGCTCGCCGGCCCGACGAACCCGGCCAGGATCGTCGCGAAGCGCTCGTCGCAGGCCACGAGCGTGAGCGCGGTGCTCGGTGCCGCCAGGCGGAAGCTGCCATCGGCTGCGCTGGTCGCCAGCACGCCGCCGCCGGCCGCGCGGCCGGCCTCGCCGCGGCCTCGCGGTCCGAGCGGGATGCCCGCCAGCGGCCGACCGCCATCGTCGAGCACGCGACCCCTCAGCCAGGTTCCCGCGCTCGCCGCGGCCGGTTGCCCGGCGCTCGAGCCCTCCACCGGGGTGGGCGACTCGCGGCCCGCTCCGGCCTCGGTGGTCGGCTCGTCGGCCGTCTCCTGCGGCTCGGCTCGGCCCTCGTCGAGACGCCGGCGTTCCTCCGGTCGCACGGGTGCCGAGGCGCCGACGACGACCCTGCGCGCCGCGCGCGGCGCGCCCGGATCCAGCACGGCACGGAGCCCGAGGACACCCAGGACGGCCGCCGCGACGAGCGAGAGCTTCAGCTTTGCGTTCATGAGCAGGGCACCGAGGGAAGGAGCGGCGGTGTGAAGGTGGGTGACCGGCGCAGCCAGGATCAGCCATGCGCGCGGATCCGGACGCGCGCCCTCGAGCCGCGTGCGCAGCCGCGCCAGGGCGCGCACGAGACGCGTCTTGACGGTCTCGACCGGCACGCGCATGCGGCGCGCGATGACGCGCGGCGGCAGCTCCTCGAAGAAGCGCAGCAGCACGGTGGTGCGGTACGGCTCCTCCATCGCCAGCACGGCCGCGACCAGCTCGCGCTCGAGCTCCGCGCGCGCCACGAGCTCGTCGGTCGAGTCCTGGGCCTCGGCGCGCGCCGCACGTTCCTCGCGTCCGCGGCGGCGGCGCTCCGCGCGCCGCGTCTTCCAGGCCACGTTGCGCAGGACCTTGCCCAGCCAGCGCTGCGCGCCGCCGGAGTCCTGCGGCGGATCCTCGAACGCGGCGCACCAGGTCTCCTGCACCAGGTCGTCGGCCGCGCTGGCGTCCCGCGCCATCCGGCGAGCGAGCTCCCGCACCCAGCGCGAGTGCTGGAGCAGCTCCGCGGCGTCGGGATTGGCCGTGCCCATCACTCCTTCCATGCCACCACGCCGGGATCGAGCTCACGAATCCCGCACTCCCGCAACGGACCCGCCCGTCCCGGTCCCTTCCGACAGGACGGGGCCAGCCGGCGCGGTTCGAGACCGCACCCCCGACGGCCTGGTCGCCGGAGCGACAGCGGGTCTCGCCCGCGCCCCGGTCCTCGGCCGCCCTACCTGGGCCGGAGCACGTAGGCCCTGGGCAGGCTACCGGGGGCCGACTCGCGCCCGTCCCCGACGATCCAGCCGGTGTTGCCGATCCGGTTCGCCGTGATCAGGCGGAACGTCCCGAGCTCGTCGACGAGCGCGTTCAGGTCGCGCATGCCGTGGACGGCGTCCCACAGGAACGCGTGCGACTCCGTGCCCGTGCTGGAGAAGCCGACCACGCGCCCGGAGGAGTCGATCGAGGTGGCCTTGCCGAAGTCGTAGGGCTGGCCGCCGAGCGAGCCCAGGTCCTGCATCCCGCCGGCCTGCGTCCACAGGAACGGGCGCGTGTTGTAGTTCGCGTTGCGCGCCGACCCGACGACGTCGCCGAGGTCGTTGATCCCCAGGGCCTCGCTGGTCGGACCGCCGAGCGTCCCGAGGTCCGTGAGCGTTCCGGTGTCCAGGTCGAAGCGGTAGGCCTTGTAGTTCCCGATCAGCCGCTGGCCGACGATCTGGTTCGACTCGTTGATCGCCGTGGCCGTGGCCGCGCCCGGCACGCCCAGGTTGCGCAGGTCGCGCGTGCCCTGGAGCGGATCCCAGACCCAGGCGGCGGTGAGGTTCGAGCTGACGCTGGCGTGGCCCACGACGCGGCCGACGTCGTTGAGGCCGAAGGCGAAGGGCGCGTAGGTCCCCGGCGGTGCCGCGATCGGGATCATGCTGCCCACGCCCGTCCACAGCGTCGCGGTGCCGGAGGAGCCGGCGACCGCGCCGAACAGGTTGACGTCGCGCCCACCCGAGACGAGCGCGCTCGGACGCTCGCCGAGGTCGACGGCTCCGGTCGCGAGGCTCCACAGGTACGCGCGCTCCCCGGGAGCGGTCGAGTACCCGGTGACCTGGCCGAGGTCGTTCACGCTCGCGGCCGAGCTGGTGGCCGTGGCACCCGGCTGGAAGGGCTCGATGACGTGCAGCTCGTAGCGCGGCAGGCGCTTCGGCCTGGCCCGCTGGGCCTCCGCGAGCGAGGCCGTCAGGGCGAGCACCGCCAGGAACGTCGTTGCATGGACGCAGAGACTCGTCGAGGAGAGCTTCATGTGTGGGTCGCTCGGTGTGGGGGGTTCTGGACCCACTCTCGTGGGCTCCAGCGCGCGGGGGAACTCGTCCTCCTGCGTAGGAGGTGCCGAATCGATCCGCAGGCGGCTGCCCGAACGCCCGGGGCGGCGGGCTCCGGTATGCTCGTCCCTGCCGCGCACGCTGCGACCTCCCAGGAGCCCGCCGGGCCGCACACCCGGCCCTCCGTTTTCCGGAGATCGCGTCACCCGCCCGGCCCCTCCGCGGTGTCGAGCGCTCGGAGGTCGCGATGAACCCCGAAGCCTTGCCCTTCCAGCCCATCCCCGCGCCCGACGAGTTCCTGGCGAACCAGGGCTTCCTGAGGCGCCTGGCACGCGAGCTGATCCGCGACGCGGCGCGGGCCGAGGACCTGCTCCAGGACACCTGGCTCACCTGGCGCGAGCGGCGGCCGGCGGGGCTGGCCGAGCCGCGCGCGTGGCTGGCGCGCGTGCTCCAGAACCGGGCGCGCAACCTGCTGCGCCAGGACCAGCGGCGGGCGCAGCGCGAGCAGCGCGTGGCGCGACCCGAGGCCATCCCGAGCGAGCTCACCCAGGCCACGGTGGACGTGCAGGCCGAGGTCGTGGCCGTGCTGCAACGGCTCGACGAGCCGGAGCAGACCGCGCTGATGCTGCGCTACTACCACGGCCTCGGGCCGACCGAGATCGCCGCGCGCACGGGCGTGTCGCTGAACACCGTCAAGTCGCGCCTCGCGCGGGCGCTGGCACACCTGCGCGCGGAGCTCGACCGGCGCCACGCCCACGACCACAAGGACTGGCGGCACTGCCTCGTGCCGCTGGCACTGCCCGAGGGAGGTTCGGAGCTCGCGCCGGCCCGCCGCGACGGCCAGCCCGTGGGGCCGCGCGGCGGCGGCGACGGCCTCCGGGGCCCGCTCGGGCTCGCCCTGGCGGGCGGATTGTGCGCAGTGGCCGTGGTGATCGTGGTGGCCGTGCTCGTCGCGCAGGGCTGGTCGCGGCCGGAGCGGCCCAGCGTCGCGCTGCGCGAGGCCGGCGAGGGGACGCTGGCGCCGCTGGCTGCGCAGCTGCTCGCCCTGCCGGCGTCGGCCGAGCCCGCGGTCGGACGCGTGGCGGTGCAGCCCGAGCCCCTCGTCGTGCCGCGCAACCCGGTCGAGTGGCCGCAGTTCGCGCGCAACGCGGCCCACGACGGCTTCGATCCGAAGCTCGCGGACCGCATCCGCACGCCGGAGGTCCTGTGGCACGTGAGCGACACCCACGGCCAGCCGACGCTGAGCGGACAGGACCTCTACTCGGGCGGACGCGGCCTGTTCTGGATCGACCCGAACAACGGCACCGTGCTCGCGCGGGTGCTCCAGGGGGCGCCCGAGGCGCATCCGGAGAAGCCCGACGAGAAGATCGTCCCCCTCAGCGTGGCCCACTCCCCGGCGATCACGCCGGACCTCGTGCTCGCGCGGCGCACCCAGGACGGCGGCGTGTCGGCCTACGACCGCACGCTCGCGCGCGAGGTGTGGAGCTGGACGCCCGAGTCGAAGGGCTACGTGCACTTCTCCGGCTGTCTCGCCGGCGAGCGCTTCATCGTGGCCACGATCGACGAGGTCGTCGCGCTGAACGTCGCCGACGGCAAGCCGGCCTGGACCTTCCCCACGGCCGGCCACGGCGCGGTGAACATGGTCCCGGCCTCGGCCCAGGGGCGCGTCCTGTTCGGCGCCGAGGACGGCACGTTCTGGTGCCTCGACCTCGTCGAGGGTCACGAG
>DASVAP010000170.1:0-2130 GCA_036376275.1 Planctomycetota bacterium | reverse complement strand
GGTCGAGGATCTCGTTCGCGCGCGCCTCGACCCAGCGGTTGAGCTCCTCCTGGATCGAGTCCACGCGCTCGACCGCCTTGCGCAGCTTCCCGTCGGCGTTTTCCCCGCCGGCCCTGCCCACCCCGCCGGCCTCGATCACCGGCTCGGCCGCGCGGCTCGCCTCCTCGTTCCAGCGCAGCACCTCCTCGGCCAGCGGCGCCATCCAGATCCCGGCCTCGTAGGGGCGCCCGTTCAGGGCGTCGAACAGGTCCACCTGGCGGCTGGCGGCCAGGATCGCGGCCGGCCCGCGCGCCGTGCCCTTGCGGAAGGAGGTGGTCGCGTCGAAGGGCACCCCGAGGACGTGCACGCGTGCCCCCTGCGGGTCCTCCGGCAGGCCGAAGATCCCGCTCCCGGGCGCGGCGGCGGCGTTGGGGTCGAAGACGGGCGTCGCTGGGGCAACCTTCATGGGCGCCGATCCTACTGTGGAGGGGCCCCGGGGCCCGATCGGAGGGAGATCCCTTCCCACCCCGCGGGACTTTCCCGCGTAGCCCCCAAGGGCTCCGCGCCGCCCGGCGTTCCTCACCCGACAGCCAGCGGACCTTCCGACCCGCATGGACCAGCCTTCCGACGGACAGTTGCTCGCGGCCTGGAGCCGAGGGGAGTCGAGCGCCTTCGAGGCGCTCGTCGCGCGCTACGAGCGCCCCCTCCTGCGCCACGCCCGGGCGCTGCTCGGCGACTGGCGGTCCGGCGAGGACGTGGTGCAGGAGGTGCTCCTGCGCCTCGCGCAGCGCCCGCCGTCGCTCGCGACGGACGTGCGCGGCGACCCTCGCGCGGAATCGGCGGTCGTGTCCGCCTGGCTGCACCAGGTGCTGAGGAACCTCTGCATGGACACGAAACGAAGCGAGATGCGACGCCGGCGGCGCGAGGAAGCCAGCGCGGCGCGCGACGAGTCGGTGGGCGGCCTCGACGGGGTCGAGGCGGACGACACGAAGGCCGCGGTGATGCGCGGCCTGCTGCGCCTGCCGCAGGACCAGCGCGAGGTGCTGGTGCTGCGCCTCTTCGACGAGAAGAGCTACGGCGAGATCGCCACGATCACCGGCCGCAAGGTCGGCACGGTCGGCTGGCTGATCAGCGTGGGCATGAAGGCCCTGGCGGCGGAGCTCGCGCCGCTGGTGGGCGGCGTGGAGGCGGCGAGCGAGATGGGGCGAGTCCCGAGCGTGCAAGGCGGTGCGTCATGAGGAACCAGGACCTTCCCGACATCGATCAGGCCCAGCACGAGCGCCTGTGCGCCTACGTGTTCGGCGAGCTGGCCGGCGACGAGCGCGCGGCCTTCGAGGCCGAGCTGCTGCGCTCGCCCGCGCTGCGGCGCGCCCAGGCCGAGCTCGAGAACACGGTGGGGCTCGTGAAGCGCGCGGTTCCGGACGAGGGGCTCTCGTCCGACGTGCGCCGCGAGCTGCTGGCCTCGGCGCGGCGGAAGACGTTCCGCTTCGTGCCCGGGCGGCGCATGCTGCAGCTCGTCGCCGCGGCGGTCGTGCTGGCCGGCGGTGTCCTGCTCGTGCGCCAGCGGGCCGTGCCCGCCGAGCGCAGCCCCGAGGTCCGCGACGGGACGCGCGTGGCGCGCGTCGAGGCGCCGGCCAAGCTGGTCGAGCGCAAGCTGGAGGAGGCGCCCGCCTATCGTGCCGGCGCGTCCCGGCCCGCGTTGCCGGCCGCGGAGGCGGCGCCGTCGGGTCCGGCGGGACCGGCAGCCGCGGCCGAGAACGCCCCGGCCGCGACCCCGCTTCTCGTGCAGGACTTCAGCGTGGAAGTGCCCGCGGAGGCGCCCGTGCTCGACGCGCTTGGTCTCGACTACTCGCTCCAGCAGCGCCTCGGCAAGCTGTCGCCGGCGGACCAGCAGCCCGTCGCCGGCGTGTCGGTGCTCCGGCTCGACGCGGCGCAGGCCGCCCAGCCGCCCGGCGAGGCCGCCAGCGTCTCGCTGCTGGCCTTCTCCGGGCAGAAGTCCGAGACCGGCGCGGACGGCTTCTTCCTCGGGCACGGGCAGCCGCAGGGTGGTTCCGGTGGGACGCCCGGCACGGAGCTCTTGCGCACGAAGGTCTACCGCGGCCCGGGTGATTCGGTCTCTCCGAGCCCGGCCGAGCCCGTCGCCCGAGAGCG
>DASVAP010000159.1:0-8387 GCA_036376275.1 Planctomycetota bacterium | reverse complement strand
GGCCAGCGCTCGGCGGGCGTCGAGGGATCGAGCCTCCGCTGGACCAGGAGTGGATCGTGGCCGGTGCCCACGCGACGACTCGAGAGCCTCGGTCGATCCGGCGCGAAGGCCCCGATGTCGGCGAACTCTTGCGGGCCGAGCACACCGGAGCGCTCGGCGTCGACCAGGGCGAGCAGCTCGTCCTGCGAGCCCGCGTTCCAGGCGGCGACGAAGCGCTCGAGCACGGGTGCGAGCCGTGGCTCGAGCACATCGGCGGCCACCAGCCGCCAGGGGCCGCCCCGCTCCGTGACGGCGAAGCCGGCCAGCAGGGTCGCGCTCCCGCCCGCCACGGACAGCTCGACCCTCGTCGCCCGGTCGGGGACGCGCGGATCGTCGAACGAGCGGGGCAGCAGCCAGCTTCCCATCCGGTCGGCGGTCCCGAAGGAGTCGACCGCGTCGATCCGAGGGAAGGTTCCGTCGCGCTGCAGACGCTCGAGCTGCTCGAGGAGATGTTCAGGAGCCTTGAACTCCCGCAGGACGGGCTCGAGGCCGGCGTTCCAGGCGGTGGTGAAGGCGGCCAGGAGCTGCTCGGGAGGCTCCGGCCGCAGCGTGCGCTGCCAGGCGAGGTAGGGCCCGAAGCCGGCGACGAAGAGCCCGATCGGCAGCGCCGCGCGGCGCCAGGCGCGGCGCGAGGCGGCGGCGAGCTGGCGCGCACGCACCTCGGGGTCGAGGCCGCGCTCGCTCGACACGCCCTGCATCGCAGCGATGCGGCGCGCGCTGAAGGAGTCGGGGTGCGCGGCAAGGAGCCGGGCCAGCGGGAGCGTGCTCCCGAAGGCAGCCCACAGGCCCGCGAGGCAGACCCAGGCGAAGTGGTCGCCGGCCCAGGCCGCGCGCGCGAGGAAGGCCGTGCCGACGAGCGCCGCGAAGCCGAGCCAGGCGCGCGGCTCGAAGGCCACGCGCGCCCCGGCGACGAGGAAGAGCACGGTCAGGAGGCCGGCCCCGGCCGCGCGCAGGAGCCCGAGGTCGCCCGTCACCGGATCGCTCGCCATGGGCGCCAGCCCGAAGGCGGCGGCGCCGGCCAGCAGCGTGATCGACCACAGGCCGACGTGGAACGCGCGCAGCGTCCGCAGCGCCTTGCCCAGGTCGCGGAAGGCCGGCCGCACGCGCGGGCCACGGGCGGTGCGCGAGCGGGACGGCGGGAAGACGTCGGCGAGAGCCAGGGGAGCCTCCTCGCGGGCGATCCTACGCGCCGGGGCGAGGATCGGGTGAGGTGGCGCGCGCTCGTCGCACTCCAGGCTCAGGGGCGCGGCCGCGCAGTCCCTCGACGCGCCGCTACCGCCAGGTTCCCGGGCAAATCCTTCCTTCTCCCCCTAGGCAGCTGGAAGGTTTTGCGACATCCTTAGGGGGAAGCGTTTTCCTTGCCGGAAACGCCTGCTTCCCAAGGTTTTCTCGGTCACGGGGTTCCCATGTTCTCGCGCTCTCTCTGGCCCCTCCTGGGGGTCCTTCTCGCCCTTCCAGCCTTTGCCCAGCTCGGTCCGGGGACCGTCAAGGGCTTCTCCAAGGTCAGCCAGACGCAGGGGGGGCGCATGCCGCTCCTGGACGTCAACGACCAGCTCGGACGCTCGGTGACGAACCTGGGCGACCTGGACGGGAACGGGGTCATCGACCTCGCCTGCGGGGCCCTCGGCGACGACGACGGAGGGCTCGACCAGGGGGCGGCCTATATCCTGTTCCTGCGCGGCGACGGCAAGGTGCTGCGGCACCAGAAGATCAGCGCGCTGGCGGGGAACTTCACCGGCGACCTGGACGACAGCGACCAGTTCGGGCGCGACCTGAACGGGATCGGCGACCTGGATGGCGACGGCATCCCCGACCTGGCGGTCGGGGCCAACTACGACGACGACGGGGGCATCAACAAGGGCGCGATCTGGATCCTGTTCCTGAACCGCGACGGGACGGTGCGCCAGCACCAGAAGATCTCCTCGACCCAGGGCGGCTTCACCGGCGTGCTGCGCAGCAACGACGAGTTCGGGCGCTCGGTGGTGATGCTGGGCGACCTGGACGGCGACGGCCTGAAGGAGCTGGCGGTGGGCGCTCCGCTCGACTCGACCAGCGGCGCCAAGATGGGCGCGATCTGGATCCTCTCCCTGCGCCCCGACGGCACCGTCGCGCGCCACGTCAAGATCGGCCAGAACCAGGGCGGCTTCACGGGCCGGCTGCGGGCCACCGACTGGTTCTCCTTCTCGCTGGCGGCCCTGGGCGACCTCGACCAGGACGGCGTGGACGACCTGCTGGTCGGTGCCGCGCTGGACGACGACGGCGCGGTCAACGCGGGCGCGGTCTGGATCCTCTTCCTGAACACCAACGGCACCGTCAAGGGCCACAGCAAGATCAGCAACGTCCACGGCGGCTTCACGGCCGGGCTGCTCTCGCCGTTCCAGTTCGGGACCTCGGTCGCGGCCCTGGGCGACCTGAACGGCGATGGCATCACCGAGATCGCGGTGGGCGCCGTCAAGGACGGCGACGTGGGCAGCCAGCGGGGAGCGGTGTACGTGATCTTCCTCACGCCCCAGGGCACGGTCGGCTCCTACCAGAAGCTCAGCCAGCTCTACGGCGGCCTGCCGCTGCGCACGCTGGACAACTGGGACTGGTACGGCTCGGCCCTGGCCCCGCTGGGAGACTTCGACAAGGACGGCGTGCCCGACGTGGCCATCGGCGCGCGCAACGACGACGACGGCGGCGCGAACAAGGGCGCGGTCTACGTGACCTTCCTGCGCGGCGGCTCGACGGCCCTGACCGCCTCGTCGACCGCCGGGAACGGCCTCGGCACGTCCGCGGACGGCACGGGCCTGGAGCGCGGCGCGAGCGTCGCCTGGACCGCCCACGGGATCGGGGCCGAGCCGGACGGATCGCTCCAGCTCCCGGGCGAGGACCTGACCTCGAGCGAGCTCGTCTTCCGCCTGCCGCGGCCCGCGGCCCTGGCCGGGCGCGGGGCGGTCGTGCGCCTGCTCGTTGCGGCCAGCACGCCCGGCGCGGAGACGCTCCCGACGCCCAGCGGTCTGCTGCTCGATCCCGAGGCGCTCCTCGGCCGCCTGGAGCGGACCGTGGAGCCCGGCTCCGGACCGCTCGAGCTGCGCGTGCGGCTCCCGCGCCGCACCGAGGGCACGGCGACGCTGCGCTTCCAGGCCCTGTGGCTGGCGGACGCGGCGCGCTTCCCGACCGACGCGCTCGAGCTGCGCCGGGAGCCGTGAGGTGAGGCCAGGTCGACGGCAATCCGCGCGGGGAGCAGCGCTGCTCCTCGCCGGCCTGCTCGCGGTGCTCGGCGCGCGACCCGCGGCCCAGGAGCCGGGCTCGGTCGCGCGCCTCTTCAAGCTGAGCCAGACGCAGGGTGGGCGCATGCCGACCCTCGATCCGAACGACCAGCTCGGGCGCGCGATCGCGACGCTCGGCGACCTGGACGGGAACGGCGTGGTCGACCTGGCCACCTCCGGCGTGGGCGACGACGACGGCGGATCCGAGCAGGGCGCGGTGCACGTGCTCTTCCTGCGCGCCGACGGGCGCGTGATCCGCAGCACGAAGATCAGCGCGCTCACCGGCCTGACCGGGCTCGATCCTGGCGACCAGGTCGGCCGGGCGCTGTGCACCCTCGGCGACCTGGACGGCGACGGGGTGACCGACCTCGCGGCCGGGGCCTGCAAGGACGACGACGGCGGGGAGGACCGGGGCGCCGTGTGGATCCTCTTCCTGCGCGCCGACGGCTCGCTGAAGGCCTGCACCAAGATCTCCCAGACGGCGGGCGGCTTCGGGGGCCGGCTGAGCGACCTGGACGAGTTCGGGCGCTCGCTCGCGTGTCTCGGCGACCTGGACGGCGACGGAACGCTCGAGGTGGCGGTCGGCGCGTTCCTGGGTGGCAGCGGCGGCCTGCGACCCGGCGTGGTGTGGATCCTGTCGCTCGCGCCCGATGGGAGCGTGGCGCGCGAGGTGAAGGTCGCCCCCGGCCTGGCGGGCTTCACCGGTCAGGTGGACGAGTTCGACTGGTTCGGCTTCGCGCTCGCCACGCTGGACGACCTGGACGGGGACGGGGTCGTCGAGCTGGCGGTGGGCGCCCCGCGCGACGACGAGGGCGGCGTGCCCCACACCGGCGCGGTCTGGATCCTCTTCCTGACGCCGGCGGGCACCGTGAAGGGGCACCGCAAGCTGGCCGGGCCGCGCTGTGGCTTCGACGAGGCGCTGGAGTCGTTCGTGCACTTCGGGACCGCGCTCGCCGCCCTGGGGGACGTCGACGGCGACGGCGTGGCGGAGCTGGCGGTCGGAGCTCCGCGCCACGACGACGGCGGCACCGACCAGGGCGCGGTGTACGTGCTCTTCCTGCGCACGGGCGGGCGGGTCGCGGCGCATCGCAAGCTCAGCGCCGCCTCGGGCGACCTGCCGCCGCAGACGCTGGACGACCTGGACTGGTTCGGCTCGGCCCTGGCGCCGCTGGGCGACCTCGATCGCGACGGCACGCCGGACGTCGTGATCGGAGCCCGCAACGACGACGACGGCGGTCCGAACAAGGGCGCCCTGTACCTGACCTACCTGAACGGCGGCGCGCGGGCGCGCGCGCCTCGGCCGGGCCCCGGGAGCGCGGCCTCGGGCGCCGCCGGTCCGCTCGCCTGGCGCACGCTGGAGCTCGCCCCGACGGGGTCCGGGCTGGAGCTCTCGGCCGTTCCCGGATCCCCGCGGGCGCTAATCGTCCGGGCGGAGGCGCCCGTCGCGCTCGCCGGCCGGAGGGCGCGCGCGCTGCTGCTCGCGACGCCGCTGCGCCGGCCCGGCCGGGGCGTGCCCCTGCTTGCCGCCGAGGTCGGGCCCCACGCCGCGCTCGAGCTGCGCCTGGACGTGCCGCGGCCGGAGCGCTTCCTCCCGCTGCGACTCCAGGTCCTGTGGGGCGATGCACGCGGCCCCCTGGCCGCCAGCGACGCGCTCGAGCTACGCCTGCGACACTGAGGTCGCGGGAGGACTACCGCGGCGAGGGCGTCTCCGCCTCGTGGTGCACGTGCGGCCAGGAGCGGTTGACGCGCTCGGCGCCGAGCGACTCGCGGCCCCAGAGCTCGACCTCGCGGTGCTCGCAGGTCGGGCAGGGCTCGACCCGCGGCGGGGGTGCCGGCGGCCCCACGCGCGTCTCGCGCAGTGCCGGGTCGACGCAGGCGGTGGCCACCAGGGCCAGGAGACCGGCAAGAGTTTTCCGGAAGGCGGGCATCGGCGTGACGCCCCATCGACGGATCGGCGGGCTGGCCTGTAACCGCGGCGGGGCCGGCGCGATCGGAGGGGCACCCGAGGTCAGGAAACCCCCAGCCCCGATCCGATGAGGAGGAGCCGATGAAGCCCGAGGAGACCCGCCCCGAGCAGGATCCGGAGTCCCGCGCCGCGCGCGAGCTCCTGGAGCGGACGATGCGCTTCCTGGCGCGCTGCTGCGAGGATCCCGAGGCCGCGGTGCAGGCCGACGACCCGCGCGAGCTGATCCGCGGGCTCGAGGCGATCGTGAGGGAGCCCGCGCCGCCCCCGGCGGAGCGGGAGACGCCGACCATCCCCCTGCGCCGGCGCCGCTCGGCCTGAGCGGGCCGAGCAGGGCGCATCTCCCTGGACGGGAGGGTCAAGCTTTTCCGGAGGGTGGCCGAAAGACCTTCGCACGCCCCGACGCCTGGCCGCCGAACGCATGCCGACCCCTGCCACGAACGCCGCGAGCCTCGAGCCCGGCCACCGGCTCGCGCGCGCCCTGGTCCAGGGACTGGACACGCCGCTCTCGGCCCTGCGCGCCACGATGGAATCGCTCGGCGACGAGCTACAGCAAGCCTCGCCGCGCCCCGCGCTGCGCCCGCAGCGCCTCGACGGCGTGCTGCGCGAGGTCGAGCGCCTGGGCAAGAACGTGCGCGAGCTGTGCGACCTGGCCGCTCCGCCCGTGCCCCGGGCACTGCCCTGCACGCTGGAGGAGATCGTGCGCGCCGCGCGCGCCGCGCTCCAGCCAGAGCAGCGCGGGCGCGTCCTGATCGCGCACTCGGAGGACGAGGCGACGATCGACGTCGACGGGCCACTCGTCTCGCATTGCCTGCGGCGCCTGCTCGAGAACGCCCTCGAGGCGACGCCCGGGAGCGGCGACGAACCGGTGCTGGTCGTGGCCCGCAGCGAGGCCGGCGAGGCGCGCTTCACCGTCGTGGACGCCGCCCCCAGCGCGCTCGGCCCGGGCTGGCAGCCGGTGCCGTTCCAGACCACCAAGCCCAACCATCTCGGCCTGGGACTCGCGCTCACGCAGCGCGACGTCGCGCTGCTCGCGGGACGCCTCGAGTTCCTCGCCTCCGGCGCGGGTCAGACCTGCGTGCGCATCTCGATCCCCTCGAAAGGTGCCCGATGACCTCTTCCACGCTCTCCGTCCTCTACGCCGATTCCTCCGCCGCGCGCGCCGCGCGCGTCGCCGCCGCGCTGCGCTCCCTGGGGCACGAGGTCGTCCTGCAGGACGACGCCCAGGGCTGCCTCGCGGCCCCCGAGGCGGGCCTGTACCTGCTCGGCGCGACCCTGCCGGACCGGAGCTCGGGCCTCGACCTGCTCGAGGCCCTGCGCCGCACGGGCCGTAACGCGCCCTGCGTGCTGCTCCACGACGCGCCCGACTTCGAGGCCATGCGCCGCGCGGTCGAGCTGGACGCCTCCGACGTGCTGTTCGAGCCGCTCACGCCCGAGGCCCTGGTGCGCGCCCTGGCCAAGGCCGGCGGCAAGCGCGCGCCCGCGGAGTCGCTCGTCGAGGAGGAGCAGGCCCACGCGCTCGAGCGCCGCTACCCGGCCGAGCCCGACAGCGTCGGCCGCGCCGCGCGCGAGGTCTCGGCCTTCCTGGTCAACGAGGGCGTCGCCAGCGCGCACCGCGTGCGCATCGCCAGCGCCCTGGCCGAGCTGACCGACAACGCCTGCCGCCACGCCTACGGCAAGAAGAGCGGCGAGGTCCGCGTCGAGGTCGCGCTGCAGGGCGCGCGCGTGCAGCTCGTGGTCGAGGACTCGGGTCCCGGCTTCGACGTCGCCGCCCAGCGCCTCGAGCGCGTCCCGCCGGCCCTGCCCGGCCGTCGCCTGCGCGCCGTGGCCTCGAGTGGCGCCCACGCGAGCTCGCACCACGGCCTCGGTCGCGTCGAGCGCCTGTGCGAGAGCCACACGATCACCTCGGGCCCGAAGGGCACGCGCGCGGAGCTCACCTTCGAGCTCACCCCGGTGCGCTTCGAGGAGGAGGCCGAGCACCTCGGCGAGACCGACTTCCTCGATCCGGAGCGCGCCCGCGGCCTGATCGAGTCGCTGCGCCAGGGCAGCAGCCTCGAGGGCCTGGCGCCCTCGATGGCCCTGACCGTCGGCCGCATCCTGGGTGGGCTGCAGGCGGAGTCACGGCCGAAGCCCGTGGCCTAGTGCCCAGCCAGGTCCACGGAAGAGCCCGCGCAGGCGACGAAGTCCGTCGCCGATCCTCGATCGGCTACCGGCACCCGTTCGCGAGGAGCGTCACGCTAGCCGACCAGTAGTCGAGCGTGAGCAGATCGGCATCGCCGTCGCCGTCGAGGTCTCGCGCCACGGCCTCGGTCGGCGCCAGGCCCACTCCATGCCGCGTGCGGAACGTCGGCGCGAAGGTCCCGTCCCCACGCAGGAGCAGCACGGTGTTGCGGGTCGGGAGCGGAAGCACCAGCTCGGGAAGGCCATCTCGATCGAGATCGCTGGCCACGATGTCGCTGCCGGCGGCATTCCCCCCGAGCGCGACCGTGCTCACCGCGCCGAAGGCACCCAGCCCGCCGCCCGGATTCTCGAGCAGGTAGACCTGTCCGGCCGAGATGCAGGTCACGGCCAGGTCGAGATCCGCGTCGCGGTCCAGGTCGACGCACACGAGGTTGCCCGGACCCGTCAGCCCCCCCACCGTCGGGCCACCCGGGAAGCTCCCCGTGCCGTTGTTGCGCAGCAGTCTCAGCGAGCCGGTCCCCTGACACGCCACCGCGAGATCGGGGTCACCGTCGCGGTCGAGATCGCCGCTGACCACGCACCAAGGTGAGCTCCCGGCGGCGAAGACGACCCGCGGCGCGAAGATGCCGGCACCGAGGTTGCGGAGCACCGACACGCTGTCCGTCGACTGGTCCGCGGAGACGAGGTCGAGGTTCCCGTCGCCATCGAGATCCGAGGCCACGACGGACTGCACCGTTCCGCCGACCGCCAGGCTCGCTCCGCTGGCGAACGCGCCGGCCCCATCGTTGAGCAGGAGCTCGAGCGCCGCGTCTTGGCCGACGACCAGGTCCACGGCGTCGTCGCCGTCCACGTCGGCGCACTCGATCTCCCAGGCGGCCATCGGGTAGCTCGTGTAGGGTCCGAAGAGACCCTGCCCCTGGTTCAGCAGCACCGCCGCCTCGGCGCCGCCGACG
>DASVAP010000155.1:0-28852 GCA_036376275.1 Planctomycetota bacterium | reverse complement strand
GAGGTCTTCGGGATGCTGGGGCTCGAGGACAAGCTCGCCAACGAGTACCGCTTCAAGCTCTCGCTCGAGCTGTTCGCGTGAGCCCCGCGCCGCGAGCGCTGCCCTCGCTCGCGCGCACCGGGCACCTCGCGCGCGCCCGCTTCGCCATGCTGCGCCGCAGCGGCTGGCCGATCCCGGCCGTGGTCTTCCTGGCGGCGCTCTCGAGCGTGATCGCCTCCCTGGCGGGCGACCTGCTGCCGCCCTTCGCCTTCGCCTTCCTGGCGCTCTCGCTCGGGCCGCTCGTGCTCGGGTTGCCGATCCTCTCCGACCTCGTGGGCCTCCTGCGCCACGACGAGGGCCTGGAATGGGTCTCGGCCCTCCCGGCCCGTCCGGCCGAGCTCACCCTGGCGCGCACCGCGCACCTGTGCGCCTGGCTGGGAGCCCTGGCCCTGGCCTGGTTCATCCCCTGGTCCGGCTTCGCGCCCGCGGGACTCGGCCTGGGCGCGCGGCTCGCGCTGCCGCTGCTCGGCTTCCTGCTGGCCCTCGGGCTGGCCACGGCCCTGGTCTGGGCCCAGCAGGTGCTCCTGGCCCGCTTCGGGGGGCTGTGGGTCGCGCTGGAGACGCTCTGGATGGTCCTGGCGGTGGTCGGGATCCTGCGCATCCTGGGTGGCCTGCCGGAGGTCGCGACCCTGAGCCCGGACACGCCCGGCCTGGCGCTCCTCCCGTCCACCTGGTTCGCCCGCGCGCTGGTCGAGGGCGGACGCTGGTGGTGGGCGCCTGTGGCGCTCGGAGCGCCCTGCCTTCTCGCCCTTCTTTGGGTCCCGGCCTCGGAGGCAGCGGCGCCGACGGCCCGCGGCGGCCTCGAGCGGTGGCTGGCGCCGCTGCGCTGGCTCGCCCTGCGGGGCTGGGTGCGGAGCGACGAGCGCGGGCCTTTCGAGCTCGTCTTCCGCGGCCCCGGCCGCGAGCGGGAGTTCGCCCTGCGCACCTACCCGATGATCGGGATCCCGCTGGCCTTCCTGTGGCTGGGCGCGAGCGGCGGTTCGGAGCACTGGCGCACGGACGTGCTGGCCCTGCTCCTCTTCACGAGCGGGATCAGCCTGCCGCTGCTGCTCGTCCACCTGCCCCTGACCCAGTCCCCCGGGGCCGTCTGGCTCCAGCGCCTGGCGCCCCTGGGGGCTCGCCCGCGCAGCGAGGGAGCGATCAAGGCGGTGTTCGTGCGCTGGGTCCTGCCGCTCTACCTGGCCCTGCTCGCGATCGGCCTGGGCCTGGGGCGCGGGGCCGACGTGCTGCGCCTGTGGGCCCCGGCGCTCCTCCTGGCGCTCTTCCTCGTCCGCTGGCTCTACCCGCGCTGCGTGCGCGACCTGCCGCTCTCGACCGCCCCGGACGAGCTGCGGGCGGACCTGGACTGGGCCGGCCCGGTGGCCGGCCTGGCCCTGGGGCTGACGATCCTGGCCGTGCTGGCCAGCCGCCTGCTCGACTGGCAGGCGAGCCTCGCCCTGACCCTGATCCTGATCGCGCTGGAGGGGTGGATGGTTCGCAGGGGCACCGCGAGGCCAGAAGATCGCCCCGACCCCGTTGCCCCCCAGGGGGCAGCGGACTAGCTCCCTGCGCCCCGCCGCACGGCCCCGGGAGGCCGGCCGACCGGACAGGCCCTGAACCTGTCCCCGGACAACCTCCTTCCGGTCGAGCTGGCCGGAAACGGCCCAGGCCGATAAGGTTTGGCGTCGGGGAGTCCCCTAGCCACGGATCCGGAGCAGCCCCATGCGGTCCATGAAAACGATTCTCGGCCTGAGCGCCCTCGCGCTGGCCTCCGTTCCCGCCGCGGGGCAGACCCCAGGGGTCCTCTTCCGGGACGGTGACCCGATCGTCGGGGTCGGGGGCATCGAGCGCATCAGCTACGTCCGGGTGACCGACTCGGGGATGTGGCTCTCGCTGGTCGAGGCGGACAACAGCGTCGACAACAACCTGGACATCTGCCTGATGCGCAACGGGTTCCTCACCCTGCGCGAGGGCATGAACCTGCCGCAGCCTCCGGGCACGACGCTGGACGACTGGGGCTCGATCCACATGAACTCGCGCGGCGAGCTCGGCATGCACCTGCGGCCGCGCACGACGACCACGAGCGACGGCCTGTACTGGAACCTCGTCCTGGTCCAGCTCAAGGGCGACGTGCTCAACCTCGCCCCCTTCTCCGCCAATGCGCGACTGGACGGGGTCACGATCGTGCGCCTGACCGAGGAGCGCGAGCTCATCGGGCTGGTCAAGGTGCTCGACACGACCATCTCCAACCGCGCGGTCGACGCCCTGATCCGCTACGACCTCGGCCCCACGGGCAGCGTGCTCGCGCGCACGACCCTGGCCACGAAGAACGTGTTCAACGACGTGCTGGGCGCACCGATCGACACGCTGGGAACCGTGACGACCCCCGAGCACAGCCTGGCGGTGAACCAGCTCGGCGACTTCGTGCTGCCCGTCAGCGGCATCGGGGCGCGCGCGATCATGGTGAACATGGACCGCATCGTGGCGCGCGAGCTCGAGCAGTCGCCGGCCCCCGGACGCACCTGGAACGCCAACGCCTTCGCCCTGTCCAAGGTGGACATCAACGACAGCGGCGATGTCGTCTATACCGGCACGCTGACGCCCATCGGCGGCGACGCCGGCGAGCCCACGAACTTCCTGCTGGTCAAGAACGACCAGAAGATCATCCAGTCCGGCGACGTCATCCCCGCCCTGTCGCCCGCCACCGTGGGCAAGGGCAGCCCCGTCGTCGCGATCTCGAACCGCGGTGACGTCTTCTGGCGCGCGCAGCCGACCTCGACCACCGCCGGGGGCGCGGCCTTCATGCGCAACCTGACGCCCCTGATCCAGGAGAGCGTGACCACCGTCGAGGGCATCCAGGTCAAGACGGTCAACGGCAGCGACGACGCCTTCGCGATCAGCCCCGAGGGCCGCTTCTTCCTCGGGCGCGTCATCCTCCAGTCCGTCACCGACGTGGACGCGGTGATCTACCTGGACTTCGGCCTCGTCTCGGAGCTGCCGGGCTGCTTCGGGAACCAGGGCAAGCTCCTGCACCTGTCGGGTGATGCGCGCGTCGGCCAGCAGCTCCGCATCGGCATGGACGACGGCCCCTTCCCGGGCGCACTGCCGATCCTGCTCTTCTCCCGGAACACGCTGCTGAACCAGGCCGGCTGCGGCGTGCCCACGACCACGGGCGAGCTGATGCTCGGCTCGCCGGTCTCCAACCCGTTCTTCCTGCCGGCCTGGGACGGCGTGAACCCCTCGGTGTTCACGGTCAACGTCCCGGTCAACATGTCGCTGGTCAACGCGAAGTTCTACGTGCAGGGCCTGTTCGGCAACCCGAACCAGCCGCGCAGCTTCAAGCTGACCAACGGCCTCAAGTACGAGATCGGGCCGCCCTAGGGCGGGCTGGCGCGCCGCCGGGTCCGTGCCGGCCCACGTCGAGGAGCCGGCGGCCTTCCCGCCGACCGCCCTGCGCACGCTGGAGCGTGCCCTCCTGGGCTCGCCCTACTTCGCGACCCACACCCTGAACCGCGACTTCGTCGGCACGCGCGGCTTCTCGGTCGTCTTCCGCGCCGACGGACGGCGCGAGGTCGAGCGCGCCTTCCCCGCGCTCGCCGCCTACCTCGCGCGCGTGCTGCGGCCGGACTGCAACGCCTTCTACCTGAACCCGCTCCTGCTGGGCCCGGGCTCGCGCGTCGACCCACACGTGGACCGCAGCCTGCGCTCGTACTGCAAGGAGGTCCTGCCGCCGGTCGCCGTCAGCGTGCTCTACGTCGCGGTCTCGCCCGGCCTGGCGGGCGGCGAGCTCGTGCTGGCGCGCGGCAAGAAGCGGCTCGCGCGCGTGCGCCCGGTGGCCGGGACGCTGCTCCACTTCGACGGCGACCTGACCCACTCGATCGAGCCGCTCTCCGGCCCCGGGGAGCGCCTGAGCCTGGTGTGCGAGCAGTATGCGCTCGACGCGGACGAGCTGGCGCGCGTGCCCCTGTTCCGGATCGAGACACGCGCGCGCGGTTACGGCTGATCGGCTACGGCCGATCCTGGGCCGCGAGGTACGCGCACAGGTCGGGCGGGAGCGGGCTCGTGACCGTGCGCCGCGCGCCGCCGGTCGGCGCCGTCCAGGCCAGACGATGGCTGTGCAGGGCCTGGCGCGGCAGCTCGAGGCGCGCCCGGTCGGCCGCGTCGAGCTCGCGCCGCGCGCCCCGCAGAAAGAGCTGCTCGTCCTCGCCGTAGAGCTTGTCGCCCACCAGGGGGTGCCCGAGCGCCGCCAGGTGCACGCGGATCTGGTGCTGGCGGCCCGTGACGGGCGCGCAGGCGAGCAGGCTGACGCGGCCGTGACGCTCCAGCACGCGCCAGCGCGTGCGCGCCTCCCAGCCGCCGGCCTGCACGGCGATCTTCACGCGCACCGGGCTGGCGTGGGCCGGACCGAGCGGGAGGTCGATCTCGCCCGCGTCCTCGCCCGGCGCGCCGTGCACGATCGCCAGGTACTCCTTCTCGATCGTGTGGCGCTCGAACTGCTTGCGCACGTCCCGGTGGGCGCGCGCGCCCTTGGCCAGGAGCACGAGCCCGCTCGTCTCCTTGTCGATGCGGTGGCACAGGCGCACGGGCACGGGCAGCTCGCCGCCCTCGCCGTAGCGCGCGTGCACGTCCTGGATCAGCGTGCCCGTCAGGTTGCGCCCGCCGGGATGGACCGCCTGGCCCGGCGGCTTGTCGATCGCGAGCACGTCCTCGTCCTCGTGCAGCACGACCAGCGCGCCCGGATCGCCCATCCGCTCCGGCAGGCGCAGCTCGGGCGGGATCACGACGACCACGCGCGCCCCGTGGCGCAGGACGCGGCCCGCGCGCCGCTCGATCGCCGGGTCCTCCACGGCCGGCGCGGGCCCCGGACGAGCGGGCGCGACGAGCACGAACCCGTCCACGATCAGGCGCTGCACCGAGGTGCGCGAGCGCCACGGCAAGCGCAGCTTCAGGAAGGCGTCGAGCCGGATCTGCACCTCCACGGGCGCGACCTGGAAGTCGCTGGCGCGTACCTCGAGCTCGACGCGGTCGACGGAGCGCGCGAGGTTGCGGTCCCTGCGGAAGAGCCCCATGCGCCGCGGGGCCTCCCCCTCCCGGATCAGCTGCGGTTCAGCAGCCAGCGCGAGCGCCGGGCCGCCTTCAGGATCGTGCGCATGCGCTCGCGCCGCTCGCGGCGGCGCTGATCGGAGCGCTTCTCGTGCCAGGTGTTGGCCTTGGCCAGGCGGAAGACCCCGCCGTAGTTGCACTGCCGCTTGAAGCGGCGCAGGGCCGCCTCGAGCGATTCGTTGGACCGGACGTCTACCTTGATCGCCATGCGCTGGAGTGAGGGAAAAAGGGCGGGCTAGTATCCGTCCTCCGCGGCTCCAGGCAAGCTCGAAGCCGCACTTCTCACGCCGTGACCACCCCCCCGCCGCCGCGGACCGAGCGCGCGCCCCTCGTCCTGCGGGGGGTCGTCGAGGGGGTCACCTACCAGCACCCGGAGACGCGCTACACCGTGCTGCGACTCGCCCCGGAGGCCGACGGGGCGGGGGGGGAGCTGTTCGGAGGCCGCCCGTCGCGCGAGCGCGTGATCACCGCCGTCGGCCGGGCCGGCGCGGTCGAGGAGGGCGAACGCGTGGGGCTCCAGGGCGAGTGGCGCACCCACCCCAAGCACGGCCCGCAGTTCCATTTCGAGGTCCTGCAGCCCCTCCCCCCACTGGGGCGCGAGGGGGTGGCCCGGTATCTCGCCTCGAAGAGCTTCAAGGGCATCGGGCCGGTGATGGCCGAGCGCATCGTCCAGGTGCTCGGCCCGGAGGCCCTGGAGCGCATCGATGCCGACCCGGAGTGCCTGCGGCTCGTGCGGGGCCTGCGCCGCCCCGCCCGCGAGGGCCTGGTGGCGGCCGTGCGCGCGCTGCGCGCCGAGCGCCAGCTGCACGCCTTCCTGTACGGGCTCGAGCTCAATGCCGCCCAGGTGCTCGAGGCCTCGCGCACGCTGGGCGGCGACGCCGAGCAGCGCGTGCGCGGCAACCCCTACCTCCTCGCGCGCACCGTGCGCGGCGTCGGCTTCGCCAGCGCGGACCGCGCCGCGCGCAAGCTGGGCCTGGGCGAGGACTCGCCCGAGCGCCGCCAGGCGGCGCTCCTGCACGCACTGGAGCAGGCGGCCGACGAGGGTCACACCTGCCTCGGCCTCGAGCGCCTGGGCGCGCGCTGCGCCGAGCTGCTGGACCTCGAGCTCACCCCGGCGACGCTCCAGGCCGACGCCGAGGCCCTGGCCGCCGCCGGCGCGCTCGTCCTGGTGCGCGACCTCCGGCCGGGCGAGACGCTCGCCTACCTGCCCGTGCTGGCGCGCTGCGAGAGCGAGCTGGCGGCCGACCTGCGCATCCTGGCCCGGAGCGCGCCGGTGCGGGCCCTGGCGGACGAGCGCGCCCTCGAGTGGGCCGAGCGCCGCGTGGGCCTGACCCTGCACCCCGACCAGCGCGCCGCCGTGCACGGGTCCCTCGCGGCCCCGCTCGTGCTCCTCACCGGCGGCCCCGGCGTCGGCAAGACGACGATCGTACGCCTGGTGGTCGAGCTGGCCGAGCGCGCCGGCCTCGAGGTCGCGCTGGCCTCCCCCACCGGGCGCGCCGCCAAGCGCCTGAGCGAGGCCACCGGCCGGCCGGCCAGCACGATCCACCGCCTGCTGGGCTGGAACCCGGAGCTCCACCGCTTCCAGCACGACGCCCAGACCCCGCTGGCGCGCGAGCTCGTGATCGTGGACGAGATCTCGATGCTCGACGTGAGCCTGGCGCGCAGCCTGGTGCGGGCGATCCAGCCGCCCTCGCGCCTGATCCTGGTGGGCGACCCGGACCAGCTCCCCTCGGTCGGCGCCGGGAACGTCCTGGCCGACCTCCTGGCCAGCGAGCGCATCCCGGTCCAGCGCCTGACGCGCGTCTTCCGCCAGGCGGACACGAGCCTGATCGTCGAGAACGCGCACCGCCTCCTGCGCGGTGAGCCGCCGCGCCTGCTCGGGCGCGAGCCGGCGGCCGGGGACTTCTACTTCTTCCCGGCCGAGAGCGAGGAGCTGGCCGCGCAGCGCACGCTGGAGGTCGTGACCGAGCGCATCCCGCGCCGCTTCGGCCTGGACTGGAGCGAGGACGTGCAGGTCCTGGCCCCGATGTACCGCGGCGCCTGCGGCGTGGACGCGCTCAACGAGGGCCTGCGCCAGGCGCAGGGCTCGGACGGGGCCGAGCTGCGCTGGAAGGAGCGCGCCTGGCGCGTGGGCGACCGCGTGATCCAGACGCGCAACGACTACGAGAAGGAGGTCTTCAACGGCGACATGGGCCGCATCGTCGCCGTGGACACTGCGCGCCTCGCCGTGCGCGTGCGCTTCCCCGAGCGCGAGCTGGTCTACGAGACCGGCAGCTTGACCGACCTCGCCCTGGCCTTCGCGATCACCGTGCACCGCTCCCAGGGCGGCGAGTTCCCGGCCGTCGTGCTGCCGCTCGTCACCCAGCACTGGCCGATGCTGCAGCGCAACCTGCTCTACACCGCGATCACGCGCGCCAAGCGCCTGGTCGTGCTCGTCGGCCAGCCCCGCGCCCTCGAGCGCGCCGTGGCCAACGCCGAGACGAGCCTGCGCGAGAGCGGGCTGGCGGAGCGGCTGCGGCGGCTCCTGTGAGGCAGCGTCCGACCGCGGGTGGGCCCGCCGGTCAGCGCTCCTCCAGCAGTCCTCCGCCGAATGGCGACCACAGGCTCGGCGTCGCGGCCAGGTAGTCCACGCGCGTGGCGTAGCGCGCGATCCACGGCACCGGCCGCCGGTCGGCGGCAAGACCGAGCGCGTAGGAGGCCCAGGCGCGCTTGCGCTGCGAGGCGCGGGGGTCGGCCAGCATGGCGAGCAGCGGCTCGACGACGCGCACGTCGCCCGTGTGGCCGAGGGTGAAGGCCAGGGTGACGCTCGAGGTGTCGCATGCGCATTGCGCCAGGATGGCCAGCAGCTCGGGCACGAGCTCCGCATCGCGGAGCAGCGCCAGCGCCGAGGCCGCGCGCCACAGGCGCAGGGGCTCGTGGTCGGCCGCGCGCAGCTCGAGGTGCAGCGCCGGCACGGCCTCCGTGTGCCCCAGGAACCCGAGCGCGAGCGCGGCGTAGCTCCCGTCGGCGCGGCGCGGGACGCGCTCGAGCAGCGTCCTTCCCGCCCCGTCCGCCGCCCCGAGCCCGGCGGCGAGGGCCAGCGCCGGAGCGACCTCCGCCGAGCGCTCCCGCGACAGGCAGCGCTCGAGCACCGCGCGCGTCTCCGGTTCCAGCCGCCCGCCCTGCGCGCGCGCCTCCCAGCCCAGCCAGCCCAGCGCGAGCGCGGCCCAGGGCCGCACGAGCGCCTTCCCCTCGGCCAGCAGGGCGCGCAGACGCTGCTCCGTCTCGCGCGCGACCTCGGCCTCGGCGCGCGCGTCGAGCTCAGGCGTCTCGCCGGCCGCCAGCGCGCTGCGCGAGGCCACGCGCGCGAGCGCGAGGAGCGCGAAGGCCCGTCCGGCCCGGTCCCCCCGGCCGGTGGCCTCCCACAGGGCCGAGCGGGCGCGCCGGTCCAGCTCCTCGGCCGAGCGGCTGGCGAGGTCGCCCAGCGCCAGGAGCGCGCCCTGGCGCACGGGGATCGACAGGTCGTCGCGGGCCAGCAGCGCGAGCAGCGTCGTCATCACGCGCGCGCGGACCTCCCCGCGCGGCTCGCCCTCGAGCAGCGCCCCCAGGCTCGTGGCGGCCTGAGCGCGCACGAGGTCGTCCTCGCGCTCGTGCCGCAGCACGGCCTCGAGCCGGCCGACGACCTGCTCGCTCCCGTCGCCCACGCCGCCGGTCGCACCGAGGGCGATGACGACCGCGGCCCGCAGGTCGAGCGCGGTCGCGGGATCGTCGAGGACGCGCAAGAGCTCGAGCCGGACGAAGCGGGCCAGGTCCGTGATCGCGCAGCCCTCGCCCACCAGGCCGAGCGCGAAGGCCGCCTGGGCCCGCAGCGCCTCCGGGACGCGCCCGCGTCCGATGAGCTCCTGGCCGCGCGCATCGCCGCGCAGGAGCGCCACCAGGCTCGTCGCCGCGCGCGGGCCGCCCTGGACTCCGAGCGCGAGGCACGCGCTGGTCGCCACGCCGAGGTCGGCTGCGTCGAGGTGCTCCACCAGCACGGCGGCGGTGTCGGACCCGCCCTCGAGGGCGAGCGGTCCGATGCGCCCGAGCGCCATCAGCGCCGCGCGCGTGCGCTCCGCGCCGCCCTCGGCCGCCAGCTCCGACAGCAGCGCAGGCACGATGCGGCCGCGCACGAGCTCGGGCGGCAGCCGTGGCGGCGGCGCCTCGGGACGCGGCGAGCGCGCGCGCATCCCGTCCAGGCGCTCCCGGAGGCGCACGAGGGTCGTCTCGTGGAAGCCCCACCACGTCTCCCACGATTCCGGCGCGAGCTGCGGGCGCCCCTCGGACCCCGGCTCGGCGACGGCCGGCGCGGGCAGACCGGCGGAACCGGAGGGCGCGACCGCGGGCCCGGAGGGGCTCGCTCCGCCCGCGGGCGCGGGGCTGGCGTGGGGGACCGGAGGTGCACCACCTCCGCCGAGGTTGGCTCAACCCGCTCAGGTCGGCGCGGCACTCACCGGCGTGGCGGCGAGGAGCACGGCGGCGAGGGCGAGCCGGAGGAGGGGGCTCTCGAGCATGGACCGCCGGCAAAGCAAGGGTCATGCCCCGGTTCGGGATGGGTGTCGGACGGCCTCGCGCACTTCCTGCGGGTGGAGGCTCGCTCCGCGTGCGTGACGGCAGGGCCGTCCGGTCAGCTCGGGGACCGTGAGGGGGCTCCCGCGCCGGCGCGTGCCCGCGGCATCCTCCGGCTAGGCGGCTTCAGGCCCCGAGCGCGTCCGGGACGACCTCGACCGCCTCGCCGCAGATCTCGCGGTGGAAGCGGGCGAGATCGCGCTCGTCGAACTCGGCCCAGCCGGCGCAGGGGGCGCAGGTCTCGCCCGGGCCCACGTCGCAGGGCAGGCGCCGGCGGTGGATGTCCTGGCGCGCGAGCTGCTCCTCGTTCGCGAGCCACTCCTGGTGCCCGCGCTGGAGCGGCGGGACGCGCCGCGGGATGCGCGGGAAGCGGTCCTCGAGCTCGGCCTGGGTCCACTGCGTGAAGCCGTGGCAGAAGAGCTTGCGCCAGGCGGCCACCCGGCACAGCGAGCTCTGCTCGTCCACCATCCGCAGGAGCACGTCCCGCAGGTCCTCGATCGCCTGGCTGCGCGTGATGCGTCTCATGGGAGCACCTCGGGGTCTTGCACCTCCACCTCCAATCGACCCGGCTGCCGGGGATCCGGTCACGCCCCAGCCTGCGCAGAGCGGGGCGGAACAAGGGCGTAGGCGCCCCGCGTCAGGGCAGGACGAGCCGCAGACGCTGGCCCTCACCCGGCCCGAAGACGTGCGTCAGGGCCAGGCGGCGGCTCGGCTGTCCGAGGTACACGCGCACCGTGAAGCGCTCGGCCGCCGGCAGGACCAGCTCGAAGGCGCCCGCCTCGTCGGTGTGCACGGACGAGGCCCGCCCGGAGCGCAGGAAGGCGCCGTCGGCCACCGGGCTCTCACCCTCGAAGAAGAGCTGCGCCAGCGCCACGGGCCCGCCGCTGCCGTCCACGACATGGCCGCCGAGGCGCACCTCGCCCGCGGGCTCGGGCCCCTGGAGCGCGAGCCAGGTGCCCTCGGGCGTCGGGGGAGCGCCCGGGGAGAAGCTCACCCCGGCCAGCTCGTTCTCCCACTCGTCCCACACCCCGCGCTCGAGGCAGGTCTGGAAGCGCAGGCGGTACGGTCCCGCGCCGAGGCCGCCGAGCTCGAACTCGCCGCGCTCGTCGGTCGTGCAGGCGACGCGCATCGGCGATGCTCCGGGGCCCCAGGGGATCGCGTGCACGTCCACGCCCGGCCATGCGGAGCCGTCGGCGTGGCGGAGGACGCCGCGGTAACGGCCCGCGCCCTCGTCGAGCTCGATCACGGTGCCGTCGGGCGCGTCCTTCGGGATCGAGCGGTGCCAGCGGCGGCCGTCGGCGGCGGCGACCTCGAATTCCCAGCGATCGGTCGTGAGGTCGAGCGGCACCGTGCCGTCGGCCTCGAGCTCGACCCACTCGCCGTGGTCGTAGCGCGCGCGCCAGCCGAGGTAGCTCGCTGTGTCGCGCGCGAGGACGCGCGCATGGCGCGGCCCGTCGTGGGTCGGGAGCTCGATGCGCACGCGCTCGACCGCGCCCGCGCCGAGCTCGACCTCGCGCTGCTGGCCGCCCGCGAACGAGCCGAAGGTGGCCACGTCGGGCGTGTGCAGGCGGTAGCGGCTCGCCGGGAGACCCGCGAAGCGCACGCGTCCGTCCGCGTCGGTGTAGCGCCAGCCCTGGCGTCCGTCGGCGTCGTCGCGCAGCGCCACCGGATGCTCGACGCGCGGCGCACCGCGCTTGTCGACGATCTCGACCTCGATCGCGGCCGCGGACTGGAGCTCGAGCGCGAGCCCACCCGGAGCCGGCAGCTCGACGACCCGCAGGAACGGCTCGTGCCCCGCGATGGCCTGCGTCATCCACGAGTTCGGCCGATCCGCGCGCGTGAGCTTCTCGAGGAACGGACCTTCGTCGGCGCGCACGCGCAGCAGGTACGTGCCGGCCGGCGCAGTCAGCCGGAACCGCCCCTCGGCATCGGTGCGCGTCGCGTCCACGAACTCGTCCGCGTCCTCGCTCCACTGCAGCGGGCTGTGGCCGAGCAGCGCGACCTCGACGCCCGCGAGCGGCTCGCTGCCGCGCGTCACGCTCCCGCGCAGCTCCTCGGCCGCGCCGCGCTCGAGTGGCACCTCGATCGTCCCGGTCGCCTCGATGTCGGCGATCGCCACGCGCGCCGGAGCGTAGCCCTCGCTCCACAGCACGAAGGCCAGCGCGCCCTGGGGCGAGTGGACGTAGGACCAGTCGCCGGGGATCGCGAGCCATCCGCCCGGCGCGTGGAACTCGCCTGCCCAGCGCACGTAGCGGTTGGCGAGCTCGGTCCCGAGCAGGCGCACACGCTCGACCGGCGCGCGCGTCACGGCGTCGAGGACGAGGAAGCCCGGCGGGCGCACGACCCACACCTGGAGCTCCTGGCCGTCGAGCTCGTGGTGCGACCACTGGCGCAGCCCCCAGCCCGGCGAGAGCACGGAGACGGCCACCGAGGTCGCTCCGATTCGCGCGTGGAAGCGTCCAGACTCGTCGCTGCGCATGCGCCAGGCGCCCAGCGCCTCGTTCGCCGCGTCCAGGTCGCCGAAGGGCGATTCGTGGATGGCGGTCGCCACGAAGCGCAGGGGAAGCGTGGGATCGACAGCCTCGGGCTCCTGCCGGGCACGTGTCCGCTCGGCGCACAGCGCGAGCTCGAGCGGCTCGCGCAGCGGCTCGCCGTCGGGCCCGAGCACGACACCGTGCACCTCGCGCTCGCGCCACAGCTCGAGCGTGTAGGCCTCGTCGGGCGCGCGCACGGCGCGCCAGCGCGTGGCATGGCCAGGGCTCGCGCCCTCCAGCACGCCGCCGCCGTCCGGGAAGGCCAGCGCGAAGCGCCCCTCGGCGTCGGTCTGCGCACGCTCCAGCGGCTCCTCGCCCGCGGCCGGGCGATCGAAGGCGAGCAGCGGTTCGGCCCCGAAGCGCGCCGCAACCGAGCCCGCGACGACGAGCGGCCAGTCGCCCGAGGTGCGCGCGCGGATGCGCCCGTTCACCTCGGCCTGGTACAGGTCCGGGTGCTCGCGCAGCAGCGCGAAGGCGCTCGTCGCGCGCGGGGCGAAGAGCCGCAGGCTCGCGCCGGCGATCGGCGCACCGCTCTCGGCATCCACCACGCGCCCGCAAAGCACGGGCCCCGCGACGTCCGGGGTCGCGCTCTCGCGCCACGAGATCGTGCGCGACGGCTCCACGCCCGCGGGAACGACCGCATCCGAAGGCACGGCCCCGAGCGCGGCGAGCGCGGAACGCGCGCCCGCGGGCTCGTCCGGCGCCGAGCGCGCCGTGCGCGATGGTGCTTGCCACCAGACGAGCGCGACCAGGACCGCCAGCACTGCGCCCACCAGGACCTTCTTGCTCATGAGCAGGCTCCCGACGACCAGCGACGAGGAAGCGCCCGCCGCGGCCACGGCTCCGTCCAGGACGGCGACCTTGACCGCGGCGAGCCCGCGCGGAGCGAGGATCCCGAGCGCGAGCGTGGTCGCCAGCGCAGCCGGGAGGAGCGCGCGCAGCCGCTCCAGGCCGCGATGGAGCTGCACGCGCACCGTGCCCGGGTCGCGCTGCAGCACGTGGGCGATGTCGGCCGCCCCGAGGCCGTGCCGCAGGCGCAGGACGAGCACGGCGCGGTAGGGCTCCTCGAGGGCGTCGAGCGCGCGCGCGAGCTCGCCGTCGAGCTCGCGCCGCTCGAGCGGGCGCGAGGGATCCTCGACCGCCTGCGCCGCCAGCCGGCCGGGATCCGGCGCACGCGCCGCGCGGCGGCGGTGCTGGCGCGCCTTGTGGGCCAGGACGCCCGTCAGCCAGGGCAGCACGGGCCGCGCGGGATCGACCTCGGCGCGGCGCTCGATGGCCGTCAGGAAGGTGGCCTGGACCAGGTCCTCGGCCTCGGCCGCGTCGCCGACGAGATGGATCGCGAGCGCCAGGAGCCGCGGGGCGGTCGCGTCGAAGAGCTCTCCGAGCGCCGCAGCGTCGCCCTGGCGGCACCAGCGGCGGAAGAGGGCGTCGGCAGCGGAGTCCGGCTCGGTCACGATCGCACGTACCTCCCACTCGGCCCCGCGACGTTACACCAAAGCCGGATTCCCCTGGGACCGCCAGGCTCCCGCCTGGCTCCTTCTTCCCTTCTTCCCCCCTCCGTCTCCGCGTCCTCCGCGTCCTCGCTCCGCGTCTCCGCGCTCCTCTTCTCTCAGATCGGAATCGGAGGAGCGCGGAGACGCGGAGGACAGAGGCAGAGACAGAAGAAGAGCCAGGCTGGAGCCTGGCGGTCCCAGGGGGGAAGAGCCTCAGCTCAATCCGCGCGAGAGCTCGCGCTTCAGCCAGGCGCGCGCCATGGTCCACTCGTCCGCCACCGCTCTGGGCTTGAGGCCCAGGATCTCGGCCGCCTCGTCGTTCGTCAGGCCGCCGAAGAAGCGCAGCTCGACGATGCGCGCCTGGCGCTCGTCGAGCCGCCGGAGCTTCTCCAGGGCCGCGTCGAGGTCGAGCAGGTCGAGCGCCGGGGCCTCGCCCAGCACGGCCTCCTCGTGCAGCGTGATGCGGTCGCGGTCGCCGCCGCGCTTCTTGGCCCCGCGCCGGCGCGCGCGGTCGACCAGTTCGTTCCGGATCACGGTCGCCGCCAGGGCCACGAACTCGACGCGCTGCAGGCCGGTGTACTCGGTCGCCTGCGAGAGCTTGATGTAGCACTCGTGGACGATGTCGGTCGCGTCGAAGGTCAGGCCCTTGCCGCGCCCGATGGCGCGGTCGGCGACCTCGCGCAGGGTCGTGTAGAGGTCGGCCACGAGCGCGTCCATCGAGCGCGCCGGCTTCTCCTCGGGCGCGCTCATCCCCCGCCCCCGCGGGCCCGCAGGATGCGCGCGCGGATCTCGGGCAGGTGTCCGCGTGGGCCGATCATCCGCTCCAGACTGTTCACGATGTCGCCCTGCACTTCCAGGAGCTGCTGGCACTCCTCCTCCGGGACCGGCCGTGGGCCCTGGTAGCGCCGCATGGCCTCGAGCTCCGTGCGGCGCGCGTCGAGGCGCTCGACCAGGCGCTCGGCACGCTCGCGCCAGCCCTCCAGGATCTCGACCGGCATGTCCGCGCGCGCCAGCAGGAGCTCGGCCTCGCCCTCGAGGTCGCGGATCGTGGCGCGCTCGGCGACCTTGTGGCCGAGCTCGACGTAGAAGGTCTTCTGGGCCTCGCTGCGCTCGAGCTCGCGCCCGCGCTGCACGAACTGCAGCGCCGCGTACTGCATGGCGAGCAGGGCCAGGAGCAGCAGCGCGGCCAGGGCCGCGAGCGTCCGGTGCCGCCGCACCAGCTTCCAGGCCACGTAGGCGGTGGTCGGCGGGCGCGCGCGGATCGGGCGGTTCTCGAGGGTGAGGCGCAGGTCCTCGGCCAGCTCGGCGGCCGAGGCGTAGCGCCGCTCGGGCTCCTTCGCCAGGGCCTTGCCCAGGATCGTGGCGAGGTCGCCGCGCAGCTCGGGACGCACCGAGCCGGCCGGGATGGGCTCCTCCTCGCGCACGCGCCGCACGGCCTCGTGCAGCGCCAGGCCCTCGGTCGGGACGGGCAACCGGCCCGTCAGGAGCTCGTAGAGGATCGCGCCCAGCGCGTAGACGTCCGCGCGCGCGTCGATCGACCCGTTCCCCGCGGCCTGCTCGGGGCTCATGTAGGCCAGCGTCCCGACCAGGTGCCCGGTCTGCGTCGCGTGCGAGGTCCCGACCGGCCGCGCAACGCCGAAGTCGAGCACCTTGGGCTCGCCGCGCTCGTCGACCAGCACGTTGGAGGGCTTCAGGTCGCGGTGCACCACGCCGCGCTCGTGGGCGTAGTGCGCGGCCTCGGCCACCTGGCTCAGGAGGCGCAGCTTGGCGGCCAGGTCGAGCTTCTCCTCGGTGACGTGCTCGTGCAGCGCGCGGCCCTCGACGTACTCCATCGCGAAGTACGGGCGCCGTCCGGTCTCGGTCTCGGCCCAGCCGGCCTCGTAGACGCGCGCGATGCCGGGGTGCGAGAGGCGCCCGAGCAGCTCGGCCTCCTGCTCGAAGCGCTCGACCTGGCGCGGCGACGCGCTGTCGAAGCGCAGGAGCTTGAGCGCCACGGCACGGCGCGGCGAGTCCTGCTCGGCCAGGTACACGACGCCCATGCCGCCGAAGCCGAGCGGCTTCAGGATGCGGTAGGCGCCGATGCGCTCCGGGTGCGAGGCGGGCGCCGGCGCCTCCTCGGCCGCCGCCCTGGCCGGCTGGGCCAGGAAGTCCCCGAGCGTCTCCTCCTGGGCCAGCAGGGCCTCGACCTCGGCCCGCAGGGCAGCCTGGCCCGCGCAGCGCTGCTCCAGGACACGCGCGCGCTCCGCGCGCCCGAGCTCGCGCACCTCGAGGTAGAGGCGCTTGATCGTCTGGTAGGTCGCCGTGTCCACGCACTCCTGCTCGGTCGCGAGCCGGATGGACTTGATCGTACCCGCGCGGGAGCCGCCGGCCGCGGCGGGGGGGCCCGGAGGGGCCCGCGAGGATCGCGCGCCGGGGTCGATCCGCGCTGGGCGGCGGGAGCAGCGCTGCCATGGGCAGCGCTGCTCCAGCCGCTCAGCGCGCCGCGCCCGTGACGGAGAGCTCGAGCACGAGCCCCTCGCCGCGCTCGGCGTTGCCGCCCACGAACACCGGCCCGGGGCGGCCCTCCGGCAGCACGAAGCGCTCGTCGAAGCGCAGGCGGCGCGCCTCGAAGCGCTGGATCGGGCCGATCACGGGGTAGCGAGGATCGAGCACACCCGGCGGCCCGTCGAGCAGCTGCACGAGGCCGCGCGCGCTCAGCACCGGTCCCTGCAGCTCGAGCGTCACCGCCAGGCCCTCGAAGACCGAGTCCACGCTCGGGTCGGGCGCGGCGGCCCCCTGCGCGACCTCCACGCGGTACCCCAGGACCGCGGTGCGCCCGCGCGCCTGCACCAGGCCCACGCTCGAGCCGTCGAGCACGGGCAGCCGCGCGCGCACCGGGACGCTCGAGCCCACACGCAGGTCGAGCGCCAGGGTGCGCGGCCCGGCCGGAGCGCGCTGGGCCTTGACCAGGCGCTCGAGCTGCGCGGCCGCGTCGCGGTCCCAGGCCGGGTCGGTGACGATCAGGATCCACGGGCCGAAGCGGCGCCAGACCGAGAAGCGCGCCTTGAGCCACTGGAGCAGGAAGCCCGACAGCTCCCCGTCCAGCGTCGTCGAGAGCACCGGGCGCAGGCCGCGCTCGGCGTCGTCGTCCCACTCGATCCAGCTCGCGAGCCGCGCCGGACGGAACAGGCCGGCGTCGAGCGCGATCAGGGTCCGGCTCGTGCGCGGCACGGGTCGCGCGACGTAGGACCCGAGCGCGCCGCCCGCCCGCCGCAGCAGGACGAGCTCGCGCGCGCGCACGGCTCCGAGGTTCGTCTCCAGCGTCAGGGCCAGGGCCTTGCCGTCCGGCAGGAACGTGTCGAAGGCGAAGGCGCTGACGCGCAGGTCGGGCGACTGCACCGTGCTCGGGCCTTCCAGGGGCTGGGCGCCCTCGCCCTCGCCCTGGTTGACGAGCCCCGAGAGGCGCAGCTCCAGCTCCCCGATCTCCCCGAGGCGCTCCGAGCGCACGCACACGCTCGACAGGCGCAGCCCGCCGGGGACGCCCGCGCCGCGCAGGACCAGGCACAGTCCTTCGCGCGTGCGCGCCATCACCGGCTCGAAGACGAGGATGCCCTGGGCGATCTCGACGTCGTAGTCGAACAGGAAGGGGATCGTGCGCTGCGCGTCGAACGCGGCCGTGCGCCCGGTGGAGAGCTCGAGCGTCGCGCTCTCGTGCTTCGCCCCGCGCCCGACCAGCGTCGTGACGAGGCGCGCCGCCTCCTCCTCGGAGATCACGCCGGCCGGCACCGCCTCGCCGCCACCCTCGCCCAGCGTCAGGACGTCCACGCGTACCGACGCGGTGGCGCCCATGACCGAGCCCAGGGCCTCGAGCACGGCGCGCACCTGCTCCTGCTGGGCCGGCGGCGCCAGCACGGTCAGGGTGTGCCCGTCGACCATCAGGTCGCGCCCCTCGCGGCGCAGGTCGTCGCCCAGGATCTGACCCAGCAGGTCCTGCACCTCGAAGGCCGCCAGCTCGCCGTACTGCAGCGAGTCCTCGACCGAGGCCAGTTCCTTGGACGGGCTCGCGATCGGCGCGACGAGCAGGCTCTGGCTCCAGCCCGCTCCGGCGTCCCAGCGTGGCAGGAGGGCGCGCAGATCGTGGGTCACGAGCACGCTCTCCTCGCCCTGCTGCGCGGCGGCCGGGGCCACGGGGTTCTGGGAGGGAACGAGCAGGGCGAGCGCGAGCCAGACGGTCATTGGGTTTCCTTCCAGGCCACGGTGTTCCGGTCGCGGGCGGCGCGCGTCTCCGCGAGCGCGCGCGCCACGCGGTGCACGCGCACGGCGCCGGCGGCGTCGCCCGCGAGCGCGGCGACGACGGCGTGGGGCTCGGGCAGGGCGCCCGCCAGCGCGTCCGCGACGCCCTCCGCGCCCAGGTGCGCGTGCAGCGCGACCAGCACGGCCGCGACCAGGCGCGGATCGTCGACGAGCAGGCGCGCGAGGGGCTCCTCCAGCGCCCGCGCCAGCACGCGCGCCTCGCGCTCGGCGCCGAGCTCGCCGACCGCCAGGGCGGCCCACCCGCGGTCGTCGGCGCCCAGCGCGGGCGCGAAGGCCAGCGGCACGAGCGCGGGCGCGGCCGCCGGCACGCCGCTCTCGATCAGGAGCGCCAGCCAGGCGGCGAGCTCGGCCCCGTCGCCGCGCGCGACCAGGGCGCGCGAGAAGGGCTCGGCGCGCTCCTCCTCGCCCTCCAGCAGCCGCACGAGCAGCGCGAGCACGTCGGCGCGCGGCACGCGCCCGCCGCGCGCCAGGCGCAGCGCCGCCGCGAGCGGCTCCGGGCCGGGGAAGGCGGCCAGCGTCGCGAGCGCCGCGCCGCGCTCGCGCGACTCCAGCGCGCGCACCTCGAGCCAGGGCACGGCCTCGCGCGGCTGCGCGGCCGCGAGGGCCGGGTAGGCCAGGTCGGCGGGCACGTCGCCGCGCTGCAGCAGGCGCGCGAGCTCGGGCCCGCCGCCGTCGACCAGCGCGAGCCGCGCCAGGATCGAATCGCCCTCGTGCCGCCCGCCGGCCGCCTCCGCCAGGCGCAGGAGGCTGGCCACGGCCGCCGGGCCGGTGGTCGTGAGCGCGTCGAGCAGCACCGCGCGCGAGAGCGGCGCTCCGCTGCGCGCGGCGCGCTCGATGCTGGCCGCCGCGCGCGGGCCACCGGCGCGACACAGCTCGCGCAGCGCCGCCGAGGCCTGCGCGGGCACCGCCAGGGCGCGCTCGAGCGCCGCCACGGCCGGGGCCTCGCTCTCCGGGACGAGCGCGAGCCCGCCGAGGGCCTCCAGCGCCTCCGCGACGAGCTCCGGCCGCGCCAGCGCGCGCTCGAGGGCCAGGGCCGCGCCCGGCTCGCCGCCCGCGCCCAGGCAGCGCACCGCCGCGCACGCCAGCTCCTCGTCCGCGCTCGCCAGCGCCTGCTCGACGAAGCGCCGCACGGGCCAGCCCGCGCGCAGCGGCTCGCGCACGGCCTCCAGGAAGCGCACCTGAGCCCGCTCGACGTCCAGCCCGCCCCCCGCGAAGCAGGCCCGCAGCGCGGCCTCGACCACGGCCGCGACCGCAGCGACCTCCGCGCCGGGCGTCGAGGGCGCGCCGGGTCCGTCGTGCTCTGCCGCGACGCCCGCCGGGCCCACGACGAGCTCCTCGCTCGCTTCCTCCGAGGGTCCTCGCCTCCGTCCGACGAAGAGCAGCGCGAGCAGCGCCGCGGCCAGCGCGAGACCCGCGACCCAGGCCACGCGTCGGGTCCGCACGGGGGCCACAGCCTCGTTCCGCTCCAGGCGCGCGAGCACGACCTGGAGCGCGGCCTCGACGTCCGGCGCGCTCGGCGGCGGATCGCCCGGACCCTCGAGCCACTCCTGGAGCGTGCGCGCCTCGCGCTCGCGCCGCGCGCAGGCCTCGCAGCGCGCGAGGTGCGCCTCCAGCTCGAGCCGCCGCTCGACCCCGAGCTCCTGCTCCAGGGCCAGGTCGATGCAGCGGCGCGCCTCGCGGCAGCGGATCACGGCTGCCGCTCCCGGCGCACCGGCGCCCGCGGGGTCGTGTGCTCCGTCAGGTACGGCGCCAGCCTTCGCGTGAGCTCCTTGCGCGCCTTCATGACGCGCGTGCGTGCCGTCTCGGGCGTGACGCCGGTCAGGGCGGCGATCTCGTCGTAGTCGAGCCCCTCGCGCGAGCGCAGGAGCAGCGCAGCGCGCAGCGACGGGTGCAGCGCGTCGAGCGCCCGCGCCAGCACCAGCCGCAGCTCGCGCGCCTCGAGCGCCCCGTGCGGCTCGCGCCCGCCCGCCAGGTCCTCCGGCAGCGCGCCGGGCTCGCGCCGCCCGCGCGCGCGGAAGCGATCCTGGGCCAGGTGCACGACGATGCGCCGCAGCCAGCCCTCGAAGCTGCCCTGGCCGCGGAAGAGCGCCAGCGCGCGAAAGGCGCGCACGAAGCCCTCCTGGGCCAGGTCCTCGGCGTCCTCGGGATTGCCCACGAGCCGGAAGGCCAGGGCGTGGATCCGGGCGAAGTGCCGTCGCAGGAGCTCCGCCTGGGCGCCGCGATCCCCCTGCCGCGCGGCCGCGAGCGCGGCCGCCTCCGCGGGGCCGTCGGGGCCCTCCGGAGGGGCCTGGTAGGGGTCGGGCGAGCGCATGGAGCCCCCTGTGTAGCGCGGGAGGCGGGCGGAGAGACGGAAAAGTGCGCGCCGCGTCGACCGGATCCCGGGCTTTCCTTCGCGGATACCCCTCCGGCGCCGGGGCGCGGCCTGGTCGGCCAGGCCGGGACCCGTGAGTCGGCGCACCGCTTCGCCGGGCCGGCGCGCCGACCCGGTGCGGTCACGCTGACGGCGAGATCAGGAGGCGCTCCGTGGCTCGCCTACGCCGCGGCCTGCGCGCCCTCGGGGGGCACGAAGTAGGCGATCGCCTGGTTGATCCGCCGCAGGAACTCCTCGGGCGCGAGCGGGAGCAGCAGGTAGTCGGCGGCGCCGCAGCGCAGGCCCTCCTCGCGGAACGGGCGCGCGCGGTAGATGTGGGTCGAGAGCAGGATCGGGAAGGTGCGCGCCGGGAAGGCCTCCGAGACCAGGCGCGCGGCCTCGAAGCCGTGCTTGCCCTCCAGCAGCACGTCGATCAGCAGGAGGTCGGGCGGCGGGCCCTGCCTGAGCGCCGCCTCGAGGCTCGCGAAGTCGGCGTAGAGCCGCACCATGTAGCCCGCCATCTCGAGCGCGTGCTTGCGGGCCTCGGGGCTCTCTTGCTGATCGTGGGCCAGGAAGATCGTGCGCATGGGCTCAGACTCCGCTCGTCGCCACGAGGACCTCCTCGAGCGTGGTCAGGCCGGCGCGCGCGCGCTCCAGACCCTGCGTGCGCAGCGGGCGGAAGCCCTCGGCCACCGCCACGCGCGCCAGGGCCTCGGGCCCCGAGCCCTTCTCGAGCTCGCGCCGCAGCCCGGGCGTCAGCGCCAGGACCTCGAACAGGCGCAGGAGGCCGCGATGGCCGGTGCGGGCGCAGCTCGCGCAGCCCTCGCCGCGCTGGAACACGGCGCCGTCGTCGGCCAGGTCGAGGTTCGCGCGCTGCTCGGCGGTCGGGACGACCGGCTCGCGGCAGTCCGGGCACACCAGGCGCAGGACGCGCTGCGCGACGACGCCGCGCAGGGTCTCGGCCAGCAGGTAGGGCTCGAGCCCGAGCCGCTGCAGGCGCGTCAGCACGTCCAGTGCCCCGCTGGCGAAGAGCGAGGAGAGCACCACGCGCCGCTCCAGGGCCGCGCGCACCAGGGCGCGGGCCGACTCGCGTCCGTCGATCTCGCCGACGACGAGCAGGTCCGGGTCCTGCGCCAGGAGCCGCTGCACGCCACGCGCGTAGTCGAGCCCGGTCCTCCCGTCGACGCGCGCGTGGACCACGCCCTCCAGGTCGTGGCCGTCGCGCTCGTCCAGCACGACGACCTTCTTGCCGGGCGCCGCCAGCTTCTCCAGCAGGGCGTGCAGCGTGGTCGCGCGCCCGCTCCCGGGTGGCCCGGCCACCAGGAGCAGCCCGCGCTCGGTGGCCAGGAGCGGGGCCAGCTCGGTGCGCTGCTCCTCGCCCAGGCCGAGCTCGGCCAGGCGCAGGTGCACGCGCTCGCCGTCGCGCACGTGCAGCACGGCGCACTCGCCGTGCTCGGCGGGCAGCGTGGCCATCTCGACCTCCATGCGGCGCTTCTTGAAGACGAAGGGCACGATGCCGCGGCGCGCGGCGCCGGCCTCGCCGCCCTCGAGCTTGGCCAGCGACTTCAGGCAGGCGAAGGTCGGCGCGGCCCAGCCCGCGGGCAGCCGGCAGTGGTCGAGCAGCGCCCCGGCCAGGCGGAAGCGCACGCACAGCTCCCCGCGGCGCGCCTCGAGGTGGATCGCGCTCACGCCCTGCTCGAAGGCCAGCATCAGGATCGAGCGCACGCGCTCGACCACGGCGCGCTCGTCGGGCGCCTCGCCGGCCGGCACGGGCTCGGCGCGCGCGGCCCGGGGCTCCGGCGCGGGCGCCGCGGGCGCCGCGGGCACCGCGGGCGGCGCGTGCGCGGTCACGGGAGGCGGCACGGGCGCGGCCATGGCGGGCGCGGTCGCCGGGAGCGGCGGCGGGACCGGCTCCGGCGGGCGCGCGGCGGGCTTGCGCGCCGGGTGGCCGAAGACCAGCTCGATCTGGCGGCGGATGGCCGAGGGCTCGGCGTACACGGCGAAGATGCGCGTGCCGAGGAGGTGCGAGAGCTCGAGCAGCGTCTCCTCGTTGCTCGGGTCCTCGAGCGCGATCGTGGTGTGCCCCGCGAACTGGCTCAGCGCGATCGCGCGCAGCTTGCGCGAGAACGGCTCGCCGACCTTGCGCGCGATGCGCGCGTCGACGATCCCGCTCGTCAGGTGCACGCACGGGAAGCGCGCCTGGTAGCGCAGCGCCTCGACCATGTCGGCCTCGGTGACGAAGCCGAGCTCGACCAGCGACTGCCCCAGCTTCAGGTGGAACTCGGCGCGGTGCTTGAGCGCGAGCTCGAGCTGCTGGGGCGTGATCTTGCCCTGGTCGAGGAAGAACTTCCCGACGGGCACGGGCTGGCGAGGGGCGGGCTGGCTCACGGAAAGGGCTTCGGGGGCCCTATCGGTCCGCCGGGGGGCGGCGGTTGAGCACCCCCGCCCGGCGTCAGGACGGGCGCTCGAGGTAGCGCCGCCCGACCAGCCCCGGCGGCAGGCAGGTCATCTCCTCGCGCGCCGCCGGGTCGTCGTGGACGTAGCGGTAGCCCTGCCCGTGGCCCTGGGCCTTCATCAGCCCGGTGACGGCGTTGCGCAGGTGCAGCGGCACCGGCTCGTTCGTCGTGCGCTCGACGTCGGCGCGCGCGGCGTCGTAGCCGGCGTACACCGCGTTCGACTTCGGCGCGCGCGCCAGGTACACGGCCGCCAGCGCCAGGGCCAGCTCGCCCTCGGGCGTCCCGAGGCGCTCGTAGGTCTCGGCCGCGTCCAGGCACACCCGCAGGGCACCGGGATCGGCCAGGCCGATGTCCTCGACCGCCATGCGGATCAGGCGCCGCGCGACGTAGGCGCGGTCCTCGCCGGCCTCGAGCATGCGCACGAGCCAGTAGAGCGCGGCGTTCTCGTCCGAGTTGCGCACGCTCTTGTGCAGCGCGGAGACGAGGTCGTAGTGCTGGTCGCCGGACTTGTCGTACCGCAGCGTCTTCTTCTGCAGCGCCTCCTGCAGCAGCGCGGGCTCGAGCGCGCGCCCGGCGGCCAGCTCTGCCGCCGCCTCCAGCAGGTTGAGCGCGCGCCGCGCGTCGCCGTCCGCCGCGCGCGCGATCCAGCGCAGCGCCTCCTCGTCCGCGCGCACGCGCCCGCCGAGGCCGCGCTCCGCGTCGTCGCGAGCACGCGCCAGGATCGCGACCAGCTCGTCCTCGGAGAGCGGCTGCAGCACCAGCGTTCGCGCCCGTGAGAGCAGCGGCCCGACGACCTCGAAGGACGGATTCTCGGTCGTGGCGCCGATCAGGACGATGTCACCGCGCTCGACGTGCGGCAGGAAGGCGTCCTGCTGGGCCTTGTTGAAGCGGTGGATCTCGTCGACGAAGAGCAGCGTGCTCGCGCCGCTGCGGCGACGCAGGGCCGCGGCCGCCGCCATGACCTCCTTGATCTCCTTGATCCCGCTGGTCACGGCCGAGAAGGGCACGAAGCGGCGCTGCGAGGCGCGCGCGAGCAGGCGCGCCAGGGTCGTCTTGCCGGTCCCGGGCGGGCCCCACAGGATCAGGCTGGAGCCGAGCTCGCCGCGCAGCGCCTTCTCCAGCACCCGGCCCGCCCCCACCAGGTGCTGCTGGCCGGCGTACTCGGCCAGCGTGCGCGGGCGCATGCGCTCGGCCAGCGGCGCGTCGCGTGCGACCGGCTCGTCGAGCGGATCGGGCTCCTCGGCGCCGAAGAGGTCGGCGCTCATCGCGCTCCCCGCGCGCGTCCGGCGGCGAACAGCAGCACGGCCGCGGCGGCCGTGACGTTGAGCGACTCGGCCGCGCCCGCCATGGGGATCGAGACGCCCGCGAAGGCCTGGCTGGCGCGCGCGAGCTCGCCCGGGAGAGCCCCGGTCTCGCCGCCGAGCCACAGGGCGACGCGCCCCGACCAGTCGAAGCGCTCGAAGGGCGTCCCGCCGCGCGTGCGCGCGCACACGTGGCGGTAGCCGCGCGCCGCCAGGGCCGCCACGCTCGTCTGCGTCGGCGCCAGCTCGATCACCGGCAGGCGCAGCAGGCTCCCCATCGAGCCGCGCAGGGCCTTCGGGCTCCACGGGCGGCAGCCGCCTGCCGTCACGCCCAGCGCGCACGCCCCGGCCGCCTCCGCCGTGCGCGCCAGCGCCCCGAGGTTGCCCGGGTCCTGGATCCCCGCCGCGACGACCACGAGCGCGTCGGGCGCCTCCGGCAGCGCCTCGGGCCCGCGCGCGGCCGGCGCCCGGGCCAGGGCGAGGCAGCCGGGCGAGCTCTCGAGCGCGCTGACTTCCGCGAGGAGCTCACCCCCCACGGCCCGCACCGGCACGCCCTTGCGCGCCAGCTCGGCCAGTCGTCCTGCGCGCTCCTCGGCCACGAGCACCGCCGTGAGCTCCAGCCCCGCGGCCAGCGCCTCGTCCACCAGCCGGTCGCCCTCCAGCAGGATCTCGTCCTCGCCGCGCCCCGCCGCCGCCGCGCGCACGCGCTTCAGCAGGGGGTTCGAGCGCGAGCGGATCGGTTCGGCAGGGACGGGCACGGAGCGCGAGAGGATACTCGCTCCCCGCGCACGGGCCGCCGGCGTGCGCCGGTCGCCTACCGGCGCCGGGCCTTGGGCACGACGGTGACGGGGAACTGGGTCGTGGACTGGTTCCCGCAGTCGTCCGTTGCCGTGCAGGTCACGAGCGTTGTCCCCGGCGGAAAGTGGCTCCCCGAGGGGGGCAGGCACTGGAGGCTCGGCGCAGGGTCGAGCGCATCCACGGCCGAGACTACGAAGTGCACGACTTCCCCGGGCGTGCCGAGGCGGTCGACGACGACCACCTCGGCGGGCGCGTCGATCGTCGGCGGAGCGAGGTCCTGGCCCCACTTCGCGAGGAAGGCGTCCCGCGAGTCGAAGGCGTGCTCGAAGCTCCCGCCCACGAAGAGCGCGGGGCCATTGCCGTCGTCGAAGGTCGCGAGGGCGAGCACGCGGTCGTTCAGTCCTCCACCCAGGGGGGAGCAGACCGTCCCGTTCCAGCGCGCGATCATGCTCGCCGGAGTGCAGGAAAGGCTCGTGAAGTAGCCCCCCGCGTACAGGGCGGTCTCCTGACCGTCGTCGTGCACGGCCAGGACACTCACCTCGGAGAAACCGACCACGGCATCGAACTCGGACCAGCTCACCCCGTCCCAGCGCGCGATGCGGGCGTCCAAGGTCGTGCCGGCCGAGGTGAAGAACCCCCCGGCGAAGAGGGCCGGCCCACTGCCGTCGTCGAACACCGCCAGGGCGCTGACCGAGCCGTGCAGACCATCGCCAAGGGATGTCCAGCCCGCCCCATTCCAGCGCGCGATGCTCTTCGCGGGGGAGCCTCCGGCGACATCGAAGTCCCCGCCGGCATAGAGCGCCGGACCGGTGCCGTCGTCGTGCACCGCCAGGGCCAGGACTCCGCCGTCCAGCCCGCTGCCGAGCGCCGACCAGCTCGCCCCGTTCCAGCGCGCGATCCGGTTCGCCCCCGCACCGCCGGCGCTCGTGAAGCCCCCGCCCGCATAGAGGGCCAGGCCGCTGCCATCGTCGTGCTCGGCCAGGGCCCAGACCGGAGAGTTCATCCCAGCGCCAAGGGGCGTCCAGCTCGCTCCGTCCCAGCGCGCGATGCGGTTCGCGAGCGCGCCCCCCGCCAGAATGAACGCGCCGCCGGCGTAGAGCGCCGGCCCCGTCCCGTCGTCGTGAACGACGAGCGTCTCGACCAGGCTGTTCAGGCCGCTCCCGAGCGCCTGCCAGCTCGCCCCGTCCCAGCGCGCGATCCGGTCCGCCGCCAGGGATCCGATCGAGCGGAAGCCCCCGGCGGCATAGAGCGCCGTACCCGAGCCGTCGTCGAACGTGGCCAGCGCGGTGACCTGACCGGTGAGCCCGGGATCGGGCCCCATGGGTGCCCAGCCTCCGCCCTCCAGGCGCGTGACGTTCCGGACGATCCGGCCGTTGGCCCGTTCGAAGCCACCTCCTGCCACCAGCGTCGGTCCCGTGCCGGCGTCGAACACCGCGAGGCTCTTGACCTGGGCGCTGATCCCGCCCCCGACCTCGGTCCAGCTGGAGCCGTCCCAGCTCGCGATCCGGCTCGGCTGGAAGATCCCTCCGGCGATCAACCGGGCTCCGCCGCCGTCATCGTGGACCGCCAGCGCATGGACGTCATCCGGCAGGCCGGACCCGACGGCGCTCCAGCTCGTACCATTCCATCGCGCAATGTTGCTGGCCCCCGCAGCGACCAGGTCGCCGCCGGCGTAGAGCGCTGGACCACTGCCCTCATCGTGCACGGCCAGGGCGTAGACCCGACCCGTAATCAAGCCACCCCCCAGGGCCTGGTAGGTCCCACCGAAGGTCCCGGGGGTCCAGCGTGCGACGCCCCGCGTCGTCGTGGTCCCGGCCACCGTGAAGTCACCGCCCACGTACAGCGCCGGCCCACTGCCGTCGTTGAAGACGGCCAGCGCATGGACCGTGCCGTTCGGCCCGCTCATCGCCCCCCAGGTCGTGCCGTCCCAGCGCGCGACGTTCCGGCTCGGTCCTCCCGTCATGGCCGAGAAGCTGCCTCCCACGATCAGGTTGGGGGTCCCGTTCACGTCGTGAACGACGAGCGCGCGGACGGTGCCAGAGCCCACGCCCGCACCGAGGGTCGACCAGCTCGAGCCATCCCACCGCGCGATTCCATTCGCCGTCTGGCCGCCGATGCCCAGGGACCCTCCGGCGTAGAGCGCCGGCCCGCCGCCGTCGTCGAAGACCGCCAGCGCGTGGACCTGTCCCGTGAGGCCGCCCCCGAGGGACGACCAGCTCGACCCGTCCCACTTCGCGACCGGCCCGTCCAGCGGGACTCCCCCCGCGAGGGAAATGAAGCCGGCGGCGAAGAGCGTGGGACCACTGCCGTCGTCGTGCACGACCATGGCGTTGATCACACCGTCCGTCCCCGGCAGAGCTCCGAAGATCGGCGCCCAGCCCGGGGAGCAGAACGGGCGTTGCAGCGTGAGAACGCCCACGTTCACGCGTCCGGTCGGGCCGAGGGCGGTGAGCTGGCTCACGCTTCCCTGGGCGCTCGCCGCCGTGACCTGCAAGCTCGTCGTTGCCGGCGCGACCTGGAGCTCGAGGTCGTAGCGGCCCGCCGCATCCGTGACGGCGCGCCCGCCCGCGTTGCTGACGACGACGGCGCCCGCGACGGGTGCTCCCACGCCATCGACGACCAGGCCCTCCAAGGTCACGCGCGTCGAAGGCTGCTCCTCGCGTGCCGCCTTCGGATCGCCAGGCGCGGCTCCTTGCGCTCCCACGTGGGAGCATGTCATGCACAAGGCGAGGAGCGAGACCAGACTCGTGTCCCTGGACTGCCAAGTACGCATGCGCTCACCTCTGTCCTGGGTCCGTCCGGAGCTGCCCAGCAACAACGCTCGGGAGTCTAGTCGAGGAGCTCGGGCCCCGGATAGTTGTCGATTCTCATTTCTCGCTCGGCTGCGCGCCTGATCTGGCCCGGGCACGCCAGATCCTCGCGCCGGGCTGGGCAACCGGGGCCGCTGGGCCAGCGAGCTATGATGGCCGCGCATGGTCTCGCCGCGCAGCTCCCGCCCCGCATGAGCGCCCCCGTCCTCGGGCGGGTCGTGCGCGGCGACGCGAAGGCCTACCAGGTCGAGATCGGCGGCGAGGTGCGCACCTTCGTGCCGCGCGGGAAGCTGTTCGAGGAGCGCGACCGCGGCGTCAAGAACCCGATCGCCGTCGGCGACCGCGTGCGCGTCTCCCTCGACGGCGATCCGCCGGGGATCGAGGCGGTGCTGCCGCGCACGAACTGGCTGCCGCGCGTGGCGAGCTCGCACGACCCGCGCGCCCAGATCCTGCTGGCCAACGTGGACCAGCTCTTCGTGGTGGCCTCGCTGGCCAAGCCGAAGTTCTCCTCCAACCGCGCCGACCGCATCCTGGCCGCCTGCCGCTACTACGAGATCCCGGCCCTGCTCGTGCTGAACAAGCTCGACCTCGACACGGACCACCAGGCCGAGGAGATCGCGCGCACCTACGCCGCGGCCGGGGTCGAGGTCCTGACGCTGTGCGCCGCCGAAGGACGCGGGCTCGAGGCCCTGGCCGCGCGGCTGCGCGCGCGGACCTCGGCCCTCTACGGCGGCTCGGGCGTCGGCAAGTCGACGATCCTCAACGCGCTCGAGCCGACGCTGGCCCTGAAGCTGGGCAAGATCAGCAAGTTCTGGGACCAGGGCAAGCACACGACCACCGCGTCGCAGATGCACCGCCTGCCGTCGCTCGACGCCTGGGTCATCGACACGCCCGGCATCCGCGTCTTCCGCCTGACGGGCATCAACCAGGCCGAGCTGCGCGACTGCTTCCCCGAGTTCGCGCCCTTCGCCGCGCGCTGCCAGTTCGCGCCGGGCTGCTCCCACGATCACGAGCCCGGCTGCGCCCTGTTCGAGGCCGTCGAGCGCGGCGAGCTGGCCCCCACGCGCTACGCCAGCTACCTCGAGATCCTCGACGAGCTCGTGCCCCCGCCC
>DASVAP010000139.1:0-13682 GCA_036376275.1 Planctomycetota bacterium | reverse complement strand
CGGAGGCTCGCGCCGCCGCTCGCGGCCTGGTCCGCCACGCGCGAGCTGCCGCGCCTCGCCCCGCGCTCGTTCCGCACGCTGTGGAAGGAGCGCGAGCGATGAGCGACGCGCGTCGGGCGATCCTGGAGCTGGTCGCGACCGAACTGCGCGGCGCCGGGCGCCCACCGCTCCCGCCGCCCTACCGGGGGACCGAGATCGCTCCGGACGAGCGCGGCGGGCGCTTCACGAGCGTGCTGGAGCGCGTCGGGGGCCGCGTGCACCGCGTGCGGAGCACGGAGGAGGCCCGGGCGCGACTCCAGGCGCTGCTGGCCGAGGCCGGGGCGACGCGCCTGATCGTCTCCGACGCCTCCGAGCTGCGCGCGCTGGCCGCGGACCTGCCCGGGGTCGAGCTCCTCGCCCCCAGCGCCCCGCGGGCCGAGCTCTTCGCCGCCACCGCCGGCCTGACCACGGCCCAGTGGGGCATCGCCGAGACCGGCACGCTCGTGCTCGAATCGGCAGCCGAGCAGCACCGGCTCGCCTCGCTGGTCGTGCCGCTGCACGTCGCGCTGCTCCCCGTCGCGCGCCTGCTCGGCACCCTCGGCGATGCCCTGGCGGCGCTCCAGGGCCCCACCGCCGCCCCGGCCTCGCGTACCATCACCTTCGTCACCGGCCCCTCGCGCACGGCCGACATCGAGCTCGAGCTCGTCGTCGGCGTGCACGGTCCGAAGTCCCTGCACGTCCTCCTGCTCGAAGCTCCGTGAGACTCGTCGCCTTCTCCTCGCGTTCCTCCGATCCGCGTCCCGGGGCCCTGCTGGAGGGCGGGAAGCTCGTGCTCGACCTCGCGAGCCCGGCCGCCGCGCTGCCGCAGCCGAAGGCCTACAACGACGCCCTCGACCTGGCCGGGCCCTTCCTGCGCGAGGCGCGCTCGCTGGTGGCGCGCGCGGGCGAGAAGAAGGAGCTGGAGCGCCTGCGGACCGCCGGCGCCGTGCTCGAGCGCGCCGCCGTGACCTTGCACGCCCCCGTGCCGCGCCCGGGCAAGATCCTGTGCATCGGGCTCAACTACAGGGACCACGCCGCGGAGTCGAACTCGCCCCTGCCGGAGCGCCCGCTGCTCTTCTCGAAGTTCCCGACCTCGACCCTGGCCCCCGGCGGCACGATCCGCGTCCCGCGCGGCTGCGAGAACCTCGACTACGAGGCCGAGCTCGGGGTCGTGATCGGGAAGCGCGCCGCGCGCATCTCCGCTGCCCAGGCGATGGAGCACGTGCTCGGCTACGTCAACTTCAACGACGTCTCGGCGCGCGACTTCCAGTTCAAGGACGGGCAGTGGCAGCGCGGCAAGTCCTGCGACACCTTCGCGCCCTTCGGCGAGTACATCGCGACCACGGACGAGGTCCCCGACCCCCACAAGCTGCGCATCCGCCTGCGCCTGAACGGCAAGACGATGCAGGACTCGAGCACCGACCAGCTCATCTTCGGCGTGCCGAGGCTGATCGAGTCGCTGAGCGAGCACGTCACGCTCGAGCCCGGCGACGTGATCGCCACGGGCACGCCCCCCGGCGTCGGCTTCGCGCGCAAGCCACCGGTGTGGATGCAGCCGGGCGACACCGTGGAGGTCGAGATCGAGGGGCTCGGCGTGCTGCGCAACGTCGTCGGCGACGACTGACCTCAGCGCTCGTGCACGAAGACGCGCACGGGCGCCAGCTCACCCCCGAGCGGCGCCCAGCGCAGGTCGAGCGCGGCCCCGCCGGTCTTGTTGAACCAGCGCACGCGGATGGCGTGCAGGCCCACTCCCAGGGCCGCGTGGCCACGGCGCTCCTCGGCCCCGTGGAGGCCGTCGTTGTCGATCACGCGCTCGCCGTCGATCCACAGGTCCGAGCCGTCGTCGGAGGTCAGGGTGAAGGCGTACACGTCGTCGCGCTCGACCGAGAGCAGCCCGTCGAAGCACAGGCCGACGTGCTCGGCGCGCGGGAGGCGGTCCAGCGTGGTCTCGCGCACGGAGCCCGTCGCGACCGGCGCGAGGGCCTCGAAGTCCGGCAGGCGGTCCCAGTCCCCCTCGTAGGCCCGGAACACGAAGCCGGAAGCCGTCACCATCTCGGGCGGCCGGCCCGAGCGCGGCGCCACGCGCCGGAACTCGCGACGCGTGGTGGCCGAGACGGGTTCGCCGCGGTGGAAGGCGCGCGCGCTCACGACGGCCGAGTCCACGAGCTCGAGCGCCGCGGCGTAGCGCGGCGAGGCGCCCGTCGGCGCGGACCCGTCGAGCGTGTAGCGGAGCTCCACGCCCGCGGTCCGGCTCTCGAGCCGCACCGCCAGCGGCCGCACGAAGATGTCGGACTCGGCCAGGATCTCCGGCGCGCGGTAGACGATCGGCTCGCCCTGGACGCGGAGCTCGACCACCGACGCGATCGGGTCCGGGAGCGTGCCGGGCAGCGCCACGACGACGTCCGTGCCCTCGCGCTGCCACGGCAGCTCGTTCCCCTCCGCCAGCCAGCGCGCCGAGCGCGGCTCGCTGCCGAGCCCCGGCAGGACGATGCGGCCGCTCATGGGACGCTCGAAGACATGCAGGTAGAGCACGGAGTCCGGCCCGTCGCGCTTCCACGTCACGCGCCCCCACTCCAGCGACTCGAACGGGCTCGCCTGCGTCCCGTGGATCGCCTCGCCGTGCTTCGCCATCCACCTCCCGATGCCCGCCAATCGCTCCACCGCCTGCTCCGGGAACGTCCCGTCCGCCCTCGGCCCCACGTTGAGCAGGTAGTTCCCGCCCTTCGAGGCCACGTCGATCAGGTTGCGCACGAGCACCTCCACCGGCTTCCAGTCCGGGTCGGCCCGGTTCCAGCCCCAGTGGTCGTTCATCGTCATGCAGGTCTCCCAGTCGACGCCGGGGAGCCCCGTGGCCGGGATCTCCTGCTCGGGCGTCCCGAAGTCGCCCACGGCCTCGCTCGAGCCGGAGAAGCCCGCCATGCCGCCGCGGTGCACGTCGACGCGGTTGTTGACGATCAGCGCGGGGTCGAGCGAGCGGCACAGCTCGTAGAGCGCGACGCCGCGCTCGTGCGTCCACGTGCTCTCCCACTCGCCGTCGAACCACATCACGGCCGGGCGGTAGCGCGTGATCAGCTCGGTGACCTGCGCGTGCAGGTAGTCGACGTAGCGCTCGAAGTCCGCGCCCTCCGTGGTGCGCCCCGTCTCCCAAGGCCGGCGCGGGAGGTAGTCCGGGTGGTGCCAGTCCATGATCGAGTGGTAGGTCGCGAAACGCACCCCGCCGCGCGCGCAGGCGGCGGCGAGCTCGCCCAGCAGATCGCGGCGCGAAGGCGTCCCGCCCATGTCCCACTCCGTCTCGGCCGAGTCCCAGAGACCAAAGCCGTCGTGGTGCTTGCTCGTGATCACGAGGTACTTCATGCCGGCCTCGCGCGCGAGCCGCACCCAGGCGTCCGGGTCGAAGCGCACCGGATCGAACTGGCCCTGGAAGCGGGCGTACTCGTCACGCGGAATCCTCGCCGAGTCGCGGATCCACTCACCGTAGTCGGTGTGCCCCTGCCACGCTCCGGCCGGGAGCGCATAGAGCCCCCAGTGCACGAACATCCCGAAGCGCGCCTCCCGCCACCACTCCATGCGCGCATCGGGCGCCGCGGCCGGGGGCGGCTCGGACGGGGCCTGGCAGGCCAGGGCGAGCAGCGCGAGCACGGCGGGGGGCACGGACGTCGACATGCGATTTCCTCCCGGGACGGACGAGCATCCGCGCGGGAGGCACGTGCCGCAACCCCACGCCAGGCGCGCGCGGGTTTTTCCGTGCTCGACGCTCCGGTCCAGGGCCCGGAATGCCGACTAGCCCCCTGTCCTGCGCCCGCACCCACGCGGGCCCGTCCCCCATTCCCCGCGCCTTCCCTGCCATGAAGGGTCCCGTCCTCCCGCTCCTCTCGCTCCCCGCGGTCCTCGTGCTCGCCAGCGCCTGCGCCGGCACGTCGCGCCTGCCGGAGATGCCGGCCTGGTCGCCGGAATCGGCCGAGGTCGTGGCCGCCTCCGCCCCGCGCCTCGTCGCCGCCGGCGCGGACGACGAGCAGGAGAGCCGGATCCGCGTGCCGCACGAGGAGCGCACCCCGATCCGCATCCCGAACCAGGACGAGCAGGAGGAGCTCTGGCCGGCCCAGGGCCTCTACATCGGCGCGGCCGTGATCACCGCGGAGTACTTCGGCGACCTCGACGACGGCGACGACGGCCTGCTCGGCCCGAACGACGTGGTCTACCTCCCCGAGCTCGACGTCGGGGCCGGCGGCGGACTCTACCTCTCCTACCGCTGGCGCATGAACGAGCTGATCGTGCAGTACTCGCAGACCGAGCACGACGGCGAGAGCAGCCTGACCTCGCTGGACCACGAGTCGACCGTCAAGACCTGGGACTTCCTGTGGCGCCACTACTTCATGGAGCAGAGCCCGCTCCAGCCCTACAGCGTGCTCGGCATCGGACGCAGCCAGATCGAGATCGACAACGGGACCTCGGACCAGGCCCAGACCCCGGGCTCCTTCACCGAGGGCGCGCTCGAGGACGGCATCAACATCAACGTGGGCGCGGGCATCGCGCTGTACACCCTGCCCTGGGTCTCCTTCTGGGGTCAGGCGATGTACCGCTTCAACCGCTACAAGACCTCCGACGGCATCGACGGCGAGATCCCCAACACGCCCGACATCGACGGCGACTCGCTCGAGCTCAGCTTCGGGGCCTCGCTGCGCCTCCTGCCGTCGCGCAACTGACGGACGGTTGAGGAGGGCCCGCTCCCACCGGCGCGCCCGCAAGGCGCGCAAGCTCAGCGCGGCGGCGAGCCGCGGTAGATGGCCGCTGCCTTGGGCGCGCCCTCGTCGCGGTAGGGCTCGGGAACGGGCAGCGTGATCGTCTGGGCCATGTCGTCCCAGATGCCGTAGCCCACGTCGACCCCGTGGCTCGGGTCGGGGTCGGTCATGAAGCTGTACCAGTTCACGCCCGCGACGCCCTCCGCGACCAGCAGGGGCACGAGCCCGTCGACGTAGGCGCGGTACATCTCCGGCAGGGTCTGGGCCACGCGCGCGGCCCCGGCCCAGGGCGCGCCGCGCGCGTCGAGGGCCTGGCCGGCCTCGTACAGGACGAGCCGCGGATGGCTGCCGTCCGGGTTCGCGTGGGACTCCGCCAGGCGCCGGTGCGCGCGCAGGCTGCGGCCGAGGTCGGGGAAGGAGAGCCAGGCGGCGGCCAGCACCTCCTCGGGCGTCGGGCAGGCCGGGCAGGAGCCGGGCACGGCGCCCTCGAGCCAGCGCGCGATCGTCTCGGGCTGCGGCCGGAAGTAGCAGGCCGGCCCGAGCTGGTCGACGCGCGTGCCCGGCGGCAGGGCCGCCAGGATGCGGCCGGCGAAGTCGGCCTCGGCCACGAAGCCGCCCACGAAGCGCCGCACGGTGCGCCGGCCGGCGAAGACCTCGTCGGCGATGCGCCACACGCTCAGGAGCTCCTCGGCGATCACCTCGTGCAGCGTCAACCCGCGCAGCATCGCCTGCGCGCGCAGCCAGCGGTTGACCGGGAAGGCGTTCCACATCTCGTTGGAGAGCTCGAGCACCAGCTCGCGCTCCTCCGCCAGGCCCTCGAAGGGCCGGTCGCCGTTGATCCCGGGCACGGCCGGCGCGCCGTCGCGCAGGCGCGTGAAGACGTCGCGCAGGTAGAGCTCGTAGTCGGCCGGGGTCATCGGCTCGGCCCGGTGCGGCACCTGGAAGTGCAGGTCGGCCCCGACCGCGTTGCAGAAGGCGGCCTGGAACTCGGGACACACGCCGCGGCGCGTGCCCTGGCTCGGACTCCAGGGGAAGATGCGCCCGGCCAGGTCGAACTCGAAGGGCAGCGGCGGGTCCTGGGCCCCGTGGTCGTTCACGCGGGTCCAGTCGAGCGTGCGCCACACGCGCGGGCCCGTGCCGTGGTTCATGGCCTGCACGCGCGCGAGGTACGGCGGCCAGAAGAGCGGCCGCTCCGGCAGCATCCCCGGCAGCCACACGCGCACGTTGCGCACCGGATCCGAGCGCGACGAGGACTCGATCAGGAGCGCCACGGTGCCGTTGCCGTTGCCCACGGTCGGGTCGACGCGTGCCTCCACGCGCCGCGGCGTGCGCCGCGTCTCGCCCAGGGTCGCCGTCCCGAACAGGCGGCAGTTCCCGGTGCCCTCCCAGGTCAGGATCCAGGGCGTCGCGCGCCCGTCGGGCAGCGTGCCCTCCATCGGGCCGAAGAGCCAGGCGCCGGCCGCGTCGCCCGGTGCCAGGGCCGCGAGATCGGGCCAGCCCTGCCCGAGCCGGGGCGGCTGGCGCCCGAGCGGCACGAGCGGCGCGGGCTCGGTCGTGAGCTCGCCGGCGCGCACGATCAGGAACTCGGAGGCGCGCATCATCGCGTCGGCGAAGACGATCTCGCGGCTCGACCAGCGCGAAAGGCTCGGGTTCATGCCGTAGGCCAGGGCCGGACGCGCGCGCACCTCGACGAAGGCCGGGCGGTGCGCGCTCGCCAGCGCGCCGGGGCGCGTGACGGTCAAGTTGACCGCGAAGGTGCCGGCGGCGTCGTAGGTGTGCAGCGGCTCGCGCTCGGACGAGCCCGTGCCGTCGCCGAAGTCCCAGCTCCAGGCCGTGGCCCCGCCGCTGGAGCGATCCTGGAAGGCCACGCGCAGCGGCGCCTCGCCGGCGACCACGTCGGCCGCGAAGTCGGCCACGAGCGCCGGTGGCGCGCCTCCCCCTCCTCCGCCCCCGCCACCGCAGCCCGCCAGGGGCACGAGGAAGAGGACGAGCGTGGGGAGCGCGCGGACGCCCGGAGGAGCCTCGCCTGCGCAGGAGGGAAACAAGTTCTGACCTGGTGGGGAGAGCCGCTGGGCCCTCGCTCGAACCATAGCCCCACGCGCCGGCCGCGGAGGCGCGCGCCGGCTATCTGACGGGCACCAGGCCGCGCTGGGGCCCGCCGTACATCGCCGCCACGGCCGCGGCGAAGGCGCGCTCCTCGCGCGCGACGCTGTCCGGCAGGCCCAGCTCGCCCAGCAGGATCGCGTCCAGGGCATGACGCTCGACCAGGCGCGCGATCGTGACGCGCTCGCCCGGGTTCCCGGCCCGCGCCAGGGCCGGCTCGAAGCCGTGCACGGGCCGCTCGAGGTACACGGAGTGGTGCCAGGCGCGGTAGGCGCCGAGGCGCGCCTCCGGAGGCAGGCGCTCGTTCACCTGGCGCGCGAGACGCACCTGGGCCTCGTGCAGGCCCTCGATCTCCTTCCAGCCCGCGCGCGGGGCCCAGTCGACGGCGATCCAGGCCAGGCACAGCAGCGCCGCGCCCAGCAGGCCGGCGCGCGCACCCAGGAAGCGCGCCAGGAGGTCGCGCGCGAGCTCGACCGCGGCCGGGATCGCCAGGGCGAAGAGCGGCAGCATCAGGCGCCCGGCGTAGGCGAAGTAGAAGGCCACGACGCCCAGCATCGCGAGCCCCCACAGGTCCTCCGGCGCGCGCCGCCGCACGGCCGAGACCAGCAGCGCGCCGAGCAACAGCAGGGCGACCGCCAGCACGTGCGGCGCCGGGGCGCCGTCGCCGAGGCGCGTGCCGAGCGAGTGCAGGCTCTTCGACATCTGGCGCGGGAAGCGCCCCAGGAACTCCGAGGCCGTCACGCGCGGCGAGGCCGGATCGCCCAGGTCGGTGTGCAGGAGGGCGGTCGAGTAGGAGTAGAGCGTGGTCTGCTCCGCCGGCGGCGGCGGCCGGACGAGCTGGTTGCGCACCGACCAGGGCACCGACACGAGCAGCGCGCCGAGCGCCAGCGCCGCGCAGCGGCGCAGGGCTCCCTTCCAGCCCGCGCGCCCGGCTCGTGGCAGGAGCTGCAGACCCTCGTACGCCACGAGGGCCGGCACGAGCAGCACGTTGGCCGAGCGCACCAGCGCCGCCAGGCCGAGCGCGAGGCCGAGCCCGAATGCTCCGCGCGGGGTGCGCGCCCAGGGCTGACGCGCCAGCAGCAGGCAGGCGACGAGCAACGTCCACCCGGGGACGTCGCTCATCACCTGGTTGGCCATGCGCTGGTGACCCGGGTTGAACCACAGCACGAGCGGCACGAGCGTCGCCAGCAGCAGCCCCAGGCGCGGGCGCAGCAGCAGGTGAAAGAGCACCACGCCCAGCGCGCCCGTGGCGGAGACGAACAGGTTGAGGGCGTGGAAGTCGGTCCCGCGCAGGGCGACGAGCGGCGCCAGCAGCGCCGGGAAGCCCGGCGGACGGATCACGAAGGGCTCGCCCAGGTAGGTGTAGCCCTCGCCGGCCGCCAGCGCGCGCGCCGTGATCAGGTACATCGAGCCGTCGTTGGTCGGGTCGTACCAGGGGTGCACGCCGAAGGCGAGCCCCAGCGCCAGGCAGGCGCCGATCACGCCCCAGGCCACGCGGCGCGCCGTCGCGCCGGAGCGGTCCGAGGTCAAGGCCTGACGACGAGCTCCGCGCCCGGGCTCGCCTCGAGCGGGACGAGCACCGGCCCGAGCGCCGCGCTGCGCAGCTCGACCCAGCGCGCGGCCGGCGGGACCTCGACCACGGGGGTCTCGCCCGCGTGGAAGGCGAGGCTGGTGAGCGGCCCGAGCGGGCCGTGCGTCACGAGCGCCTGGCCGCCGCCGTCGAGCACGACCGCCAGCTCGTACTCGGGCGGGACGTCGCGCAGCGCGAGGTGTGCTGGCCGCGCCAGGACGGCCGCGGGCGCCGCCCCGTCCCAGTGCACGACCCCGCCCGCGCGCGGATGAGCCACGCGGATCTCCAGCGCCAGGGCCGGGTCGCGCGCGAAGGCCAGGTGGCCCGCGACGTCGCTCTCGAGCTCGCGCCAGGCCAGGCGCCGGCGCCCCTCGGGCCCGTCGAGCCGCGCGTGCACCGTCGCGCGCGCGTGGGCCAGGGCGCGGCCGTCGTCGCTCGTGAGCTGGAGCTGGGCCGGCCGCAATGGGAGCTCGTCCGGCAGCACGAGGCGCCAGGCGGAGCCCGTGACGAGCTCGGCGCGGGCCACGACGCAGGCGCCGGCGGGCGCGAGCGCGTAGAGGTCGTAGGCGCCGGGCACGAGCCGCAGGGCGAAGGCCCCGCTGGCGTCGCTGCGGGTCGTGGCGGCGGGCGTCTCGTGCGCCGCGACGTCCCCGATGGCCCCGGCCTCGCGCGCGAAGGCGGCCACCAGCCAGCCCTCGGGCGTGCGCCCGACGAGCTCTCCGGCGACGTGCTCGAGGTGCGCGCCCAGCACCAGGTCGAGCGCGTGCTCGACGGGCGCGTCGGGCTGCTCCTCGACCTCGAGGGTGCCCCTCCAGTCCTCGAGCCGCGCCCCGAAGCGCTCGAGCTCGAGCGGAGCGCTCTCCTGATCCGGATCGACGGCCGTCAGGCCCGACCCGCGCTCCACCCCGCGCAGCGGCAGGTGGTAGCGCCCGCGCGCGTCGGCGACCGCGCTGGCCTCGGCCAGCTCGACGCGCGCGCCGGCCGCGGGTCGGCCGTCGCGGTGGAAGACCGTGCCGGCGAGGCGCGCGGGAACGCGCTCGGGTTGCAGCGCGAGCCAGGCGTGCGCGCCCAGCTCGAGGGTCGCGCGCTCCAGCGGCTCGAAGCCCTCGGCGGCGACGCGCAGGACGAGCCCGCGGCCCCGCGGCAGCTCCGGCAGCTCGAGCGCCCCGGCGGCATCGCTGGCGCCCGTGCGCAGCACCGGCGCCGGCAGGCGCACGGCGAAGTCGAGCGCCGTGAAGGCCAGGGCCTCGCAGCGCAGCTCGACCGACGCCCCGGGCACCGGCTCGCCGCGCGGATCGACGACGAGGAGCGCAAGGTCCGCGCTGGGCGCGACCACGATGCGCGCCGGCTCCTCCTCGGAACCGCGCACGACGGTGCCGGGCACGAGCGTGGTCCAGCCCCCGGCCACGGCCAGGAGCTCGAGCGGCCCGCGGCGCGCCAGCGTGAAGCGGCCGTGCGCGTCGGTGGTCGCCAGGAGCTCCTCCGGCGCGCCGGCGCGGTGGATCGCGAGGTCGGCGCGCGGCCGGCCCTCGAGGTCGAGCACCAGCCCGTGGGAGCTCACCGTCTGCGGCGCGACGATCTCGTTGCGCGGTCCGCGCTCCGGCACCGGCGGCCGCAGCTCGCGGCGCGGCTCCGCCGTGCCGGGATCCGCCGGAAGGTCGGCGCTGGCCGGCGTGGAGGCCGGCACGCGGCCGGCGGCGGCACCCTCCGGCGCGAGCACGCCCGCGCGCGCGACCTCGGTCAGGTGCGCCGGCGGCCGTTCCGCGCCGCCCAGCCACCAGGCCAGTCCGCCGACGCTGGCCGCCACGCCCGCCGCCAGGGCCGTCAGGCCCGGCGCGCCGAGCTCGCGCCCGCGCAGGAAGAGCAGCGTCACCCAGAACGGCTCGCGCCGTCCGCCGCGCTCGAGGGTCGCGCGCAGGCGGCTGCGCGCGCGCCACAGGCGCTTGCGCACGGCCAGCTCGCTCGTCCCCAGGTGCGCCGCGATCGCGGCCGTCGAGTGGCCCTCGAAGTAGCGCAGGCGCACGACGCTCTGGTACGGCCCCGGCAGGGTCGCGATCGCCTCCTCGACCAGGCGCGCCGTGCCGGCCAGCTCGAGCTCCTCGGTCACGGGCGGCAGCGACTCGCGCCGCGCCACGCGGACCTCGCGCGCCTGCTGGCGCGCGGCGCGGCGCGCGCCGAGGCGCGAGAGGTTGAAGGCCACGCGCCCGAGCCAGGCGCGCACGTGCTGGACGTCGCCGGCGGAGCGCGGCGGCGCGTTCAGGGCCGCGAGCAGCGTCTCCTGGGCCACGTCCTCGGCGCGCCACGGATCGCGCACCAGCGAGCGCGACACCGCGCGCAGCCAGTCGACCTGCGCGCACAGCTCCTGCGGATCGAGCGCAGAGGCGGGGCCGGGGGCGGGCTCGGACAGGGCGGGCCCTTCTTCGATCGTCATGGGGTGAGCTCTGGGCAGGGAGACCGCGGACGACGACCCCCATGCTACGCCCGGGGCCGGAGGAAAGCAGGGACGGCGGAGAAAACCGCGTTCCTCTTCCGGCCCCCTGGACGGCTCGGGGTCAGGCGGTTCGCTCGATTCCGGCGGAACCCGGCAGCAGGCCCGTCCGTCAGCGCGGCGCCCCGCCCTCCCCGAGCACGTCGCGCACGACGTAGCGCGGGCGGTGCTTGACCTCCTCGTAGATGCGCGCGACGTAGAGCCCGATCACCCCCAGGCTGATCAGGATCAGGCTCCCGACCATCAGCACCAGCACGATCACGGTCGTGAAGCCGGTCGCGGCCCGCCCCTGGAGGTAGTTGGCGAGCGTCTGGATCCCGAGGCCGAGCGAGAAGACCAGGAACAGGCACCCCAGGCCCGTGATCAGGTGGATCGGCGCGGTCGAGAAGGCCGTGATGCCGTTCAGCGCCAGGCGCAGGAGGCGCAGCGGGCTCCAGCCCGAGCTCCCGCCGGCGCGCGGCGCGACCTCGAAGTCCAGGCGCTTGCGCCGGAATCCGAGCCAGGCCGACATGCCGCGGAAGAAGACGTTGCGCTCGCCCATCGCGCTCCAGGCCTCGAGCACGCGCCGGTCGAGCAGCTTGAAGTCCGAGGCGCCCTCCAGGTCGAAGCCCGAGAGGCGCCGGAAGAGCGGATAGAACAGGCGCGCGCCGAGGCGCGCGACGAGCGGCTCCGCCCCGCGGCGCGTCTTGACCGCCTCGACCACCTCGTAGCCCTCCGTGCGCCAGGCCGCGACCATGGCCGGGATCAGCTCCGGCGGGTGCTGCAGGTCGGCGTCCATCACCAGCACGCCGGCTCCGCGGGCGCGCTCGAGCCCGGCCACGAGGGCCTGCTCCTTGCCGAAGCGGCGCGAGAGCCGCACGGCGCGCAGGTTCGGCCGCGCGCGCGCCTCGCGCACCAGCACTTCCCAGGTGTCGTCGCTCGAGCCGTCGTCGACCACGACGAGCTCGTGGGTGAGGCCCAGCCCCTCCAGCACGCCGCAGAGCGTCGCCAGCGAGCGCGCGAGGTGCGCGCCCTCGTTCAGGCACGGCAGCACCACCGAGAGCACGGGCGCCGAGGCGGAGGCGGGCGCGCTCACGGCCGCTCCGGGACGGGGAAGACCGCCATGAGCTCGTCCTCGAACAGGGGTTCACCCAGGCTGCGCGCGAGCTCCATGCGGATCACCCTCCAGGTCGCGGCAGGATAGGGCTTCTCGACGTACTCCCCCACCTGGCGCACGTAGACCAGCGGCCGGCGCCAGAAGACGAACGGCCGCCACAGCACCAGGCCGTCGATGGCCGGGTCCTTCGGGCGCTGGTCGAGGTAGGACTTGTAGTGCAAGACCCGCTGCACGCCGAGGTCGCTCGCCAGGCGCGGCAGGGCGCGGTTGTGGCCCTGGATGAACTGCAGGTAGAGGTTGGCGAGCTGCAGCAGGCGCTCGTCGTGGTGCGGCTGCAGCGCGATGCTCGTGGTGTAGCCCAGGGTGGTCTTCTTCTCGTGCAGCGTCTGGTAGTAGTCGAAGCGCCCGTTCATCACGTGCAGCGGCATGGGCGGGAGCTCCATCACCGCCTCCACGCTCGCATCGGCGCGCAGCGTCTCCAGGTAGGGCGAGGTCGGCAGCGCGAAGCGCCCGAGCGGCACGGCCGTCAGCTCGCCCATCGTCAGCGCGGCGCAAGCGACGAAGCCGGCGGCGCGCGCGCGGCCGGAACGCAGGCGCTCGGCCAGGGCCGGCCAGGCCGCCGCCAGGGAGAGCGCGGCCACCACCTGCACCAGCATGAAGCAGCGGTCGCTCTTGCGCAGCATCGAGAGCACCGGCAGCTCCTTCAGCAGCGCGTAGGGCAGCGGGATGCCGGTCTTCTGGCGCGCCACGGCCAGCTCCTCGCCCAGGGAGAGCACCAGGAAGACCGCCCCGACCGCGAGCCACGGCCAGAGCCGCAGCACGCGCCGCCAGCCGACGAGGCACAGCGCGAGGGTCGAGTAGCCCAGCATGGTCGGCCACGAGACGGTCAGCTCCTCGTCGCCGCCGATCCAGAAGAACCCGAGCAGGTCGTTGAAGCGGTTCTTCTCGATCACGTTGGCCGAGGTCTGGGCCTCGAGGTTGCCCTCCGTCAGCGCCGCGACGAGCAGCGGGAAGGCCGCCGCCGCCACCAGCACCGCCCCCACGCCCCCCGCCAGGGCCCAGCGCCGCAGCAGGAACGCCCACGGCACCTCGCGCGCCCAGCCGCGCTTGCACAGCAGCAGCACCCCCAGCGCCAGGTAGGCGTAGACCACGTAGTACTCGAGCGTGAGCCCCATCCCGAGCACCGCGCCCACCGCGCCCGCCAGGTTCGCGCGCCCGCCCTCGCGCCCGTGCTTGACGAAGAAGAGCAGCGCCAGCGGCAGGAACTCGAAGCTGAAGACGTTGATCTGGCACAGGTAGAAGTAGTGGAAGGGCGCGAAGCTGTAGACCAGCCCGCCCAGGACGCCCCCCGCGGTGCTGCCCGTGGCCGCGCGCGCGAAGAGCGAGAAGCACCAGGCGGAGAGCGCGAAGTGCAGCAGGATCAGCAGGCTGAAGGCCTGGTGCGGGCCCAGGAAGCGCGTGAAGAGGACCAGGCTCGCGGCGTTGAGCGGCGAGAGCGTGTGGCGCCGCAGCGAGATGCCCTCGGGGTAGTAGAGGTGGTCGGTCCAGTAGGGCGAGACGCCCTCGGACACGCAGTGCTCGAGCCACCAGGCGTTCCAGAGGTTGTTGTAGTAGTCGCCGCGCACGCCCGCGGCCGAGCCCAGGCTCGCCACCAGCGGCCAGGAGAGC
>DASVAP010000134.1:0-12184 GCA_036376275.1 Planctomycetota bacterium | reverse complement strand
TCTGAGGCGCCGCTGCAACTGATCGCCGCTTGAGACCGTGGGTCGTTCGGCTATTGTCCGCCCGATTTTTTCCGGCCGGGCGCCTCTAGGGCTTTCGGCCGCCAGGGAGAACCAAGTGCACAAGATTGCGGTCCTGGGCGGTGACGGCACCGGCCCCGAAGTCGTTGCCGAAGCCCTCAAAGTCCTCGACGCGGCCAGCAAGGCCTGCGGATTCAAGTACGAAACGACCGATTTCGACTTCGGCGGCGATCGCTACCTTCGCACCAACGAGGTCCTGCCCGACTCGGCCGCCGACGACCTCCGCAAGTTCGACGCCATCCTGCTCGGCGCCATCGGCCACCCGGACGTGAAGCCCGGCATCCTCGAGAAGGGCATCCTTCTTCGCCTGCGCTTCGAGCTCGACCTCTACATCAACCTGCGCCCGATCAAGCTGTTCGACGAGCGCCTGTGCCCGCTCAAGGGCAAGAAGGCCGAGGACATCGACATGGTGTTCATCCGCGAGAACACCGAGGACGCCTACGTCGGGGCCCACGGCTTCACGCACAAGGGCCAGCCCAGCGAGGTCGCCACCCAGACGCTGGTCTACACGCGCGCCGGGGTCGAGCGCTCCATCCGCTACGCCTTCGAGCTGGCGCGCACGCGCAACCAGAAGAAGAAGGTCACCCTGATCGACAAGGCCAACGCCGTGCGCGCCCACGACCTGTGGACGCGCACCTTCGCCGACGTCGCGCGCGAGTACCCCGACATCGCCCAGGACCACGCCTACGTCGACGCGGCCTGCATGTGGATGATCAAGAACCCCGAGTGGTTCGACGTGGCCGTCACGACCAACATGTTCGGCGACATCCTGACGGACCTCGGCGCGGTGCTGCAGGGCGGCCTCGGCATCGCCGCCAGCGCCAACATCCACCCCGGCAAGCTGGCCCTGTTCGAGCCGATCCACGGCTCGGCACCCAAGTACGCCGGCCAGAACACCGCCTCGCCCGTGGCCGCGATCATGGCCGGCTCGATGCTGCTCGACTACCTCGGCCTGAAGGAGGCCGCCCAGGCCGTCGAGGGCACGGTCGTGTCGCTGCTGCGCTCCGGCCGCATCAAGGGCGTCGCCAGCGGCCTGCACAAGTGCTCGGAGATCGGCGACCTGGTCGCGGGCGAGCTGCGCACCGCGGTGGCCGGCGCGAAGCGCTGAGCCCGCCGCTCTTCCCTGCACCCTGCGGCAGCGTAGGATGCCCGGCGTGCACCCCGCGCCGCCCTTCCACCTGGCCTTCCCCGTGCGCGACGTCGCGTCGACGCGCGCGTTCTACGCCGGGATCCTGGGCTGTCCGGTGGGGCGCGAGGCGGAGCGCTGGATCGACTTCGACTTCTTCGGGCACCAGCTCTCCGCGCACGTGGCGGGAGAGGACGCGCTCGCGACGAACGAGGTCGACGGGGACGACGTGCCGGTGCGGCACTTCGGGGTCGTGCTCACGATGGAGCGCTGGCGCGCGCTGGCGGAGCGGCTGCGCGCGGCGGGGGTCGAGTTCCTGATCGAGCCGCGCGTGCGCTTCGCGGGCGAGGTCGGGGAGCAGGCCACGCTCTTCGTGCGCGACCCCAGCGGGAACGCGCTCGAGTTCAAGGCCTTCGCGGACGCGGCGCGGCTCTTCGCCCGCTGAGGGCCGGCCCGCGCGCGCCCCTCATCCAAGGCGGAAAGACCTAAAGCGTTGCGTGCGCGCGAGATGGCGTGCGCACAAGAAAAGGGCCCATGAGGGGCCCGGGATGGTTCCAACGGACGGGGGGCGTTGGCATCTTCTGGCCCGCCGATCCCGGCGCGCACCGCCAGGTTGTCCAGGTGCCGGGACGAGCCTTGCTCGGTCCGCTTTCTCCCCCCTCCGGTCCCCTGAGCGTGGTCGACACCATGACGAACTCCATCGTCCCTTCGCATCCGGGCTCCCTTTCGGGCCTCTGTCCCGGATCGCGCGGTCGCGCGCTGGCCTGGCTCCTCGCCGCCGCCCTGGCCCTCGCCGCGCTGCCCAGCGCCCAGGGGCCGCGCCGCCGCGTCGTGGGCGAGCTCGCCACGCGCGCGCCGGTCTTCAGCGAGTTCATGCTGCGCGGCACGCTGCCGGTCCCGCGCGGCCTCTACCCGCGCCTGGACGGCAAGAACCCGTTCGCGATCGCGGATCACGACGGCACGCCGCGCTACGCGCAGGTCGAGATCGTCAGCCGCTATCCCTCCGCGGCGGACGGCGCCGACGTGGTCGAGCTGATCGCGATCGTCCACCGCGATCCGGCGCTGGCGCCCGGCACGCCCCTCAGCTACCGCGTGCTGTACTCCTCGACCCTGGCGATGAACCCGCCGCTCGGGCCGAGCGGCGTGCCCTCGGAGGTGAACCAGCTCATCCTCGATCCGACCGGGATCGAGATCGCGGCCCAGGACTGCTTCGGCAACCGCTACGTCTCGCGCCCGCTGCAGCCGACGCCCTACAAGGTCCTGCACCGCGGCCCGATCCAGGCCGAGGTCAGCTACCACCAGGACATGCTGCCGGAGGTCGAGATCGTCGGCAGCACGCTGCCGCACCTCCTCGGCGTGCACCACTACCTCTCCTGGTTCAGCGACCGCTCGCAGATCGGGCTCGACCTGCGCTTCCACAACGCGCACGACGGCCACGATCCCGCCACCAAGCTCGACGACCCGCTCGACAAGCTCTACTTCCGCAGCCTCGAGATCTCGCTGCCGGCCGACTGGACGCTGCAGCAGGACTTCGCCGATCCCTCCTTCGGCAACGAGCGCGTGGTCGGCGGCCGGCGCATCTTCGACCTGGTGGCGCCGAACGCCGACGGGACGATGCACGTGATCCGCTGGGGCGGGCAGTTCCACCGGCGCCTGATGCTCTCGCCGGCGCGCAGCGGGTCGATGGAGCGCGCGCGCGCCTACCTCGACGGCGCCGGGCGGGCCTTCTGCCGGCGCGGCACGAACGACGTCGGCGTGGACTACTGGTCCTGGTGGAACCCCGAGACGGCGCGCTACTTCCCGCAGCGCCACCTGCTGCCGCTGCTCGACCACCTGACGCCGGCCGCGCTGGAGAACCGCCTGGCGAGCGACCTCGGCTTCCTCGTCACGCGCCTGGCGAGCGGCCGCGGGGTGGGGGACTACCCGATGGCCTCCGATCGCCTCGGCTGGGGCCATCCCTACGGCGTCGCCTACGGCGGCATGACCTCGGGCCAGGAGATCTTCTGCTTCGACGGGATCCTGGCGGCCACGCTGGCCTCGCCCGACGGCTTCCGCCTGTACTCGGCGCTGCACCGCATGCAGACCGACCGGCAGCCGAACGCGCTGTTCCAGCTCGGCGGCGAGCCCTCCTCGGTCGAGGAGTGGCTGGTCGAGAACGGCGACCGCGACTACGTGCCCTTCGAGCACTTCGTGGTGCCGCTGGTCTTCGGCAGCCGGCCCGATCCCTTCGGCGTGCGCTCGGCGCCGCGCTTCCAGGCCGACTACGTGGCCGCGAACGGCCTGGTGCCGGCCTACGAGGCCCAGCACCTGGGGTTCGACCCGCACGACCACCAGCACTTCATCCGCTACACGCGTGCGGCCAAGGTGCTGGCCTGGCTGGCGAACGACTCGCTGGCGGCCGACGACCTGCGCCTGCAGGCCGAGAACTTCCACCTGACCTTCCACCCGCACTACAACGGGCCCTTCGGCTCCGTGCAGCAGAGCGGGATGCTGGCGAAGCAGCAGTACGTCGCCGCGTACCCGAACCAGGGCTTCCCCTACGGCCGCGGCGAGGCCTGGGGGCTCGACTGCGTGCTGGCCGCCTACTCGACCGGCGAGCTCGCCTGGCGCGAGCGCAAGCTGCCCTGGATCCTGCAGCAGGCCGAGCTCCTCTCCACCGGCCAGGCCGCCTGCAGCGGCTTCGTGCAGGCCTACGTGAGCAACAAGGCCGTCAACGGGCTGTACCAGGCGCGCCAGATGATCGAGCAGTCGATCACGGAGAACACGCTCGTCGGGCTGTACGAGAGCGTGCTGAACCAGGCGCAGCCGGCCCACGCGGCGATGGCGCTCGACGTGCTGCGCGCCTCCCTGCGCGCCTTCATCAGCGAGATGGCCTGGTTCCCGGGCGAGTCGGGGCCGTGGCGCTACACCGGGGTCGGTCCGCTGGACCCGAGCCTGCCGCCCTGGTGCTCGCGTACCGAGATGCCGGCCGACGCCTGGACCGTCGGCGACCGCGAGACCTTCCAGGACTGGTCCTCCTTCGCCTACGGCTACCTCCTGACCGGCGACAGCGCGTTCCTGCGCAAGGCGCAGGTGCAGATCGGCGCGCCGGACTTCGCTGGCCTGGCCGCCCGGCTCGACTCTGCGGGCCAGGCGAACCTGGAGAACCTCGCGGCCCTGATGGCCCTCGTGCAGCGCCTCCAGGGGCGGCTGTAGCCGGCTCCCCTCCTTCCTCCTCTCCGACTCCGCGCCCTCCGCGTCTCCGCGCTCCTCCGATTCCGCACCGGAGAGAAGCGGGGCGCGGAGACCGGAGGGAAGACGCGGAGGGCGCGGAGGAAGAAGGGAGAGGGTGAGGAGCAGGCGTGCCGTGGGAGCCCGTGGCCGCGGGGCCGGGCCCCGGGGGGAAGCCCCCGGATCTCCCTGCAAGGCCACCGTGGCCTGGCGACATGGCTAGGCTGGACCGCCGACGCATGGACCCGAGCGGCCCTCGCCCAGCCCCCCGACCCGGCCTCTCGGCCGAGGAGTTCAGCACGCGCTTCCAGGCCGGAGCGCGGGTGCTCTGGACCCTCGCTGCTGGCCTGCTCGGGGATCCGGCCGAGGCCGAGGACGTGTGCCAGGAGGCCTTCCTCGCGGCCTATGCCCGGCGCGCTGACTTCGAACCCGGAACCGACTTCCTCGCCTGGATGGGACGCTTCGTCCGCAACGTGTCCGCCAACGAGCTGCGCAAGCGTGCGCGGCGGCGCACGGTCCGCACCGACCCGGTCCTCCTGGACCAGGACGAGGCCCTGGGCGCGAGCCCGGAGGCCGGGCCGAGCCTGCAGCAGCTCGACGAGCGGCTCCTGGCGGGGTTGCGCGAGCTGGGCGAGGTCCCGCGCGCCTGCTTCCTGCTGCGCACGCTGCGCGAGCTCTCGCACGCCGAGATCGCGGCCCTGCTCTCGATCCCGGAGGGCACGGCCATGAGCCACTTCCACCGCGCGCGCCTCTTCCTGCGCGCCCGGCTCGATCCCGCCTTCCACGGAGCGCAGCCATGACCGAGCCCGAGCTCCCCACCCACGCCTACGACGCCGACGCCCTCGACCGCGCGATCGAGCAGTCCCTGCGGCGGCGGTTCCCGGTGCCGCCGAGCGTGGACACCCTGGCCGCGCGCCTGCGGCCGCGCGGCGGTCCGCGCGTACCGTGGCTGGCCCTGGCCGCGGCCGCGGCCGCGGCGCTCGTGCTGGGCGCGGCGGGCTGGCTGCGCTCCCAGCGCGCGCCGGCCGGCGCTCCGCTCGAGGTCGTCGAGCGCGCCCCCTCCGCGGAGTCGGTCAGCTTCTGCCGCCTGGTGGGCCCGCTGCTCGAGGGCCTGCCCGGGCTCGGCGCCCAGCAGAGCCCGGACCTCGCGCGCCTCTACCACGACATGGACGCCTGCCAGGAGAGTGCCGAATCGACCGCCTGCGGCGCCGACGACGACCTGGCGCAGCGCCTGAGCGCGACCTACGGCCAGCCGCTCGCACTGCGCCCCGAGGCCGCCGGCCGCCTGCACGGACCCTTCGGCTCCGAGGAGTGGCCGACGGCCACGATCGTCACCGCGCGGTCCGACGGCGAGACCGCCGTGCTGGTGGCCGACCGCGGCACGACGCTCGAGTGCTGCGTGCGCATGCGCCTGGCCGAGGACTCGGGGCTCCAGCTCTTCACGCTGGAGGTGGGCGAGCTCTTCCTGGCCGAGATCAGCCCGCACCCCGAGCCGCGCCTGCTGGCCTACTTCGAGTAGCGGCCCGAGCTCAGGCCGTCGGCAGGGCCGGCGAGGAGCTCGTCCCGGGCAGCATGCGGAAGACCTTGCGGCGCTCCACCGCCGGCTGGGTCCGGCGCGAGACGACGCGCCAGGCGCTGTCGAGTTCGACCGTCCCGGGCGCGAAGGGTGCCGCCCGGAAGAAGGCCGCGCGGGACTCGAACACGGCCAGCGGCTCGGGCGCGAAGTGCTCGGCCAGGTCGAGCTCGTCCGCCTCCGGCGCGAACACGTCGTAGGGCCGCACTCCGCGCGACTCGCCCAGGAAGGCCTCCAGGGCCTGGGGCGTCGCAAAGAGCGAGCCCTGCGCCGCGGGCGCCGTCTCGCCGCGCAGGTAGAAGGCCTCGCCGCGCTCGTCCGCGACCCGGATCTCGAGCGCGAAGGCGTCCTCCTCGACCTGGAAGGTCGAGCGCGCGTACTCGCCGCCCAGCAGCCGGGCGCCGCAGCGCGCCTCGAGCCAGGACGAGGTCTCGCGCCGCGCGACCCAGGTGGCCGCGCGTCCGTCCTCGCGCTCGACCGCGAAGCGGTAGCACAGGTGCTGCGAGCCGCCCGCCGCGCCCCGCCGCCGGAAGAGCGCCGGGGCTCCGAGGCGCGTGTAGCAGGCCGCGGCGATCGCGTAGCCCGTCACCAGGCGCGGCCGCAGCTCCTCCGGGAGCAGCGCCTGCACGGCGCGTGCGTCCGCGCGATACACCGCCAGGCAGCGCGAGCGCACCGGCCGGCGGCCGAGGGGCAGGGCGGAGAAGGCACCCATCGCGACGAAGCCTGGACGGTCAAGTCTAGCAGCCGGGCTCCGGGCGCGTTCCGCGAAAGGCTCCCGGGGCGGCGTGGAGCCTGGAGGCGTCCGTCAGCGCGCCCGCGCCAGGAGCGGCTCGATGCGCTCGGCCGGGTAGCGCATGCAGCGGTAGATCGGGCGCCGGCCCTCCTCGGTCACCTCGGGGTTCCAGAACTCCCACACGATCTCGCCCGCGCGCGTGACCTCGAGCACGTGGCCGCGGTCGGCCTCGCAGATCAGCGTGTTGCCGTTCGCCAGGCGCTGGGCGCTGCCGCGCAGCTCGGAGAAGAAGCTCTCGCGCGGCGTGCCCTCGTAGCGCCACACGATCGTGCCGCTCTCCGGATCGAGCTCCAGGACGCGCGTCCACTTGCGCACGACGCCGTTGTCGTAGACCAGGATGCGCCCGTCGGGGAGCATCGTCGGCATGTGCGGGCCCTCCAGCTCGCCCTGGCCCCAGGACCACTGCACGGACCAGTCGTCCTGGTCCAGCACGAGGATCACCGAGAGGTTGCGGAAGCACACCAGCACGTTGCCGGCCCGGAAGCGGCGGTCGCGGCGCCCGAGCTCGGTCTCCGGCAGCAGCTCGACCGTGTTCAGGTGGTGGTAGTCGGGCGGGCGCTCGGGCTTCGGCTCGTCCGCCGGCGCGGGCACGTCGAGCGGCGAGGGCGGGTGGTGGCGCGCCAGCTCCTCGAGGTGCTCGAAGCTGTACCAGCCGGACAGTGGCTTGCCGTCCGGCGCGAGCAGCGCCAGGCCGTCGAAGCGCACCGTGCGGCCGCGGTAGGTCTCGGGCTTGCGGTAGGGGACGTAGAGCACGCCGTCGGCGCGCTCGGCGATGTCGTGGTGCGCGCGCACGGGGCTCTCCCAGACCACGCGCGAGTCCCAGTCCAGGCGCGTGAGCAGCTGGTAGTTGCACACCACCGCCAGCGTCCCGTCGGCCAGGAGCTCGGCGAAGGTCGTGCGCTGGCGCTCGGGGGCCAGGGAGAGCGTGTGCACGCGCGAGCCCTCCATGTCGACCACGTAGACCTCGTGCGTGCCGCTGCCGTAGAGGTTGTAGCCCGGGTGCGCGCGCGCGCGGTCGTGGCGCACGACGCCGGAGAGGCTCGGGTCCGCCCCCGGGTCGAACTCGCCGTAGCCCAGGTGCGAGAGGCGCGCGATCGTCTCGGCCTCGTCCTCCTGGGGAGCCTGGGCGGTGCTGGCCGGGGCGGGCGGCGCGGGGGTCCGGGGCTCCTCGCGGGCGTCGCAGGCCACGAGCAGGAGGGCGGTCACCAGCAGGCCGGTCAGCGGGTGCATCGACACCCGGGCGAGCCTATCCGCGCCGCGGGGAAGGATCCAAGCGCCGTCGGAGCGCGCCGGAAAGCAAGCAGGGCCACCGCCCCCCTGCGGGCGGTGGCCCCCATGACGGGGCGCGGGTGCGAGCCGCGCCTCGCCGGTGCGATCAGAGCCTGAGCAGGGATCAGGAGGCCGCGGCCGGAGGCCGCGGCCTGCCTGCTCGGACTTCTCAGCGCTGGGCGACCGGGCTCGGGACGAGCTCGGACAGCTCCTCGCTGGCGAGCTCCTGGCGCGCCAGCTCCTCGTAGTCGGTGGCGCGCTCCTCGCTCGCGAGCAGCTCGAGCGCGGCCTCCTGCTTGCCCTTGATCTGGTCGAGGCGCGCCGTGATCTGGCCCAGGCTGACGGCCTCGTAGCGGCTGCACTCCTCGATCGTGCGGTTGCGCTTCTCGAGCAGCTCCAGCAGCCGGTCGTTGCGCCCGATGGCGTCGATCTGGCGGTTCAGGCCCACGACCTGGGCGCGGAACTCGGTCTGCTCGCCGTGCAGCTTGACCAGCAGCTCCTCCAGGCGCGCGGCCTGCTTGGTGAGGTAGCCGAGGTCGCGGCGCGAGTCCGCCGCGCGGGCCGCGTAGGCCGCGCGCGTGGCGCGCACGCGCTGGAGCTCGCTCTGGGCCCGGTCGGGCTCGTAGCTCTGCCCGTCCAGGCGCACGCTGACGAGCTTGACGCCCGGATCCGCCGTGAGCTGGGCCGCGACCTCGGTCCCCAGGCGCTCGAGGTCGCGCTCCGCCAGGCTCACGACCCGATCGGACACGGCCACTTCCTGGTCGAGCTTGCGGATCTCGTGGCGGATCTCGGCCAGGTCGCCCTGGACCTGGGCGATGCGCTCGGGGTACTGGCGCTCGAGCTCGCGCAGCTGGGAGCGCATGAGCTTGGGGTTGTCGAGGTGCGCGTCGATCGACTCCAGGAGGTTGTCCTGGATCTCGTTCACGACGGCGGCGGTGCGGTGCTTGCCCATCAGGGCGTAGGCGCCCGCCCCGGCCATGCCGAGGAGCACGGTGGAGACGACGGCGATCTTCACGGCCTTGCCAAGGAGGGAGAACATGGATGACTCCGATGACGGCTCGGGGAAAGGCGAGCCGGACGGACTCGCCGGAGCGGCGGGGAGGCGCGCTCCGGTCCCTCCTTGGGAAAGCGGCGGGCCGGCTTGCGCAGCGCACGCCCTTTCCCCGAATACTGCGCGCGCGCGCGGGTTAAGGCCCGCGTCCCGTCCGCCCCGTCCCGCGCCCCCTGCCGTCCTTGCTCCACGACCCGACCACCGACTTCGTGCGCCGCCTGCGGGCCCGCGAGCCCGCCGCCTGGTTCGAGCTGTGGGAGAACTTCGGGCCGGTCCTGCGCGGACAGCTCGGCAAGTGGGGCAAGGGGCGCCTGGGGCCGGAGACGGTCAAGGACCTCTCCCAGGAGACCCTGGCGGCCCTGACCGACGCGATCGACCGCCACGATCCGGCCCGCGGGGCGCGCTTCTCGACCTGGCTGCTCGCCATCGCGCACCACAGCTTCTGCGGCGAGATGGACCGGCGCGGAGCGCTCAAGCGCGGCTCGGGGCGGCGGGCCCAGTCCCTGGAGGAGGACTACCAGGGGGCCAGCCCCGAGGCCCCGCCGGACGCGCGCTACGAGCAGCGCGTCTTCGACGCCAAGGTGGCGGCGGCCCTGCGGGGGGCCGAGCGCGACTGCGGCTTCGCCGACTTCGCCATCTTCCGCGCGCGCGTCCTCGAGGGGCAGCCGGGCAAGTGCGTGGCCGAGGCCCTGGCGACCTCCGAGGCCACCGTCAGCCGCCGGGCGGCGGCCGTGCGCGAGCGCCTGCGGGCGCGCCTGGCCGAGACCTTCGCGAAGTACTCCTTCGCGCCCGAGGAGCTGGCCGAGCTCGAGCGCAACGGCCTGGCCGCCAATCCCAACAAGGGCACGGACGCCGCCTTCGACGCGGCCCTGGCCGAGGTCGTGCAGCGGATCCAGCACGCCCAGCCGGAGCGGGAGCCCGCCCCCTCCGGCCGCGCCGGGCCGGGTCCGCTGGCGCGTCTGATGCGCCTGCTCCCGTTCCGTCCCGAGTCGCCCTCCTCCCGCGCGCCATGACGACCGTCCTCTCCGTCGGAGCGATGATGCTGGCAGCCTGCGTCGCCCTGCTCGTGCTCGGGATCCTCGCCGGGGTGCTGTGGATCCTGTGGAAGGTGCTGAAGGGCGTCGGGAAGCTCGTCGGGCGTGCCCTGGGCTTCGTGCGGCGCGAGGTGGTCGACGTGGTGCACGCCGCCGGCGCGCTGGTCACCGCCGGCTGCACGGTCCCCCTGGCGCTGGTCAACCTCCTGATCCTGCGCCTCCCGGCCGCGCGGCACTACGCGCGCGCCTTCGGCGACGAGCTGAAGGGCGTCGGGGCCGGCCTGTGGCGCATCGGGCTCGGCAACCCGCTGCGCTTCGTGGGTCTCGGCGCGGTCGCCGAGCGCGTCGAGGAGTTCCTCCCGGACGTGGTCGAGCGCGCCCCGCGCGCGCGCCGCGCCCGGCGCGCGACCTTCGACGGCTACGACGTGGTCGGGACGCTGCCCTCCGGCGGCTCGGGCGCGCAGCTCTTCGTGGCGCGGCCCCGCAGCGCGACCCACCGGCGTTTCCTGAAGGCCGGGCGCGCGCTGCCGGGCGAGGTCGTGATCAAGTCCTTCGCGCTCGAGGCCGGCTCGACCCTGCCTCAGATCGTGCGCGAGAGCCGCGCGCTCGAGGCCGCCAGCCGCCTGGGCCTGGTGTGCGAGCACCAGCTCGCGAACGACCACTTCTTCTACGTCATGCCCTACGTCAAGGGCGACGACCTGGAGAAGGTCACGCGCGCCCTGCACGCGCGCGGCACGCCGGAGGGCCTGCAGGACCCCGAGTTGCGTCTCGTGCTCGGCTACGCGATCGACCTGCTCGACGAGCTGGGGCGCTTCCACTCGGGCGGCCTGTGGCACAAGGACGTCAAGCCCTCGAACGTGATCGTGGCCAAGGGGCGCGCGCACCTGGTCGACTTCGGCCTCGTCACGCCGCTGGCCTCGGCCCTGACGCTCACCACCCACGGGACCGAGTACTACCGCGATCCGGAGATGGTGCGCCTGGCCATGCAGGGCGTGAAGGTGCACGAGGTCGACGGCGTGCGCTTCGACCTCTACAGCGCCGGCGCGGTGCTGTACGCGATGCTGGAGAACGGCTTCCCGGCCCACGGCAGCCTCTCGCGCCTGACGCGGCGCGCGCCCGAGGCCCTGCGCTGGATCGTGCAGCGCGCCATGGCGGACCTCCCCTCGCGCTACGGCTCGGCGGCCGAGATGCGCGCGGACCTGGCGGTCCTGGCCGCCGCCCGGGAGCCCTTCGACCTGCGCCCGGCCGACCTGCCCTCGTTCCGGCGCGCGGGCGCTCCGCCCGAGGAGCTCGCGACGCCGGCCTTCGCGCCGCCGCCGAGCACGCCCGAGTGGAGCGCACCGGCCTGGACCCCGCCGCCGCCGTCCGCCTTCGAGCCCGCGCCGCGGTCGGGCCGGCGCCGCCTGCGCCCGGTGCTGGCCTGCGCGGCGGGCGCCACGGGCCTCCTGCTGCTCGGCGCCTTCGCCTTCGGCGGCCGCGGAGAGCGGCACGCGCGGGCCCTCGAGCGGCACGTGAGCCAGGCTTCGCAGCGCAGCGCGCCGGAGCGCGCCTGGTCGAGCCTGAGCGAGCGGGAACGCCGGGTCGTCGACCTGGCCGAGGGCGTGGTGGGGGATCTGGGCCTGGGCGACGAGGCGGCGCCCGCCGCCCCGCTCCCCGTGCTGGCCGAGCCCGCTGCGCCGCCGGCACCGGAAACCGATGGCGCTCCGCTCGCCTCCGGACTGCCGGCGCGCGGGCGCGTGCTGGTCCTCGAGGACGTGGCCAGCGGCGTCGACGCGCGCGTCCTCGCCCTGCTGGAGAGCCGCCTGCGCACGCGCGCCTTCCGCGTCGTCGGCGACGAGGACGGGGGGGACTCGGCCGCGACCGTCGAGCTGATGGCGAGCGCGCGGCACGCGCTGGGCATTGGCCGCGCCGACGAGCTCGCGACGCAGGCGGCCCTGCAGGACTTCCTGGACGGGAGCGCCGACCTCGCCGCCCTGATCCTCGTCTCGCGTGCCGACGAGGGCGGTGAGCACTGCTACCGCGTCTTCCTGCGCGCCGCAGCCGCCCGGCC
>DASVAP010000128.1:0-4095 GCA_036376275.1 Planctomycetota bacterium | reverse complement strand
CCAGCGGGCCGGACGAGCGGGTCACGGCCGAGGGCGGGGCCCCAGGGGGCGAGCCCACTCCCAATGAGCACGCGAACCCCCACCCCCCCCCGAAATCGCAGCGCGCCAAACGGCGGGCTTCCCGCAGCTCCACCAGTCGCGCCAGCAGTCCGTCCACCTCGGCCTGGTCGCGCAGGAAGTAGGGCGCGAGCGAGCGCCGGGACTGGCCCACGCGGACGGACAGGAGTCGTCCGGGCTGGTCGAGCGCGAAGACGTCCTCGTCGGTGTCGTCGTCGCCGAGGAACAGGGCCAGGTCGCAGCCGAGGCGCTTGCGCTCGCGCAGCAGGGCGGCGCCCTTGTGGGGGGCGCCCTCGGGGACGACGTTGACCACGTCCTTGCCGCCGATGATGCGCGCGCGCGGCAGGGTGCCGGCCAGGCCGGCCAGGATCTGGCGCGCGCGGGCCTTGGCGCGCGCCCGGCGGTAGTGGAGCGCGAGGGAGTAGGTCTTGTCCTCGAGCTCGACGCCGCGCAGCTCGGCCAGGGCCGGCGCGAGGCGCGTGCGCCAGCGCGCGACGGTGCGCAGCAGCTCGGGGCTCGCGCTCCAGGGCTCGAGCCCGTGGTTGCCGATCACGGCCCGCACGGGGAGGCCGTCGACGCGCCGCGCGACGTCGGCCAGGGCGCGCCCGGAGATGATCACGCACGGATAGAGCCGCGCCACGCGCAGGAGCAGGCGGCGCGTGGCCGGCCTCAGCGCGGCGCGCGCGGGGTCGGAGACGATCGGGGCCAGGGTGCCGTCGAAGTCGAAGGCCAGCAGGGCGTTCGACCAGGCCAGGCGGGTCAGGAGCTCGCGCTGGGCCGGCGCGAGGATGCGCTTCACCGCGCCACCGCCTTGCCGGGCGCGCGCGGGACCAGGCTGGGCACGGCCTCGACGTCCAGGCGCGCGAAGAGCTGCTCGCGCCGGCGCAGGCGCGCGGCGTCGATCAGCATGTGCCCGGCCCAGCCGTAGACGTTGAACTCGGCCAGGTACGAGCGCATCGAGCGCATGCGCGCGGCCTGCTCGCCGGGGGCCATGGTCAGGGCCGTCGCCAGGGCGTCGGCGGCCTCGTCCAGGTTGTAGGGGTTCACCACCAGGGCCTCGGTCAGCTCGCGCGCGGCGCCGGTGAACTGCGAGAGCAGCAGCACGCCGCGCTCGTCCTCGCGCGCCGCCACGAACTCCTTGGCCACCAGGTTCATGCCGTCGTGCAGGCTCGAGACGTACAGGAGGTCGGCGGCGCGCAGGACGCGGAAGACCTCGGGCGGCTCGTGGTGCGCGCGGCGCAGGATCACCGGGTGCCAGCCGGGGCGCGCGAAGCGCTGGTCGATGCGCGCGGCCAGGGCCTCGACGCTCTCGTTCAGGGCCCGGTAGCGCTCGATCGTCGTGCGGCTGGGGGCGGCGAGCTGCACGAAGGTGAAGCGCCCGAGCCACTCCGGGTGCCGCTCGAACAGGCGCTCGACCGCCAGCAGGCGCTCCTCGATGCCCTTGGTGTAGTCCAGGCGGTCGACGCCCACGCCCAGCTTCACGCCCGGCTGGAGGCCGAGCTCGGCCTGGACCTGCTGGCGCGCTTCCGGGGGGGCCGGGACGCCGGCGAGCTGGCGCATCGGCCACTCGACCGAGATCGGGTAGGGGTGCACCAGGGTCGCGCGCCCGTCCTGGACGACGGCGTTGCGCTCGCGGTCGATGCGCGCCTCGAGGAAGCGGTCGACCGCGTCGAGGAAGTTGTTGCAGTGGAACTGGGTGTGGAAGCCCAGGATCGAGGAGCCGAGCAGGCCGGCCAGCAGCTCGTCGCGGTAGGGGCAGATGCCGAACAGCTCGGCGTTGGGCCAGGGAATGTGCCAGAAGGTGATCACCGTGGCGCGCGGCAGCGCCTTGCGGATCAGGGCCGGGGCCAGCGCGAAGTGGTAGTCCTGGACGAAGAGGATCGGGTCCTCGGAGTCGACCTCCTCCAGCGCGGCGCGCACGAAGCGCTCGTTGACGGCGCGGTAGTGCTCCCAGTCCTCGCTGCGGAAGAGCGGACGCGTGTGGGCGATGTGGCACAGCGGCCACAGGCCCTCGTTGGCGAAGCCGTAGTAGTAGCCCTGCTCCTCGGCCGGCGAGAGCCACACGCGCCGCAGGGTGTAGGCCTCCTCGCCGGGCGGAACCTTCAGGCGTCCGTGGCGGTCCGCGGTCTCGCGGTCGGCCGAGCCGCTGCCGTGAGCCACCCAGGTGCCGCCGCAGGCGCGCAGGACCGGCTCGATGGCGGTCACGAGACCGCTGGCCGGGTGCATGACCTCGACCTGGCCCGCGGCGCCCTTCTGGTGCACGTAGGGTTCGCGGTTGGCGAGCACGACGACCTTCTCGCCCGAGAGCGCGTGGCGCAGGGTCTCCTTCAGGCGCTGGGCCGTCCAGGCGCGCCCCTCGTGCTCCATCAGGCGGTTCACCAGGTCGCGCACGTCCGCCAGGATCGGGCGGAACACCTTGCGCTGCTCGCCGCCGCGCAGGAAGCCGCGCAGCTCCTCGCTCCAGTCGCGCCAGGAGAGCCGCGCCGCCAGCAGCGTGAAGAGCGAGGCCCCCAGGGCCAGGACGCCGAAGGCGCCGAACAGGAACAGGCGCGTGCGCGCGTCGCGCCGGGCCATGAAGGTGAGGTCGTGGGCCAGGAAGACCCAGCCCAGCGCGCCCGACGCGTCCGCCAGCGGCAGGGCCGCCAGGTGCACCTCGCGCCCGGGCAGGTCCTCGATGCGGGCCCAGTGCTCCCAGCGCGGGTCCGGGCCCTCGCGGAGCACGCGCGCGACGAGCCGGGCGCAGTCGAGGTCGGCCGGGTAGTCGCGCGTGCGCGCCACGGTCGCGCCGGACCCGTCGCAGGCGCAGGCGCCCAGGATGCGCTCGTCGACCGAGAGCTCCGCGAGCAGCGCGCCCAGGCGCCCGGAGTCCGCGCGCCAGCTCTCGGCCAGCTCGCCGCGCGCCCCCTGGACCGCCAGCCTGGCGCGCAGGTTCACGTCCTTCTCGAACCAGGCCCTCATCTGATCCTGCACCAGGAGGGCGGCGCCGAAGGTCAGGCCCGCCAGGCCCAGGACCAGTGCGAGCGCGAGGCGCATGGCACGGGTCATCGAGGGGCAGGGGAGCACGGAACCCGAGCGGATGCAATCTTGGAGCCGTGGAGGTTTGCCGCTAGGGTGCGCCCGTGCGGCTGGAAGAGCTCGGTCTGCTGGGCAACTGCCAGTACTCGGCCCTGGTGGACCGCCACGGCGAGATCGTGTGGTGCTGCCTGCCGCGCTTCGACTCGGAGCCGGTCTTCGCGCGCCTGCTGGATGCCGAGCACGGCGGCGGCTTCCGCGTCGGGCCGGCCGACGGCTCGCCGGGCACGCAGCGCTACCTCGAGAACACCAACGTGCTCGAGACCGTCTTCCGCGGTCCGGAGGGGGCCTTCCGCCTGCTCGACTTCGCGCCGCGCTTCGTGCTGCACGAGCGCTCCTTCCGCCCGACGCAGCTCGTGCGCGTGCTCGAGCCGCTGGAGGGCAGCCCGCGCGTCGCGCTGACCTGCGAGCCCGTGCTGGGCTGGTCGCGCAAGCCGCCGGCGCGCCACGAGGGCTCGAACCACGTCGAGTTCGAGGGCTTCGCGCGCCCGCTGCGCCTGACGGCCGACGTGCCGCTCTCCTACCTGGGCGGGCGGCCCTTCACGCTGACCGAGCGGCGCCACCTGGTGCTGACCTGGGGCGCGCCGGTCGAGGAGCCGCTGGCGCCGCTGTGCGCGCGCTTCCTCGAGGCCACCACGGCCTACTGGCGGCGCTGGGTCAAGCACTGCAACATCCCCGCCTGGCACCAGGACGTCGTCATCCGCTCGGCCCTGGTGCTGAAGCTGCACTGCTTCGAGGACACGGGCGCGATCGTGGCCGCCCTGACGACCTCGCTGCCGGAGGCGCCGGGCAGCGGGCGCACCTGGGACTACCGCTACTGCTGGCTGCGCGACGCCTACTACGTGCTCGGGGCGCTGCGCCTGCTCGGGCACTTCGAGGAGCGCGAGCGCTTCGTGCAGTTCCTGCTGGACGTCGCGGGCGGCACGCCGGAGCTGGCCCTGCGGCCCCTGTACCGCGTCGACGGGC
>DASVAP010000122.1:0-36702 GCA_036376275.1 Planctomycetota bacterium | reverse complement strand
CGCAAGATCCGCGTCCTGGTCGGCAAGCCCGGCCTCGATGGCCACGACCGCGGGGCCAAGACGATCGCCGCCGTGCTGCGCGACCACGGCATGGAGGTGATCTACACCGGCCTGCACCAGACGCCCGACATGATCGCCGAGACGGCGCTGCAGGAGGACGTCGACGTGGTCGGGCTCTCGATCCTCTCGGGCGCGCACATGACGCTCTTCCCGCGCGTCAAGAAGGAGCTCGAGAAGCGCGGCATGGGGCACGTGCTCCTGACCGGCGGCGGGATCATCTCGAAGGAGGACATGGCCGCGCTGGAAGGCGTCGGCTTCACCAAGCTCTTCGGGCCCGGCACGCCGACCGAGGAGATCGCCACCTGGATCCAGCAGGAGATGGCCGCGCGCTGGGCGCGCGAGGGAGTGCAGAAGTGAGCGACACCCGCCCCAAGGACGTGCTGACGATCGAGGAGGCGGCCGAGCTGCTCGGCGTCTCCGTCAAGACCTTCAACAAGGTCCTGCACAGCGAGAACATCCCCGGTCGCAAGATCGGGCGCGAGTGGAAGTTCTCGCGTCAGGCCCTGATCGACTGGATCGGGGCCGGGCGCAGCGACGACTTCTACCGCGACCCGCGCGAGGTCCGGCCGGCCCCGAACGGCCGCAGCGAGGCGCGCACCCAGGCAAACGCCGACGAGCGCGGCGCGCGGCGCGTCACCGGCTGGCGCGTCAAGAACGACTGAGACGCGGGAGGCATCGTTCCCCGCGTCCCAGGATCGGCCTGGCGCGCGATCCTCGCGCGCCCCTTCTGATAATCTGGACGAGCGATCCCAAGAACATGGCCACGACGACCCAGACCCGCTACGAGCTGCCCCAGATCCAGCACTCCTTCGACCTGACGGAGGAGCAGCGCATGGTGCAGGCCATGGTGCGCGACTTCGCGCGTGACCAGGTCGCGCCGCGGGCGGCCGAGATCGACGAGAACCACCGCTTCCCGACCGAGACCTGGAAGGAGATCGTCGAGCTCGGCCTGACGGGCATCCCCTTCCCGGAGGAGGTGGGCGGCTCGAACGGCGGGACGCTGGCCTACTGCCTGGCGGTCGAGGAGATCTCGCGCGTGTGCGCCTCGACCGGCCTCACGCTGGCGGCCCACGTGTCGCTCGGCACCTATCCGATCTTCGCCTGGGGCGGCGCCAAGCTGCGCGACGCCTACGTGCCGAAGCTGGTGGCGGGCGAGTACATGGGCGCCTACGGCCTGACCGAGCCGAACGCCGGCTCCGACTCGGGCGGCACGCAGACGACCGCCGTCCTGAAGGGCGACGAGTGGGTCCTGAACGGCCGCAAGTGCTTCTGCACGAACGCGACCTACTGCGGGACGGTGATCGTCACGGCCGTGACCGACAAGAGCCTGGGGCCCAAGGGCATCAGTGCCTTCGTCGTGCCCAGGGACACGCCCGGCTTCTCGCTCGAGAAGGGCGAGAAGAAGCTCGGCATGCGCGGCTCGGACTGGGCCTCGCTGGTGTTCGAGGACGCGAAGATCCCGCGCGACCACCTGCTCGGGCCCGAGGGCGAGGGCTTCAAGACCTTCATGAAGACCCTCGAGGGCGGGCGCATCTCGATCGGGGCGCTGGGCCTCGGGATCGCGCAGGGTGCCTACGACTGCGCCCTGAAGTACGCCCAGGAGCGCGAGGCCTTCGGCAAGCCCCTGGCGAAGCAGCAGGCCGTGGCCTTCAAGCTGGCCAACATGGCGGTCGAGGTCGAGGCCGCGCGCCACCTCGTCTACCACGCGGCGCGCCTCAAGGACGCCGGCGCCGCCTTCGGCACCGCCGCGGCGATGGCCAAGCTCTACTCCTCCGAGGTGGCGATGCGCGTCACCTACGACGCGATCCAGATCTACGGCGGCTACGGCTACTCGCGCGAGTACCCGGTCGAGCGCATGTGGCGCGACGCCAAGCTGTGCACGATCGGCGAGGGCACGAGCGAGGTGCAGCGCCTGATCATCTCGCGCGCGATCCTGACGGGATGACGGCCCCCGGCCGGACCGCCGGGCTCCAGCCCGGCCTCCCCTCTGGTTCTTCCTCCGCGCCCTCCGCGTCTTCCCTCCGCGTCTCCGCGCTCCGCTTCTCTCCGGATCGGAACCGGAGGAGCGCGGAGACGCGGAGGGAAGACGCGGAGGCGCGGAGACGGAGATTGGGGGAAGCATGAAGCAGGTCGGTCCCTGGCGCGTCAGGGCGCTCTCCGACGGGGTGATGCGGCTCGATGGGGGCGCGATGTGGGGGGTCGTGCCGCGGACGATGTGGGCGCGCTGGACCCCGCCGGCGCAGGACAACACGATCCCGATCGCGCTGCGGCCGTTCCTGCTGCAACGGGACGGCTGGACGGTCGTGCTCGAGCCGGGGATCGGCGGCCACCTGGCGCCGAAGTGGCAGCGCATCTACCAGCTCGACCGCTCGACGACGCTGCTCGGTTCGCTGGCGAGCTGCGGCGTCGCGCCCGGGGACGTCACCCACGTGATCGCCTCGCACGCGCACTTCGACCACCTGGGCGGCTGCCTCGCGCGCGACGACTCCGGCGCGCTCGTCCCGCTCTTCCCGCGCGCCGTGCACCGCGTGCCGCGCGTCGAGATCGCGGCCGCGCGCTCGCCCGACCCGGCCCGCAAGGGCGGCTACGAGCCCGATCTCGTGCTGGCCCTCGAGCGCGCCGGTCGGCTCGAGCCCTTCGACGACGGCGCCGAGCTGCTCCCGGGCCTCGTCGCCCACGACGCGTCCGGCCACTCGGAGGGCGTGTGCGTCCTGACGGTGAACGAGGCCGGCCCCGGCGAGACGGCGATCTTCTGGGCCGACGTCGTGCCGACCACGCACCACGTCCAGCCGGGCTACATCATGGCCTACGACCTCGACGTGCCGCGCTCCTACGCCTCGCGCTCGCGCTGGCTGGCGCGCGCGGCCGAGGGCGGCTGGCTCGGGCTCTTCTACCACGACGCCGAGCACGCCTTCGGGCGCCTGCGCCGGAGCGGGGAGCGCTACCTCTGCGGGCCCGCGGGCGCGGATCCGGGCTGAACGGAAACCCGCCACCCCCTCCAGAGGGTAGAAGATCCGGCTCGCCGCCCCTCCCCGATCCCCATACCCCCCAGGCGCACGCGTGAACGACCGCCACACCCCCGCCCTCTGCTTCCTCGCCGCCGCGCTGTGGAGCGCGGGTGTCCTCTGCGCCCAGGAGGCCACGCCGGCCGGCAAGATGTGGCTGCTCGAGGAGCCGCCGGTCGAGCACGTGCGCGCGGCCTATGGTCTCGAGCTGACCCCCGAATGGCTCGAGCGCACGCGCCTCTCGGGCCTGCGCTACGGCGGCGGCACGGCCTCGTTCGTCTCGCCCCACGGGCTGATGCTGACGAACCACCACGTGGTGCGCGGGGACCTCGCGCAGATGACGCAGGACGGCGAGAGCCTCGGCGTGAGCGGGTGGGTCGCGCGCTCGCGCGAGCAGGAGCTGCCGATCCCCGGCGCGAGCGCGCGCCAGCTCGTGGCCGTCAAGGACGTGACGGCCGAGATCTTCGACGGGCTCGACCTCGCCGGCCCGCTCGAGGAGGTGCGCGCCGAGCTCGGCCGCCGGCGCAACCTGGCACTCACGCGCGCGCGCGAGCAGGACCGCACGCTGACCGTGGAGCTCGTCTCGCTCTACCGCGGCGCGCGCGTGCACGCCTACTCGTACCGGACCTACGCGGACGTGCGCCTCGTCTTCGCGCCGGAGCTGGGCCTGGGGTACTTCGGGGGCGAGACGGACAACTTCCGCTACCCGCGCTACGCGCTCGACTTCGCCCTGTGCCGCGTCTACGACAAGGGCGAGCCGCTGGACTCGAGCGCCTTCTGCTTCACCTGGTCGCGCGGCGGGGCCGGCGAGGGCGACGCGGTCTTCACCCTGGGCAACCCGGGCTCGACCGACCGCCTGCTGACGGTGGCGGAGCTCGAGTACCGGCGCGACTCGCTCTATCCGGCCCAGACGGCGATCACCGCCGACCTCGTGGCGGCCCTGCAGGTCTACGCGCAGGCCCATCCGGACCAGCAGGACAGCCTGCGCGAGCTCGCCTTCGGCCTCGCCAACGCCGACAAATCCACGCTCGGGAAGCTCGCCGGCCTGCGCGACGAGGGCCGCATGGCGGCGCGCCGCGCGGTCGAGGCCGACCTGCGCGCGCGCCTGGCCAAGCAACCCGAGCTCGCGCACCTCGGGAACGCCTGGGAGGAGATCGATCTCGCCCTGGAGGAGCTGGTCGAGGTCTACCGGCGCTGGTGGTACCGCTCGCCCTGGTACGGACCGGGCCGCTGGTTCCGGCCGCTGGCGCGGGCCGTCTCGCTGGTCGAGGACCTCCACCCCGACTTCCTCGACGAGGACCGCGTGCCCTTCGCGAGCACCGGGCTGCGCTACCCCTTCGAGCCGGAGGTCTTCGCCGCGCACCTGGCCAAGGCACGCACGGTGCTCGGGGCCGACGATCCGGCCGTGCAGGTCCTGCTACAGGGCCGCGAGCCGCTCGAGGCGGTGCAGGCGCTCCTCGCGGGGACGCGCATCGACAGCCCGGAGTTCGTCGAGGAGCTGCGCGCCGGCGGCTGGGACGCGCTCGAGGCGAGCGACGATCCGGCGATCGTGGCCGCGCGCACGCTGTATCCGCTGCTGGTCGAGGCCAGCGACGAGAAGCGGCTGATGGAGGAGGTCATCGAGCACAACGGGCTCCTGGTGGGGCGCGCGACCGATGCCCTGGAGGGCCCGCTGGTGTGCCCCGAGGCGACCTTCAGTCAGCGCCTGTCGGCCGGGCGCGTGCTCGGCTACACGCTCGACGGCCAGGTGATCCCCGCCTGGACGCGCCTCGCCGGCCTGTACGAGCGCTGCGCGCAGTTCGGCGACCAGGGCGAGTTCGACCTCCCGGACCTGTGGTTCGAGCGCAAGGACGAGCTCGACCTCGAGACGCCGATGAACCTCGTGTGCACGGTCGACAGCACCGGCGGCAGCTCCGGCAGTCCCGTGTTCGACCGGGAGCGACGCATCGTGGGCGTGCTCTTCGACGGCAACGAGCAGGGCACCGAGAACCAGTTCGTCTACCAGGACGGCGCCGCGCGCGGGGTGGTCGTCCACTCCGAGGCCATGCTCGAGGCGCTGCGGGTGGTCTACCGGGCGCCCGACCTCGTGGCCGAGCTGACGGGCGAGCCGGCCGCGCGCTGAGCGAGCCGCACCATCCCGTAGCCCTGGGCCCGGTGGGCTCGTCCCGCCCCGTGGGGAGAGTGCGCCGGCGGCCTCCGAACCCCTGGATCGGCCAGCCTTGCCGTCTGCCGACGCCGCCCGGCGACCAACGCTCCACGGCGACGCGCACTACGACCGGTACGAGCCCCACCTCGCCGTTACCGACGGAAGCCCGGACAGCCATGGCGTCCCCCCGGACGGCCGGGCATGATCTCTGGCGTTCCCGCGTCCGCGCCTGCGGCCCCCCCGGGATCGTCGGAGCGAGCGAGTGCCGGCTCCGGGCAGCCTGTCGCCCGGATCCAGTCCCAAGGAGAAGCGCATGAGAACGCAGATGCTCCCGCGTGACCTGCCGAGCCTGAACCTGCCGCGTCCGGTGCGTGCGCCGGAGCCGATCGCGCCTCCGCAGTCTTCCCACGAGGGCCAGGGCCTGCGCCTGGCGCCCACGAGCGGGCGCCGGGGCTGGCTGCCGCTGCTGCCGGGCGGCGGCCTGCGCCCGGCCGACCGGGCGGAGCCGGAGCGCCCGCGCGACCCGCTGCTCGTGCTCGTGCACCGCATCACCCAGGGCTTCACCCTGGAGGAGTACGAGCGCGCCCGGACGCTGGGCTTCGAGGGCTACCTGGAGGAGCAGCTCGACGCCTTCGCGCTCGACGATTCCGTGCTCGACGCGCAGCTGGCCCAGAACTACCCGTTCCTGGCGATGAGCCCGCGCGAGGCCTTCGACGCCTACGCCGGCTTCACGAGCACGCCCTACCAGCAGCTCAAGCTGGCGCGCCTGACGCGCGCCGTGCGCTCGCGGCGCCAGCTCCTCGAGCGCATGGTCGAGTTCTGGAACGACCACTTCAACATCGACCACAACAAGGGGCTCGAGTGGGTGCTGCTGGGCGAGCACGAGCGCACCGTGATCCGCCCGCACGCGCTGGGGAACTTCGGCGCGCTGCTCTCGGCCACGGCCTTCAGCGGCGCGATGCTCTACTACCTGGACAACTGGCTCAACGTGGCCGGGGCGCCCCAGGAGAACTACGCCCGCGAGCTGCTCGAGCTGCACTCGCTCAGCGTGTACGGCGGCTACGACGAGGACGACGTCGAGGAGGTCGCCAAGTGCTTCACGGGGTGGACGCTGCAGGGCGACTACGCCTCGGCCGACTACCTGCGCGGGACCTACGAGCCGAGCTATCACGAGGGCGGCGTCAAGAAGGTGATGGGCGTCCTCATCCCCGCCAACCCCGGGCGCGACAATGCCCAGCGCGTGCTCGACCTGGTGGCGGGGCACCCCAGCACGGCACGCTTCCTCGCCACGAAGCTGCTGCGCTTCTTCGTCACGCCGAACCCGCCGGACGAGCTCGTCTGGCAGGTCGCGAGCGTGTTCCGCGCCTCGGGCGGCGACATCAAGGCCACGCTGCGGGCCGTGCTGACGCGCGAGAACCTGAGCGCGCCGATCGTGGGTCCGAAGTACCGTCGCCCGATGCAGCTCGTCACCGCCGGCCTGCGCGCGCTCGCCATCCGCGGGCGCGCCGGCAGCCTGATGCTCGAGCACCTGGCCGAGATGGGGCAGACGCCCTACGACCACCAGGCGCCGACGGGCTATCCGGACACCTTCGAGGCCTGGGGCGACGGGCTGCTGCCGCGCTGGAACTTCCAGGCGCGCCTGTGGCGCACGGACTTCCTGTGGCCCGGGTACGGCATGCCGTCGCCGCAGGAGATGATGGCGCGCCTCGACCTCACGGACCTCGACGACCGGTCCGGGCTGGCCGGGCGCATCAACCGGCGCCTGCTGGGCCAGACGCTGACGCACTTCGAGGAGCGCCAGCTCCAGGGCTTCATCGACGACTACCCGCGCGCCTTCGACGCGCTCGCGCTGTTCGACTGCATCGGTCTCGCCTCCTCCTTGCCGGGTTCCCAGTGGTACTAGCCATGAAGCTCCTGCGCCGCCTCTCGCCGCCGGCTCGCCTCGCTGACGTCCGCTTCGTTCCGCGCCATGCCGCGCGGGGAGGTCTGCAATGAGCCGCCGAACCGATCCCGCCTTCTCCCGACGCACGCTGCTCGGCGGCTCGGCCACGGCCGCGGCCGCCTGCGCGCTCGCGCGCCGCACCGGAGCCGCCGGTGGGGGCGCGAGCCGTCCGGTGCTCGTGCAGGTCTTCCTGCGCGGAGCAATGGACGGGCTCACCACGGTCGTGCCCCACGGGGACGCCGACCTGTACACGCTGCGCCCGAGCCTGGCCGTGCGGCCGCCCGGCCAGCCGAACGGCGCCCTCGACCTCGACGGGTTCTTCGGGCTCGCGCCCACGGCGGCGCCGCTGCTCACGCCCTACGGGAACGGGCACCTCGCGATCGTGCACGCCTCGGGCTCGCACGACCCGACGCGCTCGCACTTCGAGGCCGAGGAGCGCATGGAGTTCGCCGACATCGGCCAGCCCGCCGGCTCGATCACCTCCGGCTGGGCCGCGCGCTACCTCCAGGCGACCGCCGCCGGCGCGAGCGCGCCGCTGCGCGGCATCGCCGTGGGCACGCGCCTGCCGCTGACGCTGCGCGAGGCGCCGCTCACGCTGCCGGTCGACGACTTCTACATCGACTTCCCCGGTCACCCCTTCAGCTCGCTGATGCGCCAGCGCGTCATCGAGGACACCTACGCGCGCCGGCCGGCGAGCATCGCCGCGCCGGCCCAGGCCACGCTCGACTCCTTCGCGGTGCTCGGGGTCGACACCACGAACTACGTGCCCGAGAACGGCGCGGCCTACCCGGGTGGCCAGTTCGGGCGGCGCATGCGCGACGTGGCCGCGCTGATCAAGGGCGGTTTCGGGGTCGAGGTCTTCACGCTCGACGTCGGCGGCTGGGACCTGCACGCGAACCTCGGCCCGACGAACGGCGAGATGGCCCAGCTCGTGAGCGGGCTCGCGCGCTCCCTGGAGGCCTTCTACCTCGACATGCTCGGCCACCTGGACCGCTACGCCCTGGTCGTGCTCTCCGAGTTCGGGCGCCATGCGCGCGAGAACGCGAGCGCCGGCCTCGACCACGGCCACGGCAACGCCATGTTCGTGCTGGGCGACGTGGCCGGTGGGCAGGTCATCGCCGACTGGCCCGGGCTCGCGCCGCAGGACCTCGACAACGGCGACCTGGCGGTGACGACGGACTACCGCGACGTGCTCGGCGAGCTCCTGCTCGAGCGCTTCGGCCTCGCCGACCTGGCCACGGTCTTCCCCGGCCACGCCTACGCCCCGGTCGGGCTGCTCTGAATCCACGCCCGACGCCCCCTGGCCAGCGCACCATGTCGTCGCATCCCGGACTCGTCCTGGCGCTCCTTGCGCTCCCGCTCGCGGCCCAGCAGACGCGCCACCATCCCGCGCGCGCGGTGCAGCTCGAGCCGGTGCGCGACAACACGCTTTACGAGGACCCGCTCGGCGGCCTCAGCAACGGCGCGGGCTCCCACGTCTTCGCCGGGCTGACCGAGTCGGGCGGGAAGCGCCGTGCCCTGCTGGCCTTCGACGTCGCGAGCGCCGTTCCCGCCGGGGCCCAGGTCCTGGGGGTCAAGCTGACCCTGCACGTGACGCGCACGATCGCGGGCCCGGAGACGGTCAGCGTGCACCGCGCCCTGGCCGACTGGGGCGAGGGCACGTCGCTCGCCCCCGGCCAGGAAGGCGGCGGCGCGCCGGCCACGGCCGGAGACGCCACCTGGCTCCACGGTTTCTATCCGGGCACGACCTGGGCGAGCCCGGGCGGCGACTTCGACGCGCTCGCGAGCGCGACGCGCGTGATCGGCTTCACCGGGCCGCAGACCTACGCGAGCGCCGGGCTCGTGGCCGACGTCCAGGCCTGGCTCGACGATCCCTCCTCGAACCACGGCTGGATGCTGGTCGGCGACGAGCCGATCGGCGGCACGGGCACGGCCAAGCGCTTCGGCTCGCGCCAGGGCCCGGTGGCATTCCGGCCGGTGCTGAAGATCGTCTACGAGGACCCCTGACGGGCCGCGGGGCCTCGTCGCGCGCCCGATCCCGGTCCCGCAGCCGCCGTGACCGCGCCCGATCCCGGCTCCCTCTCCGTCGCCATCGACTGGGCCTTCGCGCGCCTCGAGGCGTCGGGCGGCGAGCTCGCCCGCGTCCCGGAGGAGCACGCGCGCACGCTGGTCGTGGTCGTCTCGGCCCAGGGCGTGATCGAGAACGGCGGCCTGGCCTACTTCCTCGGGCTCGACTGGCCGGGCACGCCGCCCTACGCGCTGTTCGTCTCGGCCTACCTCGCGATCGGTGCCGTGCGGGAGGCCGCGCTGCTGGAGGAGGCCCTGGCCGTGCTCGGGCTCGCGCACCCGGAGCGTGACCTCGCCGCGCGCCGCGCCGCCCTCGCGGGGCCGGCCGGCGCGCGCCTGGCGGACCTCGACCGGCGCTGGGGCGACGTGCAGGCGAAGCTGGCGGAGCACGTCGCGCGCCACTCGCGCGAGCTCCCCTGAGCGCGCCGGAGCCTACACTGGAGGCCTGGCCATGCGGCTCGTCTCCCTGTGCCCCTCGCTGACCGAGCTCGTCTTCGCGCTCGAGCGCGGCGAGGATCTGGTCGGCGTGACGCGCTTCTGCGTCCATCCGGCCGAGGGCGTAGCCCTGCTCGAGAAGGTGGGGGGCACGAAGGACCCGGACGTGGCGCGCATCGTCGCCCTGGCGCCCGACCTCGTGCTGATGAACCGCGAGGAGAACCGGATCGAGGACGCCGAGGCGCTGCGCGCCGCGGGCCTCACGGTGCACGACTCGATGCCGCGCACGCTGCCGGAGACGGCCGCGATGGTGCGCTCGATCGGGCACGCGCTCGGGCGCGCCGGACCGGGCGAGGCCATCGCGCGCGACATCGAGCAGCGCGCCGAGCGCGCGCGCCAGCGCGCCGCGGCCCATCGGGAGAAGGTGCGCTTCGCCTACCTGATCTGGCGCAAGCCCTGGATGAGCGTCAACGGCGACACCTTCGCCAGCGGCCTCCTGGAGCTGGCCGGGGGCGAGAACGTCTTCGGCGCGCGCCCCGTGCGCTACCCCGAGGTCACGGCCGAGGCCCTGGGCGAGGCCGCGCCCGACGTCGTGTTCCTCTCGACCGAGCCCTTCCCGTTCGAGGAGACGCACGCCGACGAGCTGGCACGCCTGACGGGCCTGGCGCGCGAGCGCTTCGCCCTGGCGGACGGCGAGTACCTCTCCTGGCACGGCTCGCGCACGCCCGACGGGATCGACTACGCAGCCGGGCTGGTCGAGGCGGTCCGCGGGCGGGCGCGCTAGCCCCGCGCGGTGCCGTGCGCGTCCGCCTGACCCGGCTGAGCGACCAGCGCCACGTGCTGGAGATCGAGCGCGCCGACGGCACGCGCGAGCGCGCCGAGCTCGAGACGCGCAGCACGCTGCACCACGACCTGACGCACTTCGCGCTCGAGGAGGCGGCCGGCCTGGCGCACGGCTTCTTCCCCGCGCTCGCGGCCGGCAGCACCCTGGCCGAGCTGGCCGGCCGCGTGGACGAGCGCGCGCCGCAGTACCACGGAGAGTCGCTGGCGGTCGAGCGCGCGGTGGCCGTGCTGCAACGGCTGGCGCGCCAGGACGAGGATCCCGCCGCGCTGCACGCGCGCCTGGTCGAGCTGGCCGCGGTCCAGGGCGAGACCCTGCCGCCCTGGTTCACGCGCGAGCTGGTCACCCGGGTGCGCGAGGGCCTGCGCCAGCTCCTCGGCCGCTGGCGCAAGACGCCCTACGGCGGTGTGCTCGAGCTGACCTGGACGGGACCGGCGGCGGGTCCGGTCCCTTGACCGTGCGGGAGCCGGAGCGGGCTACTCGTCCTCCTCGGGCTCCTCCAGCTCCTCGAGCTCCATCAGCTCCCACTCGCCGCCCTCCTCGTCGTCCCAGGACTCCTGCAGCGCGTCGCTGAGGATGTCGGCGGCCTCGCCCTCGCCGCCGGGGACGCCGTCGGCGCCGTAGGAGAGGACGTGCACGCCCTCGGCATCGAGGAGGTAGACGTACTCGTTGCCCCAGGGATCGACGGGCGTGTGCTCGAGCCAGGCGAGCTGGTCCTCGCCGCTCGGCTCGGTCAGGGCCTCGAGCGAGTCCGGGTAGAGCCCGCCGTTCTCGAGCGCCCAGCCGTCGAGGGCCGAGAGGATCTGCCAGATGTCGGCCGCGGCCCGGTCCGCGAGCGCGAGCTGCTCCGGCGGCTCGGCGAACCCCACGCTTCGCCCGCCGGCGAAGGCCCCGATCAGCGCCAGGCCCGGCAGCAGCTCGGGCAGGACGCCCAGCCAGGCGGCGACGTGCAGCGCCACCGAGCGATCGCTCGCCGTCTGGCTGACGAGGTCGCCGTCGACCACGCGCCCCATCGTCACCAGCGGGCGCGCGCCGTGCAGGAGCTCGCGCTGCGCGGGCCAGGCGAGGCCCGGATCGCGCGCGGGATCGGCGGGGGAGCGCACGGCGTTGGCCAGGCCCGCGCCGAGCAGGCTGGCGGGGCCGTAGCCGGCGCGCGCGAAGCGCGGCACGTCGACGAAGAAGAGCGACTGCAGGTCGTCGGGGGCTCCCAGGCCCGCCGCGGCCACGCCCGCGCGCCAGCCGCTCCGGCTCCCGTCCGGCCGCGCGGCCACGTCGAGGGCCGCGCTCAGCGCGCCCGGCGTGGCGGCGAGGAAGAGATGACCATGGGCCATGGCCACGCTCGGGCTCAGCGGCACCGGCAGGCCCGGGAAGTCGAGCTGGTAGCCGACCACGGCGCCGTGCTCGAAGGAGCGCACGCGCACGCGGCCCTCGGCCTCCTCCAGAGCCAGGTCGCGCAGCTCGGCCGCCAGCAGGGCCAGCGTCGCGGCCAGGCGCGTCTCGTCGTCGACCTCCGCCAGCAGCACGGCCGAGGCCAGGCCGCCGCCGCCGGTCGCGTCGGAGAGGTACAGGCCGAAGGTGGCGCCGAGCGGCTCCAGCAGGTCCGGGCCGAGCGCGATCCCGAGCGCCTGCTCGAGCTCGCCGCGCGCCTCCAGGTACTCGGGGCCCATGACCTCGCCGAGCCGCGTGAACATCGTCGGCTCGAAGCGCGTCAGCGAGACGAGCGTCGCGTCGCCCGGCACGAGCGCCAGGGTCTCCGCTGCGATCGGTCCCTCGGCCAGGGCGCCGCTCGCCGCCGCGAGGCGCGCCCAGCTCTGGTAGCGCAGGACCGAGTGACCCTGCTCCGGTCCGGGGCCCGCGGCCATCGCCATCAGGACCGGCACGCCGGGCTCGAGCCCGACGAAGGCGAGCATGCGCCGCACCTCCTCGGCCTCGGGGTCGTCCTCCGGCAGGTTCGCGCGCACGAGGTCGAGCAGCGCGCCGAGGTCGAGCGCCAGCGCTCCGCTCGCGCGCGCGCCCGGCGGCAAGAGGCCGGCGCCGTCCCAGGGGCGCGCGTCGGGCTCGCCCCAGGCGAGCAGGAAGGTGCGGCCCTCCTCGAGCGTGCCGTGGTAGAGCGTGCCGACGGGCGTCTCGACCTCGGTCAGGCCGGGGTGCTCGTCGGCGCTCATGCTCGGGAGACCGAACAGGCGCACGAGGTCCTGGACGCGCTCGGCCAGCGCCGCGGCGCGCTCGACGCTCGGCGGGCGCAGCGCGAGCGTCGCGCGCACCGGCACCGGCGCAGCCCCGTCCAGGCCAGCCCCATCGAGGCCGAGGCGCAGCGTCCAGGGCGACTGCAGCGCCTCGCGCAGGATCTCGAAGCTCCCCGGCGGCGGCGCGGGCCGGCCCAGCTCCTCCACCAGCTCGAGCAGGCGCTCGTCCACCAGGTCGAGCACGCGCACCAGGCCCGCGTCGCGCGGATCGGTGAGCAGCGTCTCGACGCCGCCGTAGTGCACGATCAGGGTCGAGCCGCCGAGATCCGGCAGGACCGGGGCGGGCGCGGAGCGCGAGCTGGAGGGGGCGGCGCAGGCGGCGAGCGCCAGCGCGGCGCAGGGGATGAAGGCTGCCGCGACGCGGCGGGGGGGACGGGAAGACGCAGGGATCGACATCGGGCTCCTCCGGGAAGGGTGCGATTCTGCCGGCCCGGGCCGCGCGGGAACAGCGCCGAGGCCCCGCGCTTGGACGGACGGCGCCTGGCGAGGGAGAATGGAGCGATGACCACGGCCAAGGCCCTCGGCGCGAGCCTGCCCGGTGCGGCGAGCCGGAGTGGCGCGCGCTCGCGCGGGATGCTCCTCTTCGGGCTGGGCGCGCTGCTCCTCGCCGCCGCGGGGCTGCTGTGGCTGCGGCGCGCGCGCGAGACGCCGTGGGTGCAGGGCTACCGCGTGGTCCAGGCCTTCCCGCACGATCCGGAGTCCTACACGCAGGGGCTGGTCTACGACGCCGGCCTCCTGCACGAGAGCACGGGCCAGCGCGGCTTCTCGCGCCTCCGCACGGTCGAGCTCGAGACCGGCAAGGTGCTGCGCGAGACCGAGCTGCCGCGCACGCACTTCGGCGAGGGCCTGGCGCTGGTCGGCGAGCGCCTGATCCAGCTCACCTGGGAGGAGCAGGTCGCGCGCATCTACGAGCGCGCCACCCTCAAGGCCGTCGACCAGTTCGAGTACGAGGGCGAGGGCTGGGGCCTGGCCTACGACGGCACGCACCTGGTGATGACCGACGGCTCCGAGACGCTCGTCTTCCGCGATCCGCAGACCTTCAAGGAGGTGCGTCGCGTGCGCGTGCTCCTCAACGGCCAGCCGCTGCGCATGCTGAACGAGCTGGAGATGGTCGAGGGCGAGCTGTGGGCCAACGTGTGGAAGCAGGACTACCTCGTGCGCATCGACCCAAGAACGGGCACCGTGCTCGGCTTCGTCGACCTGACCGGCATCTTCGACCGGCGCACGATCCGCAACGAGGACGCGGTCCTGAACGGCATCGCCTACGACCCCCAGGGCAAGCGCCTGTTCGTCACCGGCAAGCTCTGGCCGAAGCTGTTCCAGATCGAGGTCGTGCCCAAGTAGGGCACGGCCGTCTGGGCGCGGGGCGGGCTCGCCACGCGCGCTCGATGCCAGGGCATGGTTGCTCGGCCGGTCAGCGCGAGCGCGGCCCGCTCCCCATCTCCTGCGTGGCGACGGCCTCCCACGAGGCCTGGACCGGCAGCAGGCTCCCGTCGGAAAGCTCGGCCACCAGCGCGAAGGTGTGGACGCCCGGCGTGCGCAGCTTGAAGCCCGGGATGCGGTAGGTCGTCTCCCCTTCCATGGTCGTGCCGATCACCGCCAGGTCGACGAGCGCGCTCGCATCGACGCCGTCCAGGGTCGCGCGCAGGTCGACGATGCGCCGGCCGGCCGGGTTCACGCGCAGGGCCACGTCGAACTGCTGCGTGACGAGGACCTCGCCCGAGGCGGGTGCGATGCGGGCGGAGGCCAGGGCCGTGAAGAGCACGCCGCACAGCCGTCCACCGCGCAGGGCCACCAGGCCGCGCTCGTTCGGCAGCAGGAGCAGCGTCCCGGGCCCGAAGACGTCGGGCGAGCAGGGCAGCGTGACCTCGCCGGCCGGCAGGAAGGTCGCCGTGTCGTAGAGCTGGATCATTCCGTCCGAGCGCGACACGTAGGCCAGCGATCCGTCGGGGGACAGGCGCGACGGTCCGCTGCCGATCGAGCCGATCTGGGTGAAGTCCGACGTGCGCAGGACCTGACCGCTGCGCAGGTAGATGCGCGCTCCGTCCGGGCTGACCTCCAGGTGATCCGTGCCGCCCACCGAGCCGTGGTTGTCCTCCAGCACGATCGGGGCCGCGGCCTGGTCGAGGTCGAGCTTGTAGAGCGAGTTCGGCGAGAACCCCTCGCCGACGTACAGGAAGCGTCCGTCCGGGGCCCGGGCGAAGACCGGCCCGGCGCGGATGATGCGGTTGCTGGCGACGCGCATGGCCGCGTTCCCGTTGGCGCGGTCGATCTGCACGATGTAGGCGAAGCCGCCGCTGCTCGGGTTGGCCGAGACGAAGATGCGCTGGGGCCGGCCCTCGATGACGTCCCAGGTCGTGGAGTGGTCGAGCAGGGTGCCGATCACGACCGTGTCGACGACCGCGCGCTGGTCGAGGTCCAGGTAGGCCACCGCGGAGGCCTGGTGGAGCGCGGCGTACAGCGTCGTCCCGTCGGCGCTCAGGTCGATGCCGTGCGGACGCGTGCCGACCACGATGCGGTCGACGATCTCGAAGCTCGCCAGGGAGACCACCACGATCTCGTTCAGGGTCGGCACCGAGACGTAGAGGACCTGGCGTACCGGGTCCAGCTCGAGGTCGTGGCCCACGCCACCCAGATCGAGGTCGACGAAGGCCGTGGGGCCCAGCGCGCGGACGACGCGCCCCGACGGCGCCGGTCCGGTGACCTGGGGAACGAGGACACTCAGGACGGTTGCGAGTGCGATGAGCATGGACTCCTCCTGCCGGTTTGCATGAGAATGGGCCGCGGACGCCACGACGTCGGCCTCTCGACGAGCCCTGGCCTGACCGGGCCGATCATAGCCTCCGCGTGGCGCCCCACGGACCCCCGAGCCGCTCGCGCCGGTCCTCGCGCCACTCTCGCCGCATGCCCCGACACTTCGCACGACACGAGCTGGACCTCCTGCGCGTCCTGCGCGAGGGGTTCCTGGAGCACGAGCAGCGCCCCGGCGGCGGCGCACCGCCCTACTGGGGCTCGGAGGACGAGCTGGCGCTCTACGACGAGACCTTCGGCGCGCGCATCGGCTGGAAGTGGGACGCGGTGCTGGACGAGCTGGCCGCGCGCGCGCGCCTGCCCGCGGGCCGGACCGTGCTCGACTGGGGCTGCGGCAGCGGGATCGCGGCGCGCCGCTACCTCGCCCGGACGCCGGGCGTCGAGCGCGTCGTGCTGTGGGACCACTCGCACGCCGCACGCGCCTTCGCGGCCGAGCGCGTGCAGGCCGAGTTCCCCGCCGTCGCGGTCGAGACCGAGCTCACGGGCGCGGCGCCGGACGTCCTGCTGGTGAGCCACGTCCTGGGCGAGCTCGCCCTCGAGGGCCGCGAGCCGCTGCTCGAGGCCGCGCGCTCCGCCGGCGCCGTCCTGTGGGTCGAGCCCGGCAGCCGCGCGAGCTCGCGCGCCCTGGGCGCGATGCGCGAGGCGCTGCGCGCGACGCACGCCGTGCTCGCCCCCTGCCCGCACCAGGAGCGCTGCGGGGCCCTGACCGGCGACGCCTGGTGCCACTTCTTCGCGCGCCCCGCGCCGGAGGCCTTCACGACCGGCCCCTGGGGCGAGCTCTCGCGCGAGCTCGGGATCGACCTGCGCAGCCTGCCCTACTCGTTCCTGGTGCTTGCGCGACGCGCCGCCGAGCTCCCCGCCAGCCCGTCCGTGCGCCTCCTCGGCCGCCCGCGCCTGACGCGCGGCCGCGCCCAGCTCACGATCTGCCGGGCGGAGGGCGTGGAGGAGGTCGACTTCCTCCAGCGCACCGACAAGCGCCTCTTCAAGGAGCTCGAGGACGTCGCCGGCACGCCCTGGATCTTCGCCGCGACGATCGAGGACGGCCGCATCACGCGGCTCGAGCGCGACATCTGACCGGGGCCCACGGCGGCCGCGCCGGAAGCGCGGTGCCTCGCGGCGAGGTCAGTGCGGCCGCTCGCTGACCAGGTTCCGGTTCCAGTTCGGGACCTCGACCACCAGGTCCCTCGAGCCGTCCGCCACGCACTGGCAGGCGAGACGCGAGCGCTCCTCGATCCCCGGAGCCTTCTCGAGCTGGTCCATCTCGTCGTCCGAGGCCTCGCCGCAGGTCTCCGAGCCCTGCCGCACGATCACGTGGCAGGTGGAGCAGGCCAGCACGCCGCCGCAGGCATGGTCGATGTCCACGTCGTGCGCCAGCGCGACGTCAAGGATCGAGCCCGCCAGGCCCGTGCGGCCGTAGGGGACGCGCGTGGGATCGACCTCGACCACCTCGCCCGTGGGCTGGAAGGTGATCGTGTACTTGCGCGTGGGGCGCCGCGGCGGGGCCGCCTTCACGTAGGGGTTGGTGCCGCCCATGGGGGCATCGTAGCAGTTGCGGGCGACGGGGCTGCGCCGGGCTGGAGGGCGCGCGAGGATCGCGCGCCAGGACGATCCTGATCGGCGCAGAACGATGCCTGGGGCATCGTTCTGCGTCGATCAGTCGAAGTCCTCGGCGCGGTTGCCCCAGCGGCCGAGGCCGTCGGGGTCGCGCGGGTCGGCCTCGGGCTTGTGGGCGCCCGGGCGGCGGCGGCGGCGGCGGCGCGGGCCGGGGTCGGGCGAGCGGTCCTCGATGCGCGGGCCCGCCTGCGGCGCGGCGTCGCCGCGGCGGGCGTGCACGGCGCGCGGGCGCGTGGCGGTGTCCGTGCGCGGCTCCTCGGTCGAGCCGCGGCGGGCCTCGGGGGCGCGCTCCTCGGCCGGGCGCGTGGCGCCGCCCTCCTGGCGGCCGCGGCCGCGGCCGCCGCGCCGGCGACGGCCGGTGCGCGGCTCGTCGGCCGGAGCGACCGGCGCGGCCGGCTCGCGCCCGGCGGGCTCGCGCGGCTCGTCGCGCCGGGCGCGCTCGGGGCGCGCGGAGCGCGGCGGGCGCTCCTCGGCCGGCGGACGCTCGGGCCGCTCCTCGCGTGCGCGGCGCGGGGCGGAGGCTTCGCGCCGCGGGCGCTCGGCGGGCTCCGCGCGCTCGTCGCGCTCCGCGCGGGCCGGGCGCGACGGACGCGAGCCGGTGCGGCGCGGCGGCTCGAGCTCGGTCACGCTGGCCTTGGTACGGGCCAGGATCTCGCGCCACTTGCGGCCGTCGTGCGGGCAGACGAAGGTGATCGCGATGCCCGAGCGTCCGGCCCGGCCGGTGCGGCCGATGCGGTGCGTGTAGTCCTCGGCGTCGCGCGGGACGTCGTAGTTGACGACGTGCGTGACGTGCTGCACGTCCAGGCCGCGCGAGGCGACGTCGGTCGCGATCAGGGCCTTGACCTCGCCCGTGCGGAAGGCGGACATCACGCGGAAGCGCGCGGCCTGGTCGTAGCCGCCGTGCAGGGCCTTGATCGAGAGGCTGGCGCGCTCGAGGCTGCGCATCAGGCGGTCGACCTCGGTGCGCCGGCCGCAGAAGACCAGGAACACGTCCTTCTCGCCGCTCTGCTCGAGCAGGCGCACGAGCGCCATCGGGCGGTCGCCCTCGTCGAGCTGCATGAAGCACTGGTCGACCGTGTCGACCGTCACCGTGCCGGCGGCGGTCGCGACCTCCAGGGGATTGCGCGTCGACTCGCGCGCGAGCTTGAGCACCTCGGTCGGGAAGGTGGCCGAGAAGAGCAGCGTCTGCCGCTCCTCGGGCGTGAAGGAGAGGATCTTCTTGATGTCGTCGATGAAGCCGATCTCGAACATCTTGTCGGCCTCGTCGAGCACCACGAACTCGGTCCAGGGGAACGAGAGGAAGCGCTGCTGGTAGAGGTCGAGCACGCGCCCGGGTGTGCCGACCACGACCTGCGCGCCGGCCTTGAGGTCGGCGATCTGCGGGTGGATCGGGTCGCCGCCGACGCACATCGCCACGCGCACGCCGCGCGGCAGCCCGAGGGTCGCCAGCACGCCGTGCACCTGCTGCGCCAGCTCGCGCGTCGGGCACAGGACGAGCCCGAGCACCGTGGCGCGCGCCGCGTCGATCTTCGACATCATCGGCGCGCCGAAGGCCAGCGTCTTGCCGGTGCCCGTCTGGGCCTTGGCGATCACGTCGCGGCCCTCCAGCACCGGGCCGATCGAGAGCGCCTGGATCGGCGTCGGCTTGACGATGTCCATGGCGGCGATGCCGCGCTGGATGTCCTCGCCCAGCGGCCACTCGGCGAAGGTCTGGACGTCGGGCGGTTCCTCGACCGGGTGCAGCTCGGGAACGTGCTCGCGGCGCGGGCCGGCGGAAGAAGAGGAACCGGACGGGCGACGGCGGCGACGGCCACCGCCGGAGGGGTGCGGAGTCATGGAAGGGGGGAGAGGGTACGTCACCCCCTCTGGCCATAGAAGCCCGGCCCGGGAATCGTCCGCCGGAGAGGGGCGCGCGAGGATCGCGCGCCAGGACGATCCTGAGCGACTACCTCCAAGAGTCTTGGCGCGCACCAACGACTCTGCGGGAGGTCGTAGCTCACCGCGTCCGGCGAAGCCGGACGCCACCAGCAACCCTTCCGGGAACCGCCGGCCCTGCAAGATCGCCGCGGGATCGAACGCGCCTCCCCTGGGTTGCGGGTGCCAACCCGCGCTGAGAGCCTGGCAGGGCGCCGCGGCCTTGGGCCGCGGCGTTCCGGCTCGGCCTCTACTGCACCAGTGCGATGGTGCGGCCGTTCAGCGGCTGCGTCGGTCGGTTGTTGCCCTGGATGACCGCGCGGAAGGCGGCGATCTGCTCGGCCGAGGCCTCGATCGGCTCCGCCAGGACGAACCAGCTGACGTCCTCGCTGCAGGGCGGCGTCGTCAGCGAGCCCGAGTAGCGGTAGCTCGCCCGCTTGGCCGGGAGCAGCTTCGACGCGTCCACGAGCACGCCCTCGACCGCCTCGGAGCGCCCGGCCTGGGCCGGCAGGTGCTGCCAGAGCTTGGCGAGCTCGGGATGGGCCGCGCCCTCGCGGATCAGGACGCCGATCACCGCCAGCTTGCCGGCCGGGTCCTTGTGCACGAGGTGCAGCTCCATGGCGGAGTGCCGGCCGTCGACCGTGTGCTCGCTGGGCGAATGGAAGTGGAACTGCGCCAGCGCGTAGGGCCGGCCGTCGAGCGTCAGGGTGCCGCCGCCGTGGTAGTCGTCCTCGATCGTGTGGCCGTTGTTGAGGATCTCGAGCGAGGTCGCCTGGTAGCTGGCGGCGATCGGCGCGGCGCTCTGGGCGACGACCTTGGACGTCACGATGTCGACGGGGGACTGGCGCCGGCCGCTGCGGGCCAGGGCGTAGTCCGGGCTCAGGTCGGCCCAGTGCTCGGGGCCGGTGTTGCCGGTGTAGGACCAGGCCGGAGCCTTGGGCGCCGAGGTGCAGGCGGACGCGGCGAGGGCCAGTGCGAGAGCGAGGAGCGGACGGTTCAAGGGATTCCTCCTGTGGTTCGAACCTGGGCGGCAGCGTAGCGTGCGCCGTGCGGTCCAGGTAGGCCGCGCGAGGTTCAGCCGGGTCGTTCCGCGGGCCGGAAGGGGCGCGCGAGGATCGCGCGCCGGGGTCGATCGTGGGCGGCTGAGCGACGATGCCAGGGGCATCGTTGCTCAGCCGCCCAGGCGCATGCAGCACTGCTTGAACTTCTTGCCGCTGCCGCAGGGGCAGGGGTCGTTGCGGCCGGTCTTGTCGGCGCGGTGCACGAAGGGGGCCGCCTTGCGCGCCGGCGCGCGCCCGGCCAGCGCGCCGCTCGCGACGCGCGCGCGGAAGGCCGGGGCGTGCTCGAGCAGGGCGCGCCCGAGCTCGAAGGCGTGCAGCACGACCGCCTGCTCGCCCAGGAAGGCGAGGTAGGCCGCGAGCACGTCCTCGGCCGGCTCCGCCAGCGGATCGCCCTTCCCGAGGTGCGCCGGCAGGCGCTCGAGCAGGATCTCCTCCAGGTCGTCGCCCTCGAGCACGTGCGGTGCCTTGCCGAGCTCGTCGTAGGCGCACGCGAGGAAGCGCTCGACCAGCGCGCGCACGTCCTCGCGCCGGTAGGGCAGCCCCTGCGCCTGCGGGGAATCGAGGAAGGCCGCGCAGTCGAGGCGGATCTCGCGTACCGGGCTCATCGTCAGGCGAAGAGGCCCGTGAGCGTTCCGGTCGAGTCGCCGAAGGCCGCGCGCGGCACGCCGGCGCGCTCCAGCAGCGCCAGGAAGAGGTTCGCGACCGGCGTCTCGGGCGCACAGGCGTGATGGCGGCCGGTGACGAGGCCCCCGCCGCGCCCGATCAGGACCAGCGGCAGGTCGTGGTGCGCGTGCGCGTTGCCGTCGGCGATGCCGCTGCCGTAGAGCACGAGCGTGTGGTCGAGCACCGAGCCCGCGCCTTCCGGGGCCGCCGCCAGGGCGCCGACGAGGTGCGCGAGGAGCTCGACGTGGTGGAGGTCGATGGCGGCCACCTTGGCGCGCTTCTCCGGGTCGCTGCCGTGGTGCGAGAGCTCGTGGTGACCCTCGGGCACGCCCAGGGCCGGGTAGGAGCGATTCGAGCCCTCGTTGGCGAGCATCAGCGTCGCCACGCGCGTCGAGTCGGTCGCGAAGGCGAGCGCCAGGAGCTCGCCCAGCAGCTTCACGTGCTCCGCGAAGGTCTCCGGCACGCCGGCCGGCTCGGCCGCGCCCTCCGGGGCGAGCGAGCGGCGCGCCTCGGCCGCCGCCAGGCGCCGCTCGAGCTCGCCCACGCCGCCCAGGTACTCCTCCAGGCGCACGCGATCGCTCGCCGCGAGGCGCGGTACGAGCGCCTGTGCGTCGGCGCGCACGCTGTCGAGCACGCTGCGCCGCCGCGCCAGGCGCGCGGCGCGCTCGACCGGCGTCTCGCCGCGCGGCCCGTCCAGGAACAGGCGCTCGAACACGCGCCGCGGGTCGAGCTCCTTCGCCGCCGGCGTGCCCGGGCGGCACCAGGAGATGTTCGACGAGTAGGCGCAGGCGTAGCCCGAGTCGCAGTCGCCGCCGGCGCGCCCCGATTCCGTGCCGAGCTCGAGCGAGCGCAGGCGCGTGGCCGCGCCGAGCTCCTGGGCCAGCACCTGGTCGATCGAGACGCCGACCGCGAGCTCCGCGCCGGCGGTCTTCCTCGCCTGCGCGGCCGTCAGGAAGGTCGCCGCGGCGCGCGCGTGGTCGCCCGGGCCGTCGCCGTTGGCGCGGGCCTTGTCGTGCGTGAGGCCCGAGAGGACGAGCAGGGAGTCGCGCCAGGGCGCCAGCGGCGCCAGCGTCGGCGGCAGCTCGCCCAGCGGACCCTCGGCGGCCGGGCGCCAGCGGTCCATCTGCGCGCCGTTGGGCGTCATCACGAACAGGAAGCGCAGCGGCGCCGCGCCGTTCCCGCGCGCCGCGGCCAGCGACTCGAGCCAGGGCAGGGCCAGGGCGACGCCGGTGCCGCGCAGCACGTCTCTCCGGGTGACGGGGCTCATCGCACTGGGCTCATCGCACTGGGCTGGCGAGGAAGGCGGGTTGGCGGGCGACGAGCTCGACCAGGCCGGCGAAGGTGCGCTGCTCGTCCGGCAGCGCGGCGACCCTGGCTTGCAGGCGCCGGCGCTCGGCGGGCTCGGGCTCGCGGCCGAGAGCGTACACGAAGAGCGCCTCCGCCAGGGCCGGCGCCAGGGCGTCGCTCGCGAGCAGGTGTCGGCGCAGGCCGTCGACGCCGTCCAGGAGCGTGCCGTCGGGGAGCTCGGCGCGCACGTCCACGTCCGCCGCGCGTCGCGCGCCGCCGATCGCGTCGAAGCCCTCCAGCGCGAAGCCGAGCGGATCGAGCTCGGCGTGGCACACGGCGCAGTCGGGCTCGGCGCGGTGGCGCTCGAGCTCCTCGCGCAGCGTGGCCGGCGTGGTCGCCGCGGCCTCGGCCAGCACGCCCGCGCCGGGCGGCGGCGGCGGCACGCGCCGGCCCATCAGCGTCTCGGCGATCCACTTGCCGCGCTTCACGGGCGCCGTGCGCGTCGGGTTCGAGGTCACGGTCAGGAGCGCCGCCAGGCCCAGGAGGCCCCCGCGCGTGCCCTCCGGCAGCGGCACGCGCCGCACGCCCTCGCCCTCGACGCCCTCCAGGCCGTAGAGCCGCGCCAGGCGCTCGTCGACGAAGGCGAAGTCGGCCGTGAGCAGCTCGGCCAGCGGGCGCTCCTCGCGCAGCATGGCCTCGAGGAAGGCCTCGCACTCCTGGCGCATCGAGTCGAGCAGCGCCGCGTCGGCCGCGGGGAAGCGCCGGCGGTCGGGCGTGGCCTGCTCCAGGCGCCGCCAGCCGAGCCACTGGGCCCCGAACTCGGTCACGAGCGCGCGCGCGCGCGCGTCGCGCAGCATGCGCCGCACCTGGCGCTCGCGCTCCTCCGGCCGCGCGAGGGCGCCGCGCGCGGCGGCGTCGAGCAGCTCCTCGTCCGGCACGCTGGCCCACAGGAAGGCGGCCAGGCGCGTGGCGAGGGCGTGGGCGCGCTCCGGGCCGCGCGCCGCGGGACGCTCGACCTCGTAGAGAAAGTGCGGCGAGGCCAGCAGGGCCACCAGGGCGGTACGCAGACGCGTGCGCTGGCCGTCGGCCTCGTCGGAGAGCGCCCGCAGCCGCTCGCGCTCCTCGGCGAGCAGCGGCCGGCGCCAGACGCGCCGTCCGAGCCAGGCCAGCGCGCCGTCGAGCCCGCCGCGACCGAGCTCGGCCGCCAGCGCGCGCGTGAAGGCCGTCTCCGGCGGCGGATCGAGCGGCCCGACCAGCGCGAGGGCCTTCACGTGCGCGTTGCGGTCGCGCTCGCCCGGGTCCTCGTGTTCGGGCGCGAAGAAGTCGTTGACGAAGCTCGCGCCGAGCTCGTGCGCTCCGGCCTCGGCCTCGAACTCGAGCGCCAGCGTCTCCTCGGCCGGGGCCTCGCGCGTGAGCTCGCGCAGGCCGAGCTTGGCGCGATCGAGGTCGAAGACGATGCGTGGGCGCTCCGGGCCGGCCAGGTCGCCCCAGCCGACGAGCTCGAGGCGGTAGCGGCTCCGGCGCGGCAGCGTGACGCTCACCCCGACGCGCCCGCGCGAGAAGAGCGCCACGCGCCCGTCGCGCAGCCCGGCCCCGCCCTCGAGGTCCAGCTCGGCGGCCGCGAACACGCGCGTCTCGCTGGCGGACTCGTCCGGGAGGGCGCGCGCGGCGATCGTCTCGGCCGCCTCGACCCAGCGCTCGACCAGCAGCGCGCTCGCGCCGCCCGAGGCCGCCTCGCTGTCGAAGCGCGCGCCCACGTCGTCGGGCGGGAAGAGCGCGCGCGCCGGGTAGGCCACGCCGAACAGGTCGCGCACCGCGTTCTCGTAGCGCGTCCGGTTCAGGCGCCGGAGCTCCGGCCCGACCGCGGCCGGCCCGAGGGCCTGCTCGAGCGCCGCCAGGGCCTGCTCGACCAGCTCGACCGGCGGCCGCGGCCGGCGCGGCGGCGGCATGTCGTCGCCGCGCAGCACGGCGCGGATCGCGGCCAGCGTCTCGCGCCGCTCCGCCAGGGCCTCCTCCGCTCCGACCAGTCCGGCCAGGTCGAGCTCGCCCTTCGCCTCCGCGCCCGCGTGGCACTCGACACAGTGTCCCTCGACCAGCGGCCGCAGCCCGGCCGCGAGGCCGTCACCGGCGAGGGGGAGCAGGAGGGCGAGCCACACGTGCGCATCGTACCGGCCTCCCGCGCGGCCGGGGACGGTGCGGGGGCCGCCGGGTTCCCGGCGCGGCGCGGGAGCCCGTGCACGCCCGTCGCTATGCTCCGCCGCACATGCGCATCGCCACCTGGAACGTGAACTCGGTCCGCGCGCGCCTCGAGCGGCTGGTCCCGTGGCTGGCCGAGACGCGGCCCGAGATCGTGCTCCTGCAGGAGACGAAGTGCGTCGACGAGCAGTTCCCGCGCGAGCCCCTGGAGGAGCTCGGCTACCAGATCGCCCACGCCGGCCAGAAGACCTACAACGGCGTCGCGATCCTGGCGCGCGAGCGCATCGAGGACGTGCGCGCGGGCCTGGGCGACGCGCGCTTCGACGGCGAGGCGCGCGTGCTGACGGCCCAGGTGGGGGAGTGGCTGGTGGCCTCGGTCTACGCCATCAACGGCCAGGAGGTCGGCCACGCGCGCTACCACGACAAGCTGGCCTGGTACGCGGCCCTGCGCGCGTACCTGGCGGAGCGCTTCCCGCTGGCCGAGAAGGTCGTGGTCGGCGGCGACCTGAACGTGACGCGCGACGACCTGGACGTGCACGACCCGCGCGCCTGGCACGAGCGCATCCTGTGCTCGGCGCGCGAGCGCGAGGCGCTGGCGGGGCTGCTCGGCCTCGGCCTCGAGGACGGCCTGCGGCACTTCCACCCCGAGGGCCGGGTCTACACCTGGTGGGACTACTACACGCGCGCCTTCGAGCGCGGCAACAAGGGGCTGCGCATCGATTACCTCCTCTTCTCGCCGCGCGCGCAGGAGGCCTGCACGGCGGTCGAGGTCGACCTCGCGGCGCGCGCCGGCCCGAGGCCCAGCGACCACGCGCCGGTCGTGGCGACGCTCGAGGGGCCGTGAGCGGGCTGCACCCGCGCGATCCCGAGTCGCGCGCGCGCCTGCGCGCGGGGCTGCTCTCGCTGGGGGTCGCGCTGCTCCTCCTGGCGGCCAAGCTGGAGGCCTACCGGCGCACGGGCTCGGCCGCGGTGCTGTCGGACGCGCTCGAGTCGATCGTCAACGTCGTCGCGGCGGCCTTCGGGATCGGCAGCATCCTCTTCGCCGGGCGTCCGGCCGACCGCAACCATCCCTACGGGCACGGGAAGATCGAGTACTTCTCGGCCGCCTTCGAGGGCGGGCTGATCGCCTTCGCGGCGCTCCTGATCGTGTACGAGGCGCTGCAGGCCTTCGTGCTCGGCGTGGAGCTGCGCGACCTCGACGTGGGGCTCGCCATCGTCCTGGGCGCGGGCCTGGTCAACGCGGCGCTCGGGTTGTTCCTGGTGCGCACCGGGCGGCGCAACGACTCGCTCACGCTCGTCGCCGACGGCAAGCACGTGCTCTCGGACTGGTGGACGAGCGCGGGGATCGTGGTGGGGCTCCTGCTCGTGCGCTGGACCGGGATCGGCTGGCTCGACCCGCTGGTCGCCTGCCTGGTGGCGCTGCAGCTCTTCTGGACCGGCGCGCGCCTCGTGCGCGAGGCCGCGCGCGGCCTGCTGGACGAGGAGGACCCCGAGCTCCTCGCGCGCCTGGTGCAGGTCCTCGGCGCGCGCCTGGGCGGCGGCTTCGTGCACCTGCACCACCTGCGCGCGCGCCGCGCCGGGCGCTACCACCACGTCGACGCGCACCTGGTCGTGCCCGAGTTCTGGCCGGTCGAGCGCGCCCACGCGCTCGCGGATCAGCTCGGCGCCGGCGTGATCCGCGACCTGGGCGTCGAGGGCGAGCTCGCCTTCCACACCGACCCGTGCCGGCGTGCCTACTGCGCCAGCTGCGACCTGTCCGACTGCCCGGTGCGCGTCGAGCCCTTCCGCCGGCGCGCGCCGCTCACGGTCGAGGAGGCGGTGCGGCCGGACGAGGCGCGCGCGCGGCCCGGCGGGCTCCCGCCGGCCCTGCAATCATGAGGAGAGCGGCCGCCGCGCGTGCTCGCCCAGCGCCGCCAGCGCGCGCTTCTCCGTGTCGAGCTCGCTGTAGAGCGCGTTGAGCGAGTCCGGCTCGAGCGGCATGCGCAGGACGAGCATGTCGACCAGGTGCCCGGTCGAGAACTCGTCGGGGATGTCCGGCAGCTCCTCGGTGCGCGCGGCCAGGGCCACCAGGAGCTGCTTGCGCAGCTCGGGCTCGGCGCGCGGCGTGATCGGGAGCTCGTGGGCCGGGTAGGCCTCCACCTTGCGGTAGAGGCGCTCGCTCGGGACCTCCTTGACGAACACGCGCTGCAGGCCGACCAGCAGGATGTTGTAGCGGCCGTCCTCGAGGCGCTCGTGGCGGCCGATCTCGCCCAGCCCCGCCAGCGGATAGATCGGCGGCGCGCCGGCGGCCTCGGCCTCGTGGCCGGCGCGGATCGTGCCGAGCACCAGGCGTCCCGGGCCGTCGAGCGAGTCCTCGACCATCTGCCGGTAGCGCTCCTCGAACACGTGCAGCGGCAGGATCACGGCCGGGAAGAGCCACACGTTCGGCAGCGGGAAGAGCGGCACGACCGGGGCGCTCAGGCGCTCGGGCGCCCGGCTGGAGCGCTCCGGCACGCTACTTCGCGGCGCGCCGCCGGGCGCGCACGCGGTTCACCCCGGCCACGACGGCCGAGAGCTCGGCCGCCTCGCGCGCGTGGCCGCGCGCCTGGTGGCTGCCCATCAGGTTGAGCAGGTGGCGGTGGAAGAGGGCCGCGTCGGGCGCGTCGGCGAACCACTGCGGGCGCGGCACGAGGCCGTGCTTGGCCAGGTAGTTCACGCAGTCCTGGCGCGTGCGCGCCTTGCCGCCCAGGAACGGGTCGAGGATCAGCGAGCGCGGGCCGGCGTAGAGCCGCAGCAGGACGCGCCCGGGCAGCGCGATCGGCGCGGCCTTGAGGCCCGCGCGGCGCGCCACGAGCAGGTAGATCGCCACCAGCGTCAGCGGCATCCCGCGCTTCTTCTCCAGCGCGCGGTGCAGGAACACGTTGTCGGGGTGGTTGAAGTCGCTCGCGCAGCCCACGAAGCCGAGCTCGTCGCCCAGGTACTGGGCCAGGGCCAGCGGCGCGCTCGGGCCGTCGGCCGCGGCCGCCAGGCGCGCGCGCACGGCCGAGCCCATCGCGTCCAGGGCGCGCACGTAGCGGCGGCGGTCCAGGTCGGGGCGGTCCAGGCGCGAGATCAGGAACAGGCCGCGCTCGAGGTCCACGTCCGGGCGCAGGGCGTAGCCCGCCAGGCGCCGCAGCACGCGCTGGCGCTCGATCTGGGCCAGGATCGTGCGCGCCCGGCCGCGCGTGCGCGCCTCGGAGCTGCGCACCGCGCGGCGCAGGGCCGGCAGGGCCGCGCGCCCGGCCGCCAGCAGGCTCGCGCGCACCGGGCCGAGGACGGCCGGCGACTCGTCGCCCAGCAGCCCCACGAGGAGCGCGTGGCGCGCGCGCGCGCCCTGCGGTCGGCGCCGGGGCGTCCGGACGGGTGCCGATTCGAGCGGCGCGGGCGCGCGCCCCTGGCCGGAGGCCGTCGCCTGCCCCGCCGGGGCCGACGCGTGCTCCGCGCTCGGATCGTGGCTCGCTTCCAAGGGTGTGTACGGGCTCCGGGGAGCCCGGGGCGATCCTACTCCATCGCGCGGGATCGGGCGAACCGGGAGCACACACGTCCGCACCCCCACGCCAGGCCCGCGCGCGGGCCGGATTTCGCGCCGGCTGCGGTTGTCTCGGCGCGGCGCGGCCCCTACCCTGTTTGCCCTTCGAACTCCGCGGGCAGAGGCCACCCGACGCCGCAGCGGCAGCGCTTCCGGTCCCACCCCGGCGGGGCCGGCCGCGGCGCGGCCCGGCGCGACCCGGCTCCCCACCCAGGCGCTCGAAGCCGCCCCGAGCCACCTTCGATGCGCCCCGAGCCCTCCCCCGTGGTCGTCACGCACGCGCTGCGGACGCCCATCGGTCGCTACCTCGGGTCGCTCTCCGAGCTCTCCGCGGCCGACCTCGGGGTGAGCGTGGTGAAGGCCCTGCTGGCGCGCTCCGGGCTCGACCCGGCCGAGGTGGGGGAGGTCGTGCTCGGCAATGCGCGCCAGGCCGGCGGCGGCCCGAACGTCGCGCGGCAGGTGAGCGTGCGCGCCGGGATCCCGGAGACGACCCCGGCCTGGACCGTGAACATGGCCTGCGGCTCGGGCCTGAAGGCGCTGGCCCTGGCGGTCGAGTCGGTGCGCCTCGGGCGCTGCGAGGTCGCGATCGGCGGCGGCACCGAGAGCATGAGCGGGCTGCCGTACTTCCTGCCGCAGATGCGCAAGGGCTATCGCCTCGGGCACGCGCCGGTGGTCGACGCGATGTACCAGGACGGCTTCCTGTGCCCGCTGGCGGGGCAGCTCATGGGCGAGACGGCCGAGACCCTGGCGCGCGAGCTCGACGTCCCGCGCGCCGAGCAGGACCGCTTCGCGCTCGAGAGCCAGCACAGGGCTGCCGCGGCCCAGGCCGCCGGGCGCTTCGAGGCCGAGATCGCGCCGGTGACGCTGACCTCGCGGAAGGGCGAGACGCGCTTCGCCGTGGACGAGCACGTGCGCGGCGACGCGACGCTCGCCGGGCTCGCCAAGCTCGCGCCGGTCTTCGACGCGCAGCACGGCACGGTGACGGCCGGCAACGCGAGCGGGATCACCGACGGCGCCGCGGCGCTGCTCGTCATGCGCGCCGAGCGCGCCGCTGCGCTGGGCCTCGAGCCGCTGGCCGAGGTCGGCGCGAGCGTCCAGGTCGGCCTCGACCCGGCGCGCATGGGCCTCGGGCCGGTGCCGGCCTGCCAGGCGCTCGCCAGGGAGAACGGCCTCGCCCCGGACGCCTACGACCTGATCGAGCTCAACGAGGCCTTCGCGGCCCAGGTCCTGGCCTGCCAGCGCAAGCTCTCGCTGCCGATGGAGCGCGTCAACGTGAACGGCGGCGCGATCGCGCTCGGCCACCCGATCGGCGCCACCGGCGCGCGCATCGTCGTCACGCTCCTGCACGAGCTGGCGCGCCGCGGCGGCCGCCACGGCCTGGCCACCCTGTGCATCTCGGGCGGCCTCGGCTTCGCGGCCGCCTTCCATCGCAAATCCTCCTGAACGGACACCCCGGAAGTCCCCATGCAGATCCAGAAAGTCGGAGTCGTCGGCTGCGGCCTGATGGGCCACGGCATCGTCCAGGTCGCGGCCCAGGCGGGCTGCGCCGTCGTCGCGCTCGAGTCGAAGAAGGAGTTCCTCGACTCCGGGCTCGCGCGCATCGACAAGAGCCTGGCCAAGCTGGCCGAGAAGGCGATCGAGAAGGGCAAGGCACCCGAGCAGGCCAGGGGCGACGCGGCGGCCACGCGCGCGCGCATCACCGGCTCGCTCGACAAGAAGGACCTGGCGGACTGCGACCTCGTGATCGAGGCCATCGTCGAGGACCTGGGCGCGAAGAAGTCGCTCTTCGCCGAGCTCGGGAAGCTCTGCAAGAAGGACACGATCTTCGCCTCGAACACCTCCTCGTTCCCGATCGGCGAGATGGCCGAGGCCTCGGGGCGGCCGGCGCGCTTCGTCGGGCTGCACTTCTTCAACCCGGTCCAGCTGATGAAGCTGGTCGAGGTCGTGCGCACGTCGAAGACCGACGAGAACGTGTTCGCCGCCGCGCGCGCCTTCGGCGAGGCCGTCGGCAAGACCCCGGTGGCCTGCAAGGACACGCCGGGCTTCGTGGTGAACCGCCTGCTGGTGCCCTACATGACCCAGGCCCTGCAGATGCTCGAGCGCGGCGACGCCACCAAGGAGGACATCGACGCGGCCATGCAGTACGGCTGCGGCTATCCGATGGGGCCGATCACGCTGACCGACTACGTCGGGCTCGACACGACGCTCTCGATCCTGGAGGGCTGGGTCGCGCGTTTCCCCAAGGAACCGGCCTTCGCCATCCCCGAGATCCTGCGCCAGAAGGTCAAGGAGAAGAAGCTCGGCCGGAAGAGCGGCGAGGGCTTCTACAAGTGGCAAGGCGACAAGAAGGTCTAGCTCATGATCCTCGCTGCACTGATCCTCGCGTTCGCGGGTGAGACCAAGGTCACGCTCGAGGCTCCGGCCTACTTCGTGGCCGGGAAGCCCTACAAGGTGCGCCTGAACCTCGAGGCGCCGGCCGACGGGGCCGCGCTCGAGGGCTGGCAGCTCACGCCGGCCGGCTTCTCGGTCGGCGGGAAGGCCCTGGCGGAGAAGGGCGGCCAGGCGGCGCTCGAGCTCCCGGGGGGCGCGAAGAAGACGGTCGAGGTCGATCTTGGCGCGAGCCTGAGGGAGACGGCCGACTTCGAGCTCGCCTGGGGCGCGCTCGCGCCGCGGAAGGTGCGCGTGCTCGAGGCCGCGCCCAAGGAGACGAAGTTCATGGACGAGGCCGCCCTGCCGGCGGCGGAGCTGGCGAAGTACTGGGTGCTGCTCACGACCAACCGCGGCGACCTGCTGGCCGAGTTCTGGCCCGACGTGGCTCCCAATCACGTGCGCAACTTCCTCGACCTCTCCCACACCGGCTTCTACGACGGGACCACGTTCCACCGCGTGATCCCGGGCTTCATGATCCAGGGCGGCGACCCGGACGGCTCCGGCTCGGGCAACGGGCCGCGCATCCTGAAGGCCGAGTTCAACGCGAAGAAGCACGTGCCCGGCGTGCTCTCGGCCGCGCGCACGCCCGACCCGAACTCGGCCTCGTGCCAGTTCTTCGTCATGCACGCGAACGCGCCGCACCTCGACGGCCAGTACAGCGGCTTCGGCCAGCTCGTCACCGGCCTCGACGTCGTCGACCGCATCGTCAAGACCCCGCGCGGGCAGGGCGACCGCCCGCACGAGCCCCAGATCATCGAGCGCGCCGTCGTCGTGAAGGCGCCCGCCGACCCGGCCGCCTGGAAGGCCCAGCAGTAAGGAACAGACAGGAGCACCCATGAGCAAAGCCACCCTCACCGGCATCCGCGCCCGCATGGAGACCAGCGCCGGCGCCATGACCTTCGAGTTCTTCCCCGACAAGGCCCCGGGCCACGTCGAGAACTTCGTGAAGCTCGCGGAGAAGGGCTTCTACGACGGCACCGGCTTCCACCGCGTGATCAAGGGCTTCATGATCCAGGGCGGCTGCCCCAAGGGCGACGGCACGGGCGGGCCCGGCTACCAGATCAAGGCCGAGTTCAACGACGTGCACCACGCGCGCGGGATCCTCTCCATGGCGCGCTCGCAGAACCCCGACTCGGCCGGGTGCCAGTTCTTCGTGTGCCACGGCGACGCCGGCTTCCTCGACCGTCAGTACACGGCCTTCGGCAAGCTGGTCGAGGGCGACGACGTGCTCGAGAAGATCGCCAGCGCGCCGGTGCAGCCGGGTGGCGAGCGCTCGAAGCCGGTCAGCCCGGTCAAGATCACCAAGGTCACCATCCAGCGCCCGGCCTCGGGTGCGGAGAAGGGGGCCAAGAAGTGAGCTACCAGAACATCCTCCTGGATGTCGCCGGCGGCGTCGCGATGCTGACCGTCAACCGGCCCGACAAGCTCAACGCGCTCAACGCGGCCACGCTGACGGAGATGGAGCAGGCCTTCGAGCACTGCCGCACCTCCGAGAGCGTGCGCGCGCTGGTCATCACCGGCGCCGGCGAGAAGGCCTTCGTGGCCGGGGCCGACATCAAGGAGCTGGCCCTGATGACGCCGCTCTCCGCCAAGGAGGTGGCCTACCGCGGCCAGCAGGTGCTGGCGCGCGTCGAGCACATGGGGAAACCCACCGTGGCGATGATCAACGGCTTCGCGCTGGGCGGCGGGCTCGAGCTGGCGCTGGCCTGCAACCTGCGCACGGCCGCCACGACCGCGCGCGTCGGCCTGCCGGAGGTCAGCCTCGGCATCATCCCCGGCTACGGCGGCACGCAGCGCCTGAGCCGCATCGCCGGGCCGGCCGTGGCGCGCGAGTGGATCCTCACGGGCGAGCCCTTCTCGGCCGAGGAGGCGCACCGCGTCGGCGTCGTCAACCGCATCTTCCCGCCGGCCGAGCTGCGCGCCGGGACGCTGAAGATGGTCGAGACGATCCTCTCGCGCGGCCCGGTGGCCGTGCGCTTCGCGATCGAGGCCATCAACCGCGGCTCGAACATCCCGCAGCGCGAGGGCGAGATCCTCGAGTGCGACCTGTTCGGCCTGGCGGCCTCGACCGAGGACATGAAGGAGGGCATGGCGGCCTTCCTCGAGAAGCGCAAGCCGAGCTTCAAGGGCAAGTAGGCCCCGGCCGATCCCCTCCACCAGCAGGACCACGACCATGACGGACATCGCGATCGTCGGCGGCGCGCGCACCCCCATGTGCGAGTACTCGGGCACGCCCGGGTACGGCAAGCTCAAGGAGCTCTCGGCCATCCAGCTCGGCGCCCACGCGGCCCGGGCGGCCCTGGAGCGGGCGCGCATCGACCCGGAGAGCGTCGAGCACGTGGTCGTGGGCAACGCCCTGCAGACCTCGGCCGACGCGATCTACGGCGCCCGCCACGTGGCCCTGCAGGCCGGGATCCCCCTGGGCACCCCGGCCCTGACCGTGAATCGCCTGTGCGGCTCCGGCATCGAAGCGCTCGTGCAGGCCAGCCTCCTGATCCGCACCGGCGAGTGCCGCACGGTCCTGGCCGGCGGGATGGAGAGCATGAGCCAGGCGCCCTTCGTCCTGCGCGGCGCGCGCGAGGGCTTCCGCTTCGGCGTGCAGCCGCAGCTCGAGGACCTGCTGTTCTCCTCGCTCAAGGACCCGCAGTGCGGCCTGTTCATGGCCCAGACGGCCGAGAAGATCGCCCGGCGCCTCTCGATCCCGCGCCAGGCCCAGGACGAGTACGCGCTGCGCTCGCACAAGCTCGGCGCCGCGGCCGTGAAGGAGGGGCGCTTCGCCGAGGAGATCGCGCCGGTCAAGCTCGCCACGAGGAAGGGCGAGGTCGTGATCGACACGGACGACCACATCAAGCCCGACACCTCGCTCGAGGCCCTGGCCCGGCTCAACCCGGCCTTCGGCAAGGACGGCACGGTCACGGCCGGCAACGCCAGCGGCATCGTCGACGGGGCCGCGGCCCTGCTCGTGACCACGGCCGAGCGCGCCAAGGCCGACAAGCTCGATGTCCTGGCGCTGGTGCGCGCCCACGCCTCGGTCGGCGTGGACCCCTCCGAGATGGGCATCGGGCCCGTGCCGGCCATCCAGAAGTGCCTCGAGCGCGCCCGTATCAAGCTCGCCGACGTCGACCTGGTCGAGATCAACGAGGCCTTCGCGGCCCAGTACCTGGGCTGCGAGAAGGAGCTCGGCCTCGAGCGCGAGCGGGCCAACGTCAACGGCGGGGCGATCTCCCTCGGGCACCCCCTGGGGGCCACGGGCACGCGCCTGGTCCTGACCCTGATGCTGCAGCTGCGTCGCTCCGGCAAGCGCTACGGCGTGGCCTCGGCCTGCATCGGCGGGGGCCAGGGGATCGCCATCCTGATCGAGAACCCCCGCGCCTGAGGGCCTAGGAAAGACCGGTGAACTCCCTCGTCCACACGCGCGCCGACGGCACGCGGGTCGTGCGCCTCGACCCGAAGAAGCGCGTCCTGTTCCTGACCAAGGACCTGGGGGCGATCCGCCGCCAGCTCTCGGGCGAGCTGGACCTGCGCATGGAGGAGGTCGAGCCGCGCGAGCTGCTCGACGACATCAACACCGACGTGATGACCCCGGCCTGGGTCTGCTTCCGCCACAAGCCGGAGGACATCGCGCTGGACGCCTACGCGGGGCTCATGGACGAGACCAGCAAGCGCGTCTTCGGCACGCGCGCCCTGCTGGACGGCGACTTCCAGGTGATCGTATCGGGCCAGCGCAAGGGCACCGGCTCGTCGCGCGAGACCGCCCCGCAGGCCGAGAAGTGGTGCGGGATCGAGCTCGTGATCGCCTCCAGCTTCGCGCCGATCCACGAGCGCAACAACGTCAACCTCGGCCAGCTCATGGCCGGCCACGACGTGCTCGTGCGCCTGCAGCGCGGCGAGGAGATCCCGCTGGCGGAGTTCACGGGCCGCTACGACCCGGTCACGCGCGCGATCCTCGAGGCGGGCGGCCTGTTCCCGTTCTCGGCCGAGGTGCGCGCGGGGCGGACGAGCGTGTCGCTGCCGGCCACGCCGCCGCGACCGATGACGATGGCCGAGAAGATCCTGGCGGCGCACCTGGTCGGGGCCGAGCCGGGGCGCGCGCACCTCAAGCCGGGCGACTGCGCGCTGGTCAAGGTCGACGCGGGCTACAGCCACGAGTTCACCACCGCCCAGGTGCACCACTTCCTGGCCCAGGAGTACGGCGCCGACTACCGCCTGAACGACCCGCGCAAGTTCGCGGTCTTCGAGGACCATCTCCTGTACGCCGACGGCGTGGCCAAGATGGCGCCCTTCGCGCCGCTGATCGGGACGCTGCGGCGCCTGCAGCGCGAGTTCCAGGTCCACACCGGCGTGCGCGACTACTCGGCCCGCGACGGGATCTCGCCCGGCATCTGCCACCAGGTCGCGCGCGAGCAGTTCCTCGACCCGGGCGACTTCGTGCAGGCGACCGACAGCCACACCTGCATGGGCGGCGGCAACAACGCCCTGGCCTGGGGCGTGGGCGCGACCGAGTACGCGGGTCTGGTGCACGCGGGCTTCACCTTCGTGCGCGTGCCCGAGTCGATCCGCTTCGAGCTCTCCGGCAAGCTCCGTCCCGGGGTCACGGCCAAGGACGTGATCCTCGAGATCCTGCGCACCTTCGCCAAGGAGGAGCAGACGCTCGACCGCGTGATGGAGTTCGGCGGCCCGGGTCTCGCGACGCTCGACATGGACGAGCGTGCCACGCTCACGAACATGGCCACCGAGTGCTCGGCCAAGACCGGCATCTGCGAGGGCGACGCGGCCACGGCCGCCTGGATCGCCGCGCGCCGGCCGGGGAGCGATGCGGGCGCCATCGCCGCGCGCTTCGTGGCCCCGGACCCTGGCGCGCACTACGACGGCGGCGTGCACCGGATCGACCTCTCCGCGATCGAGCCGATGGTGGCCAAGCCCAGCGACCCGACGAACGGCGCGACCGTGGCCGAGCTGGGCGAGGTCAAGATCGACATCGCCTACGCCGGCTCCTGCACGGCCGGCAAGGAGCGCGACCTCGACTTCTACGCCCAGGTCGTGGGCGAGGCCCTGGAGGCCGGCCGGCGCGTGCGCCCCGGGGTGCGCATGCTGATCCAGTTCGGCTCCGAGGCCGTGCGCGACTACGCGCGCGAACGCGGCTACCTCGAGCTGTTCCAGCGCGCCGGGGTCGAGGTCATCGAGCCCGGCTGCGGCGCCTGCATCGGCTGCGGGCCGGGCGTCTCCGAGCGGCCCGAGCAGGTCACCGTCAGCGCCATCAACCGCAACTTCACCGGCCGCAGCGGCCCCGGGAAGCTGTACCTGGCCTCGCCCCTGACCGTCGCGGCCAGCGCGATCGAGGGCAAGATCGTGGCCTACCGCCCCGGGATGTTCCGCGCCCGCCCCGTACCCGTGAAGGCCTGACCGGCCCGCCTCCGAACAACCAGAAGAGTCCTCCCCGCTCCCCACTCCTCCCCATGAAGCAGTTCGAAATCGCGGTGATCGGCGGCGACGGCATCGGCCCGGAAGTCATGGCCGAGGAGCTGAAGGTCCTCGACGCCGCGGCCGAGGTCCACGGGTTCAAGCTCGCCTACCACCACCTGCCCTTCGGCAGCGAGCACTACTTCAAGACCGGCGAGATCTTCCCGGACGCGGCCTTCGAGGAGGTCAAGGGCATGGACGCGATCCTGCTCGGGGCCATCGGCGACCCGCGCGCGCCGGTCGGCCTGATCGAGTACGGGATCATCGCCAAGATGCGCTTCGAGCTCGACCTGTACGTCAACCTGCGCCCGATCAAGGTGTTCGACGAGCGCCTCTGCCCTCTCAAGAACAAGAAGGCCGAGGACATCGACATGGTCTTCATCCGCGAGAACACCGAGGACGCCTACGTCGGCGCCCACGGCTTCACGCACAAGGGCCAGCCGAACGAGGTCGCGACGCAGGTCCTGGTCTACACGCGCGCCGGCGTCGAGCGCGCCGTCCGCTACGCCTTCGAGCTCGCGCGCACGCGCAACAAGCGCAAGAAGGTGATGCTGATCGACAAGGCGAACGCGATGCGCGCGCACGACCTGTGGACGCGCACCTTCGCCGAGGTCGGGCAGGAGTACCCGGACATCACGACCGACCACGCCTACGTCGACGCGGCCTGCATGTGGATGATCAAGAACCCCGAGTGGTTCGACGTCGCCGTGACGACCAACATGTTCGGCGACATCCTGACCGACCTGGGCGCCGTGCTGCAGGGCGGACTCGGCATCGCGGCCAGCGCGAACATCCACCCCGGCAAGAAGGCGCTCTTCGAGCCGATCCACGGCTCCGCGCCGAAGTACGCCGGCCAGAACACCGCCTCGCCGGTCGCCGCGATCATGGCGGGCAGCATGCTGCTCGACTACCTCGGCCTGAAGGAGGCCGCCGCCGCGGTGGAGGGCACCGTGGTCTCGCTGCTGCGCTCCGGGCGC
>DASVAP010000115.1:0-14117 GCA_036376275.1 Planctomycetota bacterium | reverse complement strand
GACCTCGCCATCGTCGACAAGCGCCGCGTCTCCGGCTCCGAGATCGCCGTCGAGCACATGATCGGCGAGGTCGAGGGCCGCAACGTCCTGATCGTGGACGACATGATCTCGACCGGCGGCTCGATCTCCGAGGCGGCCAAGATCGTGCGCGCCCACGGGGCCCGGACGATCGTCCTGGCGGTGACCCACGCCGTCCTGTGCGGGCCGGCCGTCGAGCGCCTGGAGGGCTGCCCGGCGGACACGATCCTGGTCACGGACACGATCCCCGGCCGCACCCGCGCGCCGCGCCAGCTGCGGACCGTGTCGGTGGCCCCCCTCCTGGCGCGGGCGATCCGCAACCTGCACGACTCGCGCTCCCTGAGCATCCTGTTCGAGACCCTGGAGGACTGACCCGGGGGAGGGGGGGAGCGCCCCGGCCTGGCCCCCGCTACACTGTTCCGCCCGAAAATCCGGTGGCCCCCGCGGGCCGCGCACACGAGCCATGACCGCCAACCTCAAGACCCATCTCCGTCCCAAGGCCGGCACCCGCCCGGCGCGCATCCTGCGCCTGCAGGGGCGCATCCCCGCGATCCTGCAGGGCGAGGGCAAGGCGTCCCTGAACCTGACGATCGAGCAGGAGCAGTTCCTGGAGGCGCGCCGGCACCACGAGCACGTGTTCATGCTCGAGCTGGAAGGCGGCGCGAGCGACAGCGCGATGGTGCGCGAGCTGCAGTGGGACCCGCTGGGCGAGCAGATCCTGCACGTCGAGTTCCGCCGCGTCGACCTGACGCGCGAGACCGAGGCCGAGGTCATGCTCCAGTTCGTCGGCCACCCGAAGGGCGGCGTGCTGAACCACCTGGTGGCGGAGGTCATGGTGGCCGCGATCCCCTCGAAGATCCCCGACCACATCGAGGTCAACGTGGACGCGATGGAGCTCGGCCACCCGCTCTTCGCCCGCGACCTCAAGCTGCCCGATGGCGTGCGCCTGGTGACGCCGCCCCAGACGCCGGTGGCCGTCGTCGTGATCATCAAGGAGGAGGTCGCGGCCCCCGCCGTGGCCGCCGCGGCGCCCGAGGGCGAGGCCGCTGCCACCGCCGCGGCTGCCGCCGCTCCGGCTGCCGCCGGGGCCGAGAAGGCCGGCGACAAGGCCGCCGCCCCCGCCAAGGGCGGCGGGAAGAAGGAGTAGCGCGCGCCGGGCGGCCTGGCCGCTTGCGTCGCGCGCCGCGATCCCTAAGATGCTGCGCCCCTCGGACTCCGGCACGGGCCGGGAACGCGGGGGGCGGACCCTCCCCCGGAGCGCCGCGTGAGGCTCGTCGTCGGACTCGGCAACCCCGGTCCGGAGTACGAGTCGACGCGCCACAACGTCGGCTTCGACGTGGTGGACCACCTGGCGCGCCGCGAGGGGGTGCTCTTTGAACCTGCCCGATCCCTCGAGCGCTTCGACGGCCCCGCGGCCTTCACCGCAGCCCGGCTCCACGAGCCGGACGCGCTGCTGGTGAAGCCCACGACCTTCATGAACCGCTCGGGGAGCGTCCTGCCCGCGCTCCTGGCGTGGGCGGGCGCGGAGCCCGGAGCCTGCCTGGTCGTCCTGGACGACCTGGACCTGCCGCTCGCGAAGCTCCGCCTGCGCCCGCACGGCTCGAGCGGCGGGCACAACGGGCTGGAATCGATCCTCCATTCCCTGGGAACCGATCGCGTCCCGCGCCTGCGGGTCGGGATCGGGCGCTCCCGAACCGATGCGGCGCGTCACGTGCTGGCAAGGTTCGCCGAGGACGAGCGAGGCGCGATCGACCGCGCGGTGGCTGAAGCCGCCGAGGCGGCCTTCGCCTGGCTCGTGAGCGGCGACATCGAGGCCTGCATGACGCGGTTCCACAGCCGCTGGAATCAGGGCACCGAGCAGTGAACGCGAGTCTGCTGCGGGCCCGCACGACACAGAAAGAGACCGAACATGTCGCGGACCTACGAGATCATGTACTTGCTCGACAACAACGTCGTGCGGGCCGGCTGGAAGGAAGCCAAGGCCGGCGCCACGGGGCTGATCGAGAAACACGGGGGCAAGGTCCTCGCGGCGCGCCGCTGGGACGAGCGCATGCTCGCCTATCCCATCCGCCAGCGCCGCCGGGGTACGTACCTCCTGGCCTACGGCGAGCTCGACGCGGACGGCGTGGCCGGGCTGCGGCGTGAGCTCGACCTGACCGAGAGCGTGCTGCGCTACCTGATCCTCTCGGCCGAGTCCGTGCCGGCCGAGGAGCTGGCCCTGACCCAGGCCGAGTCGGCGGCGGACTTCGTCATCCCGATGCCGCCGGAGGACCGGTTCGACCGAGATCACGAGGAAGACGAGGAGGCCGAGGAAGGCGCGGGCGAACCCGAGCTGGACGAGGCCACGGTCCCCGCGGCCGAACCGGCCGGAGAGGAAGCCTGAGCCATGGGATTCGAACGCAGCGACCGGGGCGAGCGGGGCGACCGCTTCGAGGCCCCGACCTACGAGAAGATCAAGGTCAAGGACCAGGACCTCCACTACAAGAACGTGGAGCTCCTCAAGAAGTGCGTCGGCGGCCAGGGCCAGATGTTCTCGCGCCGCCGCACGGGTCTCTCGGCCCAGCGCCAGCGCATCCTGAAGCAGGCCATCAAGCGGGCGCGTCACATGGCGCTCCTGCCCTTCGTCGAGTAGCGCGGGAGACCCCATGAAGAACCTGAACGTGCTCCTGCGCGAGAACGTCGAGCCCCTCGGGCGCATCGGCGATGTCGTGCGCGTCCGCCCCGGCTACGCGCGCAACTACCTGATCCCCCGCAAGCTCGCGGTCGAGGCCACGCCCGAGAACGTGCGCGCCATGGAGCGCAAGCGCGTGCGCCACGAGGCCGAGGAGAAGCAGCGCGAGGCCGAGGTCGGCGCGCGCATCGAGGCCCTCGGCAAGATCACCCTCTCGGTGGTCGAGAAGGCGGACACGACCGGCACGCTGTACGGCTCGGTCTCGGCGGCGGCGATCGTCAAGCTGCTGGCCAAGGCCGGCGTCACGGTCGAGGAGAAGGACGTGCGTCTGGAGGAGCCGATCAAGAGCGTCGGCTCCCACGAGATCCCGATCCACGTCTACGGCGAGCACTACGCCGGCATCCAGATCGTGGTCGAGGCCGAGGCCGGCTAGCGTCGTGCCGGGCCGGGCCTCCGGCCCGGCCCCCTGCGCGCCGCCCGGGATCGTCCCGGGCGCGCGCTCCTGTCTCGGTCCTCGATCCGACCGCGGAGGCGCGGAGAGGGCCGCGGTGGTCGCGCAGGCACGAGGAGCAGAGGAAAAAAAAGGGGAGAGGGGAGGACAGGAAGGAGAGCGGCAGCTGGCCGGCCCCCTCGTTCCTCCGTTTCTTCTTGTCTGCGGCGCGACCTCCGTCGTCCCACCTCCGCGGTCCGCCGACCTCCGGACTCCGAACCCGTCCCTCCGTTCGCTATCCTGCGCCCCATGGCCGACGAGCGCAGCCCGCGCACGCCCCCGCGCAACGTGGAAGCCGAGCGGGCCCTGCTCGGGGCGCTGCTCCTGGACGACGAGCGCGTGGCCGAGGTGGCCGACTTCCTGCGCGCCGAGGACTTCTACGACCGGCGCCACGCGCTGATCTACGAGGGCGTCCTGCGCCTGGCCGAGCGCAACGTGCCGATCGACTTCGTCTCGCTGGGCGAGACGCTGCGCGCCGCCGGGAGCTTCGCCGAGGTGGGCGGGGCCGCCTTCCTGGTGCAGATCGCGCAGGAGGTCACCTCCTCGGCCCATGCCCTGCACCACGCGCACATCGTGGCCGACACGGCGGCGCTGCGGAACCTGATCCGCGCCGCGACGGAGATCATCTCCGAGGCCTACGAGACGCGCGCCGACGGCGAGGCCGTCAAGGAGGCCCTGGACTCCAGCGAGCAGAAGATCTTCCAGCTCGCGCGGCGCGAGGGCGGCAAGGGGGCCGAGCCGATCGCGGCCGCGATCAAGGAGACCTTCCGGCGCATCGAGGCCTCGGCCCACCGCGAGGGGCTGACCGGGATCACGACCGGCTACCTGGACCTCGACCAGCTCCTGTGCGGCTTCAACGCCGGCGACCTGGTGGTCCTGGCCGCGCGCCCCTCGATGGGCAAGACGGCCCTGGCCCTGAACATGATCGAGCACGCGGCCCTGTCGCAGCCCGAGTGGCTGCAGCGCAAGCCGGTCGTGCTGCACTTCACGCTGGAGATGGGACGCCAGTCGATCGTCTCGCGCATGCTGTGCACGCGCGCGCGCGTCGATGCCCACCGGCTGCGCACGGGGCGCATACCGAGCGACGCCCTGCACGAGCTGACGGCCGCGGCCGACGAGCTCTCGCGCACGAGCCTGTTCATCGACGACACCTCGGCGCTCTCGATGATGACCCTGCGCAGTCGCGCGCGGCGCCTGAAGGCCAAGCACGGGCTCGACATGATCGTGGTCGACTACCTGCAGCTGCTCTCGTTCCCGAAGTCCGAGAGCCGGCAGCAGGAGATCAGCAACATCTCGCGCTCGCTCAAGTCGCTGGCGCGTGAGCTGGAGGTGCCGGTCATCGCTCTGGCCCAGCTCTCGCGCCAGGTCGAGCTGCGCGACCCGCCGCGCCCGCAGCTGGCCGACCTGCGCGAGTCGGGCTCGATCGAGCAGGACGCCGACGTGGTGCTGCTGCTCTACCGCCCGGAGTACTACCCGGCCCAGCGCGACGAGGAGAACAAGGGCGTGGCCGAGGTGATCATCGCCAAGCAGCGCAACGGTCCGACCGGCACGGTGCGGCTGCAGTTCTTCGAGTCGACCATGCGCTTCGAGAACCGCGCGCCGAGTGCGACCGAGGTCCTGGCCTGACGCGGGCGTGATGGGGGGCAGATGGACGGCCGGGCTGCGCGCGGCGTGCGCGGCGTGCGCGCTGGGCCTGGCGCTGCCGGCCCGGGAGCCCGCCGCGGAAGCAGCCCAGGAAACGGGCCAGGAAGCAGCCCAGCAGCCGCCGGCCACCCCCCAGGATCGCCCGTTCGTCACCGGCGTGCGCGTCGCGGGCAACGTGCGCTACAGCGAGGCCCAGCTCGTGGCGGCCTTCGGTCAGGCGCCCGGGGCGCCGCTCCTCGCCCAGACCGAGCTGAAGCGCGGGGTGCAGGTGCTGTTCGACACCTTCCGGGTGCGCACGACGGTCGAGCTCGTGCCCTCCGCGGCGGGCCCGGGCGAGGTCGAGCTCCTGCTGCGGGTCGAGGAGCTGCCGCTGGACCTCGAGCTGCGCATCACCGGCAACATCGAGATCGACGACGACAAGGTGCACGAGTGGGCCGGCGTGGGCGAGCGCGAGGGGCTCTACCTGCACCAGGCGCCGCGCGTGCGCGCGCGCCTGCTCGCGCGCTACCGCGAGGAGGGCTTCTACTTCGTCGACGTGAAGGTGGTCGAGCGCCCGGCCGGCACCGACCCGGAGACCGGCGCGCCGGTCGCCCCCGACGTGATCTTCGAGATCGTCGAGGGCCCCGAGGTCAAGGTGCGCGACGTGGTCCTGCAGGGCAACGAGCTGCTGCCGAACAAGGGCTTCCTGATGTTCAAGCGCGGGCTCTCGAAGCTGGCCCGCGCCGAGCTGCGCCCGCCGCGCTTCTTCGGCTTCTTCGCCAAGGACTTCGTCGAGGAGACGCTGCAGGCCGACATCGTCGCCATGCGCGAGGTCTACCGCGACCTCGGCTACCTCGACGCGGTGGTCGAGCTCGAGCGCCTCGAGTTCAGCGAGGACCGCGAGTGGGTCACGATCCACCTCGCGGTCGACGCGGGCGAGCCCTACCTGGTCGAGTCGGTCGAGCTGGCGGGCTTCCGCCGCGTGCGCGACGAGCAGGCCGAGCGCGGCTTCCGCGAGGAGCCGGCCGAGCTGTCCGTGCCGCAGAGCGAGCTGGAGCCCCTGCTGAAGCTGCGCGCGGGCGAGGTCTTCCTGCGCCGGCGCGTGGAGGAGGACCACCGCGCGCTGCGCCAGTTCTACGGGGAGAAGGGGCACGTCGAGCACCCCTCGCTGGCCGAGTGGGAGGGCTTCCACTTCGAGGAGCCGGAGCTGCTCTTCGACGGCCAGCGCCCGGTCGTGAGGGTCGTGTACCGCATCGTCGAGGGCGAGCCGGTGCGCCTGGGCGAGATCCTGGTGCGCGGCAACCTGCACACCCAGGACCGCGTCGTGCGCCGCATGATCACGGTCGAGCCGGGCCAGGTGGCCGACCCGACCGCGGTCGAGCGCTCGCGCTCGCGCATCGAGGCCACCGGGTTCTTCTCGCCCGACCAGTTCCGGCCCGACATCATCCCGCCCCAGGTGCGTTACCTGCCGACCGACGACCCGGGCGTGAAGGACCTCGAGTTCCGCGTCGACGAGGGCGGCGTGCTGAGCTTCAACATCGGGGGCGCGATCTCGACCACGAACGGGCTCTCGGGCACGCTGGCGATCCGCAAGGGGAACTTCGACCTGACCAACCTGCCGGGCTCGCTCGGCAGCACCTTCGGCGAGGTCGGGCGGCTGGAGGCCTTCCACGGGGCCGGCCAGACGCTCAACTTCTCGGCTCAGCCCGGGACCGAGGTCTCGCAGTACGCGATCACGTTCTTCGAGCCGGACATCTTCGACCTGCACGAGGACTACATCGGCCTCGGCGTCACCGCCCTGAGCCGGCGGCGCTTCTACGACTCGCACCGCGAGGAGCGCCGTGACTACGGCCTGAACCTGAGGCGCCAGCTCTCTCCGGACTCGAGCGCGCTGGTGGCCTACTCGATCGGCAGCGTGGACGTCTCCGACCTGGACGAGGGCGGCGAGCCCGGGCTGACCACGCCGCTGACGGTGCCGGCCGACCTGAAGGCCCAGGAGGGCACGAACGACCTGGCGCACTTCGACGTGGGCTACAACTTCTCGACCGTCGACAACCGCCTGACCCCGCGCAACGGGCTCGACTTCGGGGCGCGCGCCGCGCTCTACGACCAGGCCCTCGGGAGCGACTTCGACTTCGCGCGCACGACCTTCCAGTTCGACTTCTACGACGAGTTCGACGAGGACCCGGAGGTGGTCTCGGATTACGTGCACCTCGCCCTCAACCTCACGCTGAACGCGGCCTACGGGGCGACGGACGAGGTGCCCTACACCGAGCGCGTCTTCGCCGGCGGGAACAACCTGCGCGGCTTCGACTTCCGCGGCGTCGGTCCGAACGAGAACGGCTACGCCATCGGCGGCGTCACGGCCCTGCTCGGGACCCTGGAATACCGCCGGCCGCTGGTGAAGAACGTCCAGCCGGGCTCCTACCGCGAGCTCGAGGTCCTGCAGGGTGGCGTGTTCCTCGACTGGGGCATCCTCGACCCGGACGAGTTCTCGCTCGACACGGACGAGCTGCGGGCCTCGACCGGCTTCCTGTTCGGGATCTCGCTGGGGGCCTTCCCGATCACCTTCAGCTTCGGCTTCCCGCTGCGCGAGGGCGACGGGGACGAGACCCAGGTCTTCGAGTTCGAGTTCGGGTTCTGAGGCAGAGGAACGCGGAGCCGCGGAGAGGGACGCGGAGGACGCGGAGGGAGCATGAGGAGGGCGTGGAGCGGCGAGATGGGGTGTTTCCGGGGCACGTCCAGACCATGTCCCTCCCGCTCCGTCGCCGCCCACCCCGTCCCAGCTCTTCTTCCCTTCTCGCCCCTCTCCTCCGCGTCCTCCGCGTCCTTCTTCCCGCACCGCCCGTTCGCAACAATCCACACTCCCCGGCTCGCCATTGACAAGCCGGGGGCCCAGAGTGCATAGCTTCGGCCTCTCCCGGGCCGGTCTCCGCCTCCGTAGGACGCCGCGAGGGCTCTGCTCGAGCCTTGCACCCGTAGCATGACCCAGCGCACCGCCTCCGAGCTCGCCGAGCTGTGCGGCGCCGTCCTCGAAGGGGACGGCGCGCGTCGCATCGTGGGCCCGGCTCCGCTGGAGGAGGCCCGCTCCGACCAGGTCAGCTTCGTGCGCAGCGCGCGCTACGCGCGGGCCTTCGAGAGCACGCGGGCCGGGGCCGTCCTGGTGCCCAACGACCTGGCCGCGGGTCGCAGCGACGTGGTCCTCCTGCGCTGCGCCGACCCCAGCCGCGCCTTCACGCGCGTGGTCGAGGCCTTTCGCCCGCCGCCGCCGCGGCCCGCCCCGGGCGTGCACCCCAGCGCGGTGGTCGAGGCGGGGGTCCGCATCGGGCCGGAGGCCAGCGTCGGAGCCCTGTGCCACGTCGGGGCGGGGGCCGAGCTCGGAGCCGGCGTCGTGCTCCATCCGGGCGTGCACGTCGGGGCCGGGGCGCGCGTGGGGGCCGGGAGCGAGCTCCACCCGGGGGTCGTGCTGTACCCGGGCGTCGAGCTCGGTCAGCGCTGCCTGATCCACGCCGGCACGGTGATCGGCTCGGACGGCTTCGGCTTCGACCCGACGCGCGAGGGCTGGGAGAAGATCCCGCACTACGGCACGGTCGTGGTGGGGGACGACGTCGAGATGGGCGCCAACTGCGCCATCGACCGCGGGCGCTTCGAGGCCACGCGCATCGGCAACGGCGTGAAGCTCGACAACCTCGTGCACGTCGCGCACAACGTCACCATCGAGGACGGCGCGCTCCTGATCGCGCAGGTGGGCGTGGCCGGCTCGACGCGCATCGGCGCGCGCGCGATCCTGGCCGGGCAGGCCGGCATCGCGGGACACCTCTCGATCGGTCCGGGCGCGCGCATCGGGGCGCAGACCGGCGTGGGCAAGGACGTGCCGGCCGGCGAGGACCAGTTCGGCTCGCCCGCGCGCGAGAAGGGCGAGGCCCTGCGCATCTTCATGCTGACGGGCAAGCTGCCGGAGCTCTTCCAGCGCGTGCGCGCGCTCGAGCGCCGCCTCGCGGACGGGGAGGGCGAGGCGTGAAGCGCGCGCAGCGCACGCTCTCGAGCCCGCTCGAGTTCTCGGGCCGCGGCCTGCACACGGGCGAGAACGTGCACGTCCGCGTCCTGCCGGCCGGTGAGGACGCGGGCATCGAGTTCGTGCGCACGGACCTGCCGGACGCCCTGCCGATCCCGGCCCACGTGCGCTACTACTCGAACAAGGACCGCCGCACGCACCTGGAGCGCGGCGGCCACGGGGTCGAGACGGTCGAGCACCTGCTGGCGGTCTGCAACGGCCTCAAGGTCGACAACCTGCGCGTGGAGATGTCCGGCGCCGAGATGCCGGGCCTCGACGGCAGCGCCAAGGTCCTGGTGGACCTCTTCCGCCAGGCGGGGATCGTCGAGCAGGGCGCGCCCGCCCGCGTCTTCCGGCTCGAGGAGCCGCTGTTCGTGCGCGACGGCGCGGCGACCCTGGTGGCCCTGCCGGCCGAGCGGCCGGGCCTCACGGTGCAGTACATCGCCTCCTTCGCCGATCCCGAGGTCGACGGGGGCTCCTACCACGTCGAGCTCTCGCCCGAGGCCTTCACGCGCGAGATCGCCCCGGCGCGCACCTTCTGCCTGGCCTCCGAGGTCGAGCTCCTGCGCTCGGCCGGGCTCGGCAAGGGCGCGACGCGCGAGAACACGGTCGTGCTGGGGGATCCGGAGACGGTCCTGCGCATGCCCGGCGAGCCGGTGCGCCACAAGCTGCTCGACCTGCTGGGCGACCTGCAGCTCCTGGGGGCCGAGCTGCACGCGCATCTGATCGCCACGCGCTCGGGGCACCGCACCAACGCCGAGCTCGTGCGACGCCTGCTCGAGCTGCTCGAGGCCCAGGAGGTGGGCGGCACGGTCCGGCGTGACACGGGCCTGGACGTGCGCGAGGTCATGCGCATGCTCCCGCACCGCTACCCGTTCCTGCTGATCGATCGCGTGATCGAGATCGACGGGTTCCAGCGCGCAGTGGGCCTGAAGAACGTCTCGATCAACGAGCCCTTCTTCCCCGGACACTTCCCCGGCAAGCCGCTGATGCCGGGGGTGCTGCAGCTCGAGGCCATGGCCCAGCTCGCCGGCGTGCTGCTGCTGCGCAAGCTCGAGCACACCGGGAAGCTGGCGGTGCTGTGGTCGATCGACAAGGTCAAGCTGCGCGCCCCGGTCGAGCCGGGCGACCAGCTGCGCATCGAGGTCGAGACCCAGCGCATGAAGGGCGAGACGGCCCAGGTGCGCGGGGTCGGCACGGTGGGCGGCAAGCTCGTGTGCGAGGCCACGCTGACGTTCACGATGGTGGAGCCCTGACGGAACACCCTGATGACGACCAAGATCCATCCCACGGCCGTGATCGCGGACGGCGCCGAGCTCGGCCGCGACGTGACCATCGGCCCCTACTCGGTGATCGGGGCCGGCGTGCGCATCGGCGACGGCACCTACGTCGGGCCCCAGGTCGTGATCGACGGCGTGACCACGATCGGGCGCGACAACCGCCTCCTGGGGCAGGCCAACATCGGCGGGGCGCCGCAGGACCTGTCCTACGAGGACGAGCCGACCCAGCTCGTGCTGGGCGACCGCAACACGGTGCGCGAGTTCGTCACGATCAACCGCGGCACGCTCAAGGGGGGCGGCGTCACGCGCGTCGGCAGCGGGTGCCTGCTCATGGCCTGCTCGCACGTGGCCCACGACTGCGAGATCGAGGACGGCGTGCAGCTCGGCAACAACGTGCTGCTGGCCGGGCACGTGGCCGTCGGGCGCAACGCGATCGTCAACGGGGCGGCCGCCGCGCACCAGTTCGTCACCATCGGCCGCAACGCCTACGTGGGCGGTCTGACGCGCGTGATCCAGGACGTCCCGCCCTTCATGATCCTGGAGGGCCACCCGGCCCGCGTGCGCAAGGTCAACGTCATCGGCCTGGAGCGCGCCGGCGTGCCGGCGGGCGAGATCCAGGAGCTGCGCCAGGCCTTCCGCATCCTGTTCCGCGAGGAGGAGCTGCGCAGCCAGGCCGTGGCGCGGGCCGAGCGCGAGCTGACCGGCGCCTGCGTGCGCGAGCTGTGCCAGGCCCTGCGCAACACCGAGCTCGGCCAGAAGGGCCGCTACCGCGAGGCCCTGCGCGAGCAGTTCCGGCGCGCGGGCGAGGCGCTCCTCGCGCGCTCGACGGTGACCCGGTGAGCGCGCGCACGCGCGTCGCCGTCGTCGGGGTCGGCCACCTCGGGCGCATCCACGCGCGCATCCTCGCGCGCCATCCGCGCGCCGAGCTCGCCTGCGTGGTCGACGCGGACGAGGCCCGCGCGCGGGCCACGGCCGAGGAGCTGGGCTGCCAGGCCGTGGGCGGCGTCGAGGACCTGCCGCGCGACGTGACCGCCGCGATCGTCGCCGTCCCGACCACCTTCCACGAGGCCGTGGCCGTGCCGCTGCTGGCGCGCGGCGTGGCCTGCCTGGTCGAGAAGCCCCTGGCCCCCGACCTGGCGGCGGCGGATCGCATCCTGGCCGCGGCCCAGGCGAGCGGGGCGCTCCTGGCGGTCGGCCACGTCGAGCGCTTCGAGCCCGGCGTGCGCAAGGTGGCCGAGTGGGGCGTGCGGCCGCGCTTCATCGAGTGCCACCGGCTCTCGACCTTCCGCTTCCGCAGCCTCGACGTCGGCGTCGTGCACGACCTGATGATCCACGACCTCGACCTCGTCCTGCACTTCGTCGACTCCGAGGTGACGAGCCTGGACGCCTCGGGCGGGACGATCCTGACGGACAGCCTGGATCTCGCCTCGGTCCACCTCGTGTTCGCGAACGGCGCGCGCGCGAACGTGACCGCCAGCCGCGTCTCGCTCACGCCGATGCGGCGCTTCCGTCTGTTCTCGAGCTCGAGCTACGTCAGCCTGGACTTCACCAAGAACTACGGCCTGGTGGTCAAGAAGGGGCCGGGCTGGGAGAAGGGGCGCGAGGAGCTGCGCACGCTCGATCCGCTCGAGCTGGCCCGGCGCGAGAACTTCGTCACGGGCGAGCTGCTCGACGTCTCCGAGCTCTCGCTCGAGGGGCTGGAGCAGCCCCTGCAGGCCGAGCTCGACAGCTTCCTCCGCAGCGTCGAGTCCGGCACCGAGCCCGAGGTCTCGGGCCAGGACGGCCGCCGGGCCCTGGCCCTGGCCGAGCGCATCACCGCTGCCATCGGCGCCCAGAGCTGGTAGGCCTGCCGGACGCTTGCTAGCCTGCGCCCGGAAGTCACCTGGCGGCGCAGGTGCACCCGGCCAGCACCCCTGAGCCTTACAAACGTCCAATCGGGCCCATCCTCATCCGCCTCGGCAGGACCGAGCGGTGAGCGGCCCACCTGAACCGTCTGGTTCAGGGTCGGCCGGGCACGGCATCGCCGGGGGCTTCCACCCTCGTTTTCGCCCGGATTCCTCCATGCGCACCCTGTCGATGCTGCTCCTGGTCGTCGCCGCGTTCCTGGTCGTTCGCTGGTTCGTCCCCTCGGCCGAGGTGGCCGCGGAGGATCCTCCGGCGAGCGAGCCGGCCGAGGTGCGCTTCCTCGAGCCTCCGCCGGCTCCGACGCCGGTCCACGCGGCGACTGCGGCCGAGGCTCCCAGCCCCGAGCCGGCGCCGCCCGCCTGGCCCAAGAGCCTCCTGAACCCCGCGGAGGCGGGCAGCGACGACGAGGTCCGGCTGGCGGCCGCCCTGGCCCACGGGACGCCGGCCCAGGTGCAGGAGGCCTCGGCGCGGCTCGATGCGAACCGGGCGCGGCTGCTGGAGTCCTTCGCCTGGGAGCTGGCCGGCGAGCGCCAGATGGCGCTCTCGCTCTCGGAGAAGATCGCGCGGGACTCGGTGGCCAGCGCGGAGCGACTCCTGTTCGAGGCGGCCCTGACCGGCCGTCGGGAGAGTCCGGCGCCCGGTACCGGGCCGGTGGCCCTGGGCATGGAGATGGCCCTGCTCGCGCGCGAGGCCCGGACGGCCCTGGCCGGGGGGCAGCATCCGGAGGCAGCGCGGGCCTTCTCGGACCTGCTCGTGCGCGAGTTCGGCGCCCCCTGGCCGCCGGACCGGAGAGCCCTGACGGAGTGGACGGAGGGGCTCGACCAGGCCCAGCGCGAGCACCGCTGGAGCCCGCGCGGGGACTGGCCCGCCAGCGAGGTCAAGGTGGCCTCCGGGGACAGCCTGATCGCGATCCGGCTGCGCTTCCTGGGGGAGCGCCCGGGGGCGCTGCTCTGCACCGGGATGATTGAGCGCGCCAACCGGCTGCGGGGCCATCTGCAGCCCGGCCAGGTCCTGCGCATCCCGACCGATCCGGTGCGGGTCCTGGTGGACCTGGATGCCCGCTGGGCGCTCTACTTCCTGGGGGACGAGGTGGCTGCGGCCTGGCCCGTGGGGATCGGGCGGCCGGGGGAGGAGACCCCCGTGGGGGACTACACCATCCGGAACAAGCTCGAGAACCCCCCCTGGATGAAGGAGGGCCAGGAACCGATCCCCTTCGGCGACCCGCGCAACCCGCTGGGGACGCGCTGGATGGGCTGGAGCCGCGAGGGGGGGCGGACCTCCTACGGGTTCCACGGCACCTGGGAGCCGGAGAGCATCGGCCAGGCGGCCTCGGACGGGTGCGTCCGGCTCCTCAACGAGGATGCGGAGGAGCTCTTCCAGATCCTCCCGGAAGGCACCCCCGTGCGGGTCCAGGGCTGAGCGGAGCCCCGGATCCTGCTCGCAAGGCTTGATCCGGACGAGGGTTACGCCCCGGGACGAAAAACCGTGGGCCAGGCTTGACCGAGGCCCCGAAAGCCATATCATCCTCGCCCCGCGTCGATCGACCGATCGGCGCCCCAACGCAGCTCAGCCGCGCGCCGCAGACCCGTCGGGTTCGTGGCGCCGGGCTCTTTGACAACTAGGGTGACCCTTGAAACTCGTGCGAGCGTAGGGGCTGCGCCAACGGCGCGGCCTCCAACCAAGAGAAAGCGATCAACTCGTTCAAAAAACTTTGAAGGGTTTGATCCTGGCTCAGAACGAACGTTGGCGGTGTGGATTAGGCATGCAAGTCGCGCGCGAAAGTCTTCGGACGAGTAAAGCGGCGGACGGGCGAGTAACGCGTAATCAACCTGCCCCCGAGACTGGAATAGCCACTGGAAACGGTGGGTAATGCCAGATGGTCCCCCGGATCGGCATCGGTCTGGGGGTAAACGGTGGCGAAAGCTGCTGCTCAGGGAGGGGATTGCGTCCTATCAGCTAGTTGGTGGGGTAATGGCTCACCAAGGCGATGACGGGTAGCTGGTCTGAGAGGACGACCAGCCGCACTGGGACTGAGACACTGCCCAGACTCCTACGGGAGGCTGCAGTCGAGAATCT
>DASVAP010000112.1:0-10018 GCA_036376275.1 Planctomycetota bacterium | reverse complement strand
CGCGCGTACTGCTGGAAGGCGAAGTCGAACAGCTCGCGCCCCATGACCGTCTCGCGCAGGACGTTGAGCGCCGCCGCGGGCTTGGCGTAGGCGTTCGAGCCGAACTGCAGGAGCGAGTCCGAGTTCGTCATGATCGGGACCTGGTCGTCGCTCTTCATGTAGCTGGCGATGCCGCGCGGCTCGCCGCGGCCGGAGGGGTACTGCTCCTCCCATTCCTGCTCCGCCAGGTGCTGCAGGAAGGTGTTCAGGCCCTCGTCCATCCAGGTCCACTGGCGCTCGTCGGAGTTGACGATCATCGGGAAGAAGTTGTGGCCGACCTCGTGGATCACGACCGAGATCAGCCCGTACTTCGTGCGCTCGGAGTAGGTCCCGTCCTTCTCGGGACGCGGCCCGTTGAAGCAGATCATCGGGTACTCCATCCCGCCCACCGGCCCGTTGACCGAGATCGCCGTCGGGTAGGGGTACGGGAAGGTGAACTTCGAGTAGACGTCGAGCGTGTGGACGATCGTGTGGGTCGAGTACTTGCTCCACAGCGGCTCGCCCTCGTTCGGGTAGAAGGACATGGCCCACACGGGCTTGTCCGCGACGGTGTGGCGCATGGCGTCCCAGATGAACTTGCGCGAGCTGGCCCAGGCGAAGTCGCGCACGTCCTCGGCCGCGAAGGTCCAGGTCTTCGTGCCCTCGGGCTCGCTCTCCTCGTTGGCCTTGGCCTCCTCGGGCGTGACCACGAAGGTCGGCTTGCCGGCCCCCTCGGCTTCCGCGAGGCGCTCGCGCCAGGCGGGCTCGAGCACGTCCTCCGGGTTCTGCAGCACGCCCGTCGCCGCCACGACGTGGTCGTCGGGCACCGTGATCGAGACACGGTAGTCGCCGAACTCGAGCGTGAACTCGCCCGAGCCCAGGAACTGCTTGTGCTGCCAGCCGGTGTAGTCGGTGTAGGCCGCCATGCGCGGGAACCAGTGGGCCAGCTCGAAGATCGCGTTGCCGTCCTCCTCGAACAGCTCGTAGCCGGTGCGCCCGCCGATCTTGCGCGCGTCGTTCATGAGGTAGCTCCACTCGATCGTGAAGGCCACCTGCGACCCGGGCTGCAGCGCGTGCGGCAGGTCGATGCGCATCATCGTGTCGTTGACCGTGTGCGTGAGCGCGTGCCCGTCGGCGTCGACCACCGAGCGGATCTCGGCGCCGCCGTCGAAGTCCGCGCGCGTCAGCGTGCGCCGCAGGCCGCCGTAGGACGTGCCCTCCAGCTCCGGCGCCAGCGAGGTCACCACCGCGTGCGATTCGGGCGCGAAGATGTTCGGGTCGATCTGCACCCACAGGTAGGCGAGTGAATCCGGCGAGTGGTTGTGATAGGTGATCGTCTCCTTGCCCGTGATGCGCTTCTCGACCTCGTCGAGCGTCACGTCGATGACGTAGTCCGCGCGCTGCTGCCAGTAGCCCTTGCCCGGCGCGCCCGAGGCCGTGCGCTGCTCGTTGGGGGTCGGCAGGCGCTCGTGGAGCTGGCGGAACTTGTCCTCCGGCCCCTTCTGCGTGCCGAAGGCGAGGCCGAGCGTGAACAGCGTGACGGAAGCGCCCGCGAGGGCGAGGGAGCGTGTGCGCATGGCAGGAGCAGGGGGTCGGGGACGGGGCGCGCGAGCCCAGTCTAGCCCCCGCCCTCCAGGGCGGCCGTCCGAACCGGCCCGGAGCCGAGCTCGAACACGGCCCGGGGTACGATCGCTGCCGTGGCCACGCCAGCCCTACGCCCCGTGCGCTTCCTGGCCGCGGCCCTCGTGCTCGGGCCGCTGCTGGCGCTCGCCCTGCAGCTGGAAACCGCCCTGATCGCCGCGCTGCACCTGGACGTCCCCTTCGTCGCGCCGGTCTTCTTCCAGGGCTTCGGCCTGGAGCTCCTCGCCTGGAACGCGGTGGTCGCGGGGCTGGCCAGCACGGGGGTGGGCTGGTGGATGCGACGCCGGATCCTGAGCTCCGAGCCACGCGAGCTGGCCGTGCTCGCGCTGGCCTGCGCCCTGGTGTGGGGACCGGTGTTCGCGATCCTCTACGCCGCCCTCGGCCCGTGGGGTCGCGCGCTGCCCTTCGTGGCGCACGCGGGGACGGGCTGGATCGAGTGGGCCTTCACGGCGCTGCTCGGAGGCTCGCTCTTCGGCCTCGTCCTCGGTCCGCTGTTCCTGCCCGTCACCTGGCCCGTGACGCGCCTCGGAATCGCCCTCCTGCGCTGGGCCCACGCGTGCGGTGCTCCGGCGCAGGCCCCTCCTCCGCAGCCGTAGCTCGCACGGGGCCGCGCTCACGGCCTGCCGGGCGCGGGCCAACGCCTTCCTCCCGCCGCCGCGGGCGAGCTCTCACGGCGCGGCGAGGCAGTACAGCGCCCGCGTCCCGCGCAGGAAGAGCTCGCGCCCGGCCAGGGCGGCCGAGGCGCTGAAGCCGTCGTCGAGCGTGTTGCGCGCCAGCAGCTCGAGCTTCCCGGCCGCGAGCACGGCCGTGACGCCGCTGCGGTCGGTGACGTAGATCCGTCCGGCGGCGGCGACGGGCGAGGCGTAGACGTCGTCCAGGCCCTCGAGGCGGAAGGCGCGCTCGGGCTCGGCCCCGCTGGCGGCCTCGACGCGCGTCAGGAAGCCCTGGTAGTGGTGCAGGAAGTAGAGCGAGTCGCGGTAGAGCAGCAGCGAGGGCACGTAGGGCGTCGCGCGCCGGCGCACCCAGCGCACGGCGTCGGTGCCCGTGAGGTCGCCCTGCGCGCCGTCGAGGGCGATCGCGAGCAGCGCCTGGGTCTCGTAGCTCGAGCCGGCGAAGAGCAGCCCGCCACCGGCGACGGGCGAGCACACCACGTTGCTCGAGAGGCCACCACACTCCCACAGGACCTTGCCCGTGGCCGGATCGTAGGCGCGGATGCGCTTCGTCCCGCTGGCCACGATCTGGGTCGTTCCGGCGTGCTCGACGGCGATCGGCGAGGCCCAGGAGGTCTCCTCGTCGCGCGCGACCCTCCACAGCTCCGCGCCGCTCTTCCGCTCGAAGGCCGCGAGCCAGGAATCGCCCTCGTGGTCCCACTGCACGAAGACGCGCTCGCCGTGCAGCAGCGGCGTCGAGCCCTCGCCGTGCGCGTGCTTGGTCTGCATGCGCCCGAGCTCGCGCCGCCACAGGACGCCGCCGGCGGTGTCGAGCGCGAAGAGCCCGCGCGATCCGAACGAGGCGATCACGACCTCCCCGTCCGTCGCCGGCGAGGCCGAGGCGTAGCTGCCCGTCACGTGCCCGCCCTCGTGCGGGATGGCCTCGGCCAGCTCGACCTGCCAGAGCTCCTTGCCGCTCGCGCGCTCGAGCGCCACGGCCACGAACTTCTGCGCGCGCGTGACCGGCACCGAGTCGTGCGTGCCCGGCGCGTCGTCGACGAAGGGCCCGACCGGCTCGCCCCAGGGCAGGGCGCAGGTGACGTAGACGCGCTCGCCCCACACGACCGGGCTGGCGTGCCCGGGCCCGGGGAGCAGCGCCTTCCACCTCACGTTCTCCGACTCGCTCCACGTCAGCGGCGGATCGGCGAGCGGCGCCTCGCCCGTCGCCAGCGGCCCGCGCCACTGGCCCCACTGGGCGAGGGCGGGGTCGGCCGGCGCGGCGGCCGGCGCCTCCTGCCACGCGAGGCAGGCGACCAGGGTCAGCGGCGCGAGCAGGGCCCCCTCACTTCCCGAAGATCCACTTCCCCCACAGCCCTTGCACGGCGACCTTCTCGTCGAAGGTGAAGCCCGACTGCTTGAGGGCCACCAGGATCTGGCCGCGGTGGTGGGACTCGTGGGCGATCAGGTAGCCCATCCAGCGCACCGGGGACTTGCCGAAGAGCCGCACGCGGGCCTCGCGGCGCAGGGCCCCGGCCAGCAGCTCCTCGACCGCCCGGCCGGAGGTCCGCAGCGCGGCCGCGAGCTCCTTCTTCTTGGGGCGCTCGCCCCGGGAACTCTTGGGCAGGTCCGGGCGCTCGCCGGTGCGGTGGAAGTGCAGCCAGCCGAGGCGGTTTCGGTTCAGGTGCGCGAAGGTGCGCGCGACGTCGCGGCCCTTCGAGCCGGTCGGGGTCGCGCCGAGCTGCTTCTCGGGGGTGCGCTGGAGCAGGAACAGCAGGATCTGCTGGTGGCGCTTCCAGGTCGCGAGGACCTCGCGCGCGAGGGGGTCGGTCTTCATGGGTTCGTGCGGCTCCCCCCGGGTCCTGGGCGACGCTAGCGAGGCTCCCCGGGCGGGGCAAGGGCGCCCCGCGCCGCAGAAAAAGGGCGAAGGGGCGAAGGAGGGGCCGTCCCCGGCACACTGACCCCCCGTGCAGGCCCCCCAGCCCTACGCCGGCGACCTCCGGCTGCGCGACGCCCTGGTGCGCGGCGAGCGCGAGGCCGCCGAGGGCTTCTTCCGCCGCCACCTCGGGGCGCTCTACGAGTTCGTGCACTACCGCGTCGGCGGCAACCGCGCCCTGGCCGAGGACCTGGTGCAGGACACCTTCCTGACGGCCATCGAGCGCCTGGCGGCCTTCGACGGCCGCTCGAGCCTGCACACCTGGCTGTGCGGCATCGCCCGCAACAAGATCCGCGCGCACCGCCGGCGCCTGAAGCCGGCCCTGATCGAGGACGTGCTGGCCGAGGCCGATCCGGAGATCGAGGCGATCCTGATGGCGATCGACCGCGAGCCGCTGCCGGAGGCGGCCCTGGAGCGCGAGGAGACGCGCGAGCTGGTGGGCGCGACGCTCTCCTCGCTCCCGCCCGATTACCGCGACGCGCTCGTCCAGAAGTACGTCGAGGAGCTCTCCACGGCCGAGATCGCGGCGCGCGCCGGGAAGAACGAGAAGGCCGCCGAATCGACCCTGACGCGCGCGCGCGCGGCCTTCGGGCGCGTGTTCACGCTGCTGGCGCGCAAGCGCGGGGGCTACGCGTGAGGCGCGACGTGCTGGAGGACAACGTGCGCCGGCTGCTGCGCCGGAGCTACGTGCCGGCCCTGCCGGCCCCGGCCTTCCGCGACCGGCTGGAGGCCCTGGTCCGCGCCGAGCTGGAGCGCCGCTGGGCCCCGCGCGCGGCGCGCGCCGCCCGCGCGCCGCGCCGGACCCCGGGCCGCGCCCTGCCGGCGCGCGCCTGGCTGGCGCTGGCCGCGGCGGTGCTCGGGACGCTCGTCGGCTGGCGCGTCCTCGGCTCGGCCGAGCCGCCCGCGCGCGAGCGGCTGGTGATGCGCGGCGCGATCGCCCTGGGCCTCGCCGACGGCACCTGGCGCGCCGCGGACGACGAGGAGCGCTTCCACGGCGTGCAGGTGAGCGTGCTGCCGCTGCGCGTCCTGACCCCCACGGCCGCCGGCATCGACCTGCTCGTCGCCCAGGGCCGGCTGCGCCTCGAGCCCGGCTCCGAGCTCGGACTGGCGCAGGCGCCTGCGGGGGTCGCGGCCAGGCTGGACGCGGGCGCGGCCGAGTTCGTGTGCGGCGCCGAGCGGCTCGTCCTCGTCCCGGGCCGCTCCACCGTGCTCGCGCCGTCCACGGTCGGCGCCGCGCTCGCCCAGCCGGAGGCCGGCGCGCGCGAGGCGCGCCCCGCCGCTCCGGCTCCCGTCGCGCCCCCGGCCGTCTCCGCCGTGCGCGTCTTCGGCGGACGCGTCACGGCCGACGGCCTGCCGCTGGGCGCCTTCTCGGTGGCGCTGCTGCGCGAGCGCACCGAGCACGCCACGCACCCGCCGGAGGTGCGCGAGTTCACCGCCGCCGACGGCTTCTTCGAGTGGCCCGACCCGCCGCGCGGCAAGCAGCGCGTGTTCGTGCACGCCCCCGGCTTCGCGCTGTGCGCCCTGGGCGAGCACGACTTCTCCGCGGCTCCGCCCGAGCTCTCGGCCGAGCTCGTCCCCGGCGTGACCCTGCGCGGCAGCGTGCTCGACCCGGAGGGCAACCCGGTCCCGGGCGCGCTGGTCCATGCCGAGGACGAGGCCCCCACCGACGGCCTCCTGTTCCTCCACTCCGAGCGCTACTTCTGGTTGCCCGTGCGGGCCGAGACGGGCGCCGACGGACGCTTCGAGCTGGCCCACGTGACCCCGGGATCGCGCACCCTGCGCGTCGAGGCCGAGGGCTTCGCCCCCGCGTGGGTGGACGGAGTGCAGGCCGACGGCACCGCGCGCGAGGAGCTGGTCGTGCGCCTGGGGCGCGGTGGGACGCTCGAGGGCCGCGTGGAGCGCGACGACGGCGGCCCGTGGGCCGAGGCCGAGGTCGTGGTCGTGGCCATGGACCAGCACCTGCGCTCACGCCAGAGCGTGGGGCTGACGCGCACCGACGGCGAGGGACGCTACCGCTTCGAGCACCTGCCGCCGCTCCCGATGCTGGCCGTCCTGCTGCGCTCCGACGTGCGCCCCGACGTGCGCCCGGTGCAGATCGAGACCGGCGCCAGCGCGCGCTGCGACTTCCCCGCCCCGCGCCAGGGGATCCGGCTGCACGGGATCCTGCGCCTGGCCGACGGTCGGCCGGCGGCGCAGCGCAACCTGGGCCTCTTCGACAGCGAGACCTCGAGCTGGAACCAGGACTGGGTCGCCAGCACGACCGGCCCCGACGGCAGCTACGTGTTCGAGGGCGTCGAGCCCGGCCCCTACGCGCTCTACCTGGTGGACCAGCTCGGGCGCAGCCTGCGCTGCCTCGACGAGCACACCCTCGCGCCCACGCCGCTCGACGTGCAGCACGACCTGGTCGTGCCCGGCGCCAGCCTCGAGGTCGTCGCGCGCGCCGCGCAGGACGACGCGCCGGTCGCGCAGGCGGCGCTGATGCTGATGCGCATCGGCGACGACGGCCGCGCGACGTTCGCCGGCTACGAGATCCTGGCGAACGGAAGCGCGCGGCTGGGCGAGCTGCGCCCCGGGCGCTACCTGGTCCAGGCCTATCCCATGGTGGCCGGCCTGGGGCACGTGCAGAGCGAGCCGTTCGAGGTCGTCGACGGCCGCCCGAGCACGCTGACCCTGGTCCACGAGCCCGGTGGCAGCGCGCGCATCGTCGTGCGCGGCGCCGACGGGCGGCCGCTGGAGGGCGCGTCGGTCGTCTTCCGCGACGCCGAGGGCGAGGAGCACCAGTTCTCGCGCGTGCCCATGACCGACGCCGACGGCCTGTACGTGGCCCAGGGCCTGCGACCCGGGCGCTACCGCGTGGTGGTCGAGCTCGAGGGCTTCGCGCGCGCCATCGTCCCCTTCGATTTCCAGCTCGGGCACGAGCCCGAGATCCCCGTCGTCCTGAGCCCCCGCGCGCCGCGCTGAGCGGCGCCCCCTTCCTGCCATGAAGCACTGGATCCTCCTCCTCGTCGCGGCCGGCGTGGCTGGCCTGGTCGGCTTCGCCAGCGCGTTCGTGGCGAGCCCCACGCGCGCCGCGCGCGGCGCCGGACCGGACACGGCGGGCCTCGAGCAGGCGCTGGCCGACCTCGGCGCCCAGCAGGCGCGCCTGGGCGAGCGGCTGGCCGCGCTGGAGCGCGCTCCGGCCGCCGCGGCGCCCACGCGCGCGCCCAGCCTCGACCTCGACGCCGCCATCGCCGCCTACATGGCGCGCGAGCTGGCCACGCCGGCCGACGACGCGCCGGGCGCGGCCGGCAGCGCGCTGCCCGACGGGGAGAGCGCCGCCATCGCCGAGCGCATCCTCTCGGGCGCGGTCACCGGCGAGGAGCTCGAGCGCCTGTGGCACAGCCTGCGCCAGGAGAAGAAGATCGACGGCGTCCTGGCCGAGATCGAGCGCCAGGCCGCGCTCGCGCCGCACAACCCCGACCTCCAGAACGAGCTCGGCAAGGCCTACATCCAGAAGCTCTTCGACGCCGGGGTCGGGCCGATGGCGGCCTCCTGGGGCGAGAAGGCCGACCAGGCCTTCGACCGTGCGCTGGCGCTGGACGACACGCACTGGGAGGCGCGCTTCCAGAAGGCCATGGCGCTCTCGAACTGGCCCGAGTTCCTGGGCAAGCGCGGCGAGTCGCTGCGCCAGTTCGAGACGCTGATCGGGCAGCAGGAGCGCGCCGCGCCCGAGCGCCAGCACGCCCTGACCTACTACTTCCTCGGCAACCTCTACGACCAGGGCGGCGACCGCGAGAAGGCCCTGGCCACGTGGAAGCGCGGCGCGACGCGCTTCCCCGACGACCGGCGCCTGGCCGGCAAGCTGGAGGGCAAGTAGCCGTGCAGCTCCTCCTCACCGTTCTCGTGGCCGCGCTGGCGGCCTACGGAGCGGGCCGGCTCGTGCGCTCGAGCGAGTCTCCGGCGCCGGATGTGTCCGCGGCCGGCTTCGCCGCCGAGGTCGCGGCCCTGCGCCAGGACGTGCAGCGCCTGGCGGACGAGATCGAGCGCCGCGAGTCGCGGCTCGCCGTCCCGGCCGTGCCCACCGAGGAGCTGGGCGAGGCCGAGATCGCGGCCGCCGTGGCGCGCTGGCGCGCGACCCATCCCGCCGCCGAGGCCGCCGCGGCGCCCGTCCGCGCAACGGAAGCCGTGCCGGACGAGCTCGACGTCGCGCGCCTCTCGCTCGACGAGCTGGTGCGCGTCCTGTCGGGCAACCGTTTCGACAACCAGCGCCAGCAGGAGCTCTTCCAGGCCCTGCGCGAGGCCGGGAGGATGGACGAGTACGTGGCCCACATGGAGGCCCTGGCCGCGGCCGACCCCGACAACGCCGAGCTGCAGGTGGCCCTCGGGCACGCCTACCTGCAGAAGCTCTTCGGCCTGGGCAACTCGCCCGAGGTCGGCGACGTGGCGATGAAGTCCGACCGCGCCTTCGACCGCGCCCTGGCCATCGACGACGGCAACTGGAACGCGCGCTTCTCCAAGGCCGTCTCGCTCTCCAACTGGCCGGCCTTCCTGGGGCGCGGGCCGGAGGCGATCGAGAACTTCGAGATCCTGATCGAGCAGCAGGAGGGCCTGCCCCTGCGGCCGGAGTTCGCCGCGCCGTACCTCTTCCTCGGCAACCTGCACCAGGCCGCCGGCAAGCGCGAGCAGGCCATCGCCGCCTGGAAGGCGGGGCTCGCGCTCTTCCCGGACTCGGAGGAGCTGCGCCGGGCGCTGGAGCTGGCGGAGGGGCGCTGAGCCGGGACCGCCGGCTCGGGCCCGGCCTCGGCGCTCCATCCGCCCCCCCGCGGAGCGTGGCGCTCGGCGCCTAGCCCTCGCGCGCCGGGCACAGCTCGTTCAGCGCGCACCCGGCGCAGCGCGGCTTCCGCGCCAGGCACGTGTAGCGCCCGTGCAGCACGAGCCGCAGCCCGGTCGCGATCCACTCCTCGCGCGGGAAGAGCGTCATCAGGTCGCGCTCGATCTCCTCCGGATCCGTCGCCCGCGTCAGGCCGAGCCGCCCCGCCACGCGCGCGACGTGCGTGTCGACCACGATCCCGCTCGGGATGCCCAGCGCCGCGCCGAGCACCAGGTTGGCCGTCTTGCGCGCCACGCCGCGCAGGGTCGTGAGCTCCTCCAGCGTGCGCGGGACCTCGCCCCCGAAGCGCGCGACCAGGCCCTGGCTCGCCTCGCGGATCGCGCGCGCCTTGTTGCGGAAGAAGCCCGTGCTCTTCACCAGGCCCTCGACCTCCTCCTGGGAGGCCGCGGCGAGCGCCGCCGGGGTCGGGAAGCGCCGGAAGAGCTCCGGCGTGACCTGGTTCACGCGCGCATCGGTGCTCTGGGCCGAGAGGATCGTGGCGATCAGGAGCTGCCAGGGGTCGGCGAAGGCCAGCTCGCAGCGCGGGGTGGGGATCGCGCGGGCGAGGCCGGCGCGGAGCTCGGTCGAGGCGGGGCGAGGCTTCCCGGGCGGACGCGGCACGCGGCAGAGAGTAGCCGATCGGGGTAGTCTCGGCGGATGGCACACGAGCTCCTGGTCGGGCTGACGGTCACGGACGAAGAGGGGTATGCACGCTACCGCGCGGCGATGACGCCGCTGCTCCATGCGCATGGGGGTGGGTTCCGGTACGACTTCACGATCGCCAAGGTCCTGAGGTCGGCGAGCGATCACCCGATCAACCGGGTGTTCGTGCTCCGCTTCCCGAGCAAGGAGGGGATGGAGGAGTTCTTCGGGAGCCGGGAGTACCAGGCGATCAAGGCGCAGCACTTCGCGGGGGCGGTGGAGGGG
>DASVAP010000106.1:0-7185 GCA_036376275.1 Planctomycetota bacterium | reverse complement strand
TGCGCACCCACGCGGACCTCGCGCGCCTCTGCGCCGAGACCGGCTGCACCCACGTCATGGTCGGTCGCGCGGCCCTGGGTGATCCATGGATCTTCTCGGGCCAGGCCGCGGCGCGCGCCGAGGCGGCCGAGTTCCTGCTGGAGTACGCCGAGCGCCTGCGCACCCATCACGGCGCCTCGGAGCGCATGGTGGCGGGCCGCATCAAGCAGCTCCTGCACCACTGGACGGCGGGCGGGCTCTGTGGCGCGGATCGCGCGTGCTGGCTCGCAGCGGACTCCGGGACGCTCCTCGCTCGCCTGGCGGGAGTGGCGCCGTCGCTCGTGCGCGCCTGAGGCGCGGCCACAGGTCTTCACGGGTCCGGCGGCGGCTGGTCCAGCAGGTCGCCGAGCACCACCGCCAGGATCGCCGCGCGCGTCGCCTCCCAGGCGGCGCGCGGATCGGTGCCGCGGCGGTACTCGAGCGTCAGCAGGGCGAGGCCGCACTCGGCGGCCCAGGAGCCGAGCGAGCCGGGCGTCGGTGCGAGCGCGCTCGAGGGGCGCAGCTCGAAGCCCGAGAGGGCGGCGAAGCGCTCGGCCGCGGCGCGTGCCGGGCCGTCGTAGTTCACGAACTGCGCAGCGCGCCAGGAGTGGGCCACGAGGACGAGCTCCGGCTGCCAGCCGAGGATCAGCTCGTAGAGCGCCAGGGCCTCGGGCTCGGAGAGCGGCGCGGGGCCGTTGCGGCCCGGGTGGAAGCTCTGCGCGGGGAAGTTGCGGTTCAGGTCGACGCCGCGCGCGTTCGTGCGCCGGCGCGCGTGGGTGCCGTCGGGGTTCAGGTCCTCGATCACGGTCAGCGTGACGCGCTCGGTCGCGCCGGGCTCGGCCAGGAAGGCGTCGGGCAGCGCGGCGGTCGCCTGCGCGCCCTCGCGCTCGTCGCCGTGGATGCCGCCGACCCACAGCACGCGACGCGGACCGTGCCCGAAGGTCGCGGCGCGGATCGGACGGCCCTGGCGGCTGGTCGCCAGCGTGAACCAGGGGCCGGGCGGAGCCTCGGGTGCCGGCGGGGCGTCGACCTCGGCCGGGCGCGGGGGCACGTGGGCGCAGGCGGCGAGGCAGTGGCAGCCTCCGATCCAGGCGCCGAGGCCGACGAGGAGCCCGGCGAGCCGCACGAGGCGCATTCCGACGAAGCTAGCGCCCCGCGCGACCGGCCACGAGCGCGCAGCGCTATCCTCGCGCCGTGACGCTCGCCGCCGACGATCCCGCGCTCGAGGCCCTGCGCTTCCCGATCGGGCGCTTCGAGGCGCAGGAGAGCTACACCGCCGCCGACGTGCGCGAGTGCCTCACGCGCCTGGAGCTCGCGCCGAAACGCCTCGCCGTCGCCGTGCGCGGCCTCTCCGACGCGCAGCTCGACACGCCCTATCGCCCGGGCGGCTGGAGCGCGCGCCAGGTCGTGCACCACCTGGCGGACAGCGCGCTGCACGGCAGCGCGCGCTTCCGCTGGGCACTCACGGAGGAGGAGCCGACCATCAAGCCCTACGACGAGGCCGCCTGGAGCGCGCTGCCGGACGCGAAGCGCGGCCCGATCGAGCCCTCGTGCGTCCTGTTCGAGGCCGTCACGCAGCGCCTCGTCGGCCTGCTCGGCGCGCTGCGCCTGGCGGACTGGTCGCGGCGCTTCTTCCACCCGGAGGCGCGGCGGCACTGGCGCCTGGACGAGACCCTGGCGCTCTACGCCTGGCATCACGAGCACCACGTCGCGCACCTGGCGTCGCTGCGCGCGCGGGCGGGGTGGAAGGAGGGGGCGGCCGCGGCCGGGCCGTCGCGTGGAAGCGTGGACGAGCGCGGGATGGGTCCGGGACGAAGGAGGAGGTGACGAGATGGGATCGAGGAACGGCTGGACTCTGCTCGCGCTCGCCGCGCCGCCCGCGCTCGCCCTGGCCTGCTCGCAGGCGGAGGCGCCGACGCTGGCGGAGTTCTCGCGCGCACAGGCCGTGCGCTTCGACCTCGCCGGGACGTGGAGTGACGAGCGCGCCACGATTCGCATCCACTCCACCGGGGAAGGGGAGTTCGTGATCTTCGGGAGGGCCCCAGACGTGATCCAGGAGGGAGACACCCACACGGAGCAAACACTGCAAGGATGGGAGCGCGCCGGCGTGCTGTGCGTGCATCCGTCGTTCGACGGGTTCGGGGCGCTGTATCCTTGCCTGATCGGGGGCGAGCCGATGTTGCTCCCGGATGTGGGTGTAACGCTCGAGGGCGATCCGCCCATGCCGCGCGGACGCGCCTTCCGGCGCATCGAGGAGCTGCCCCTCTCCCCGGAAGAGCTCGATTCGATCAAGGGCTACCTCCCCGGCCCCGAGGACGAGAACTATCCCTCGCCCTGGCGCGAGGTGTACGGCGGAGGCTAGGGCAGCCGCGTGGAGGTCCTGTGGCTCGCGGCGCTCGCAATCGGCCCGGGGCTGGTCCTCGTGCACTTCCACTGGGCGCGCGACCGCGAGCGCGAGCCGCTCCGGAACCTGCTCGCCTACCTCGGCCTCGGCGCGGCCTCGGTCGTGCCGGCCGCCTTCGCCGAGGCGGCGACGAACCGGGCCTGCGTCGCGCTGGCGCAGGGGCTCGGGACGCCGCTCGCGCTCCTCCTGCACGCCTTCCTGGGCGTGGCGCTGGTCGAGGAGGTCTGCAAGCGCATGCTGCTGCACACGCGCGCGCACGCCGACCGCCACATCAACGAGCCCTTCGACTGGCTGGTCTATGCCGTCACCGTCAGCCTGGGCTTCGCCACGGTCGAGAACCTGCTCTACGTCTACCAGCACGGCACCGCCACGGGCCTGGTGCGCGCCGTGACGGCCGTGCCGGCGCACGCCTTCTTCGGGACGATCATGGGCTGGCGCCTGGCGCGCGCCGCGGAGCGCTCGGGCGCCGACGCGCGGCGCGAGCGCCTGTGGGCCTGGCTCGAGCCGACGCTGTGGCACGGGGCCTACGACCTGCCGCTCTTCGCCAGCCGCGTGGCGCAGCCGGGGCTGTTCCTGACGCTTTTCCCGCTCGTGCTGCTCTGCCTGTGGCGCGTCTCGGTACGACGGGTCGAGACGCTGGCGCTGGCCCAGCAACACACGCGGCCGCCGCTGCTCGCGCTGGAGGCGCTGGCGCTGCGGGCACGCGCGCGGCGGCGTGGGGCGGCGGGCTGAGCGGCGCGGTCGCGTTCAGGGCGTCGGGCGGGCGGGGAGGGCGGCGCGCTGGCCGGGCTCCAGGGTGAGCGCGGCGGTGAGCGGGTCGGCGGGGGCGAGCTCGGGCAGGACGCTCGGGGCGCGCTTGCGCAGGGAGCGCAGAAGGGTCACGGCCTCGGGCAGGGCGAACTGCTCGCCGGCGAAGCCGGAGACGAAGCGGCCGCCGCGCAGCTCGCCGCGCAGCTCGAGGGTGCGGCAGGCGCGGGCGAGGTCGCGCCAGGGGATGGGGAGGCGCTCCTTCTCGAGCAGGGCGCGGAAGAGGAGGCCGTGGCGGCGGAGGAGGGCGTGGGCGGCGAAGGTGGGGAGGTCGGCGGGAGCTGAAGAAGGCGAAGAGGCCAGGCTGGAGGCTGGCGGTGCCGGGGGCGGGCTGGAGCTGGGCGGTGTGCGGAAGGGGCTCCAGCGGCCGGAGGCGGCGATGGGGGACTTGCGGCGGTAGGCGGGCAGGAGGAATGCGCGCAGGGAGGCGAAGGAGTCGGAGGTGACGAGGCCGCGCGCGACGAGCTCGCCCAGGCCGCGCTCGAGGTCGGTGGCGAGGAGCCTCGTGGCGCGCGCGAGGTCGTCGGTGAAGAGCGCGCCGCGCGTGGTGAGGGCGTCGAGGACGGCGCGGGCGGGCCAGGAGAGTTCCGTGGCGTCTAGCGGGGTCGCGAGCGCGAGCCAGGACTCGAGCTCGGCGCGCGGGAAGAAGGCGATCGGGGCGCTGCGCAGGGGCGCGTTGCCGCTGCCGAAGAGGCGGCCCCAGGCGATCTGGCCGGAGAGCGCGAGCTGGTCGAGCCACTCGGGGCGATAGCCCTTCACGCGCACGGCGAGCAGCGCGCGCTCCCAGCTCTTGGCGGGCGCCTCGAAGCCGCTCAATCGCTCGAGCACGCGCAGCAGGCCGGCCGGGCCCTCGGCGCGGAAGTCGGGATCGACGTGCTGCCAGGCGGCGAGGTAGCGGCGGAAGTCGGCGGTCGATACGGGCTCGATCTCGCGCCGCAGGGCCTCGAGGGTGCGGCGCTGGATGCGTGCCAGCAGGCGCCGCTCGCACCAGCCGCTCCCGCCAGGGTAGGGGATGCGCAGGACGACGCCCTCGCGCTCGAGCTCGAACAGCAGGGGATCGTCGGACCGCACCGGCCCGAGCGCCTCCATGCGCCCGCGCAGGGCCGCCTTCGGCTCGCGCGTCGATTCGGCGGCGTACCAGCGCTCGCCGACGCGCACGGCGCGGCCGGCGGCCGCCAGGGCCTCGATCCAGGGGCGCCAGTCCTGCTCGAAGCGCGTCAGCTCGCCCGTCTCGACCCAGCCCATCCACGAGAGCGCCTCGTGCAGCTCCTCGGCGTCGCGCGGGTCGGGCCAGGCCTCGCGCTGCACGGCCTCGATCGCGGCCGGGTCGAGCGCGCCGAGCGTGGCGGCGGACTTCTGGTCGAGCACGCGGCGCGCGAGCACGGCCTGGGTGCGGCGCTCCTCCAGCGGGGCGTCGTCGAGGAAGCCGTAGGGGCGGATCGAGAGCACGGCGCGGGCGAGCGGGCTCGGCTGCGGCGTGTCGATCGCCACGCGCTCGATCGCGCCCTCCTCGAGCGCGCGCAGGGTCGCGACCAGGCCCTCGGCGTCGAGCGCCTCCTCGAGGCAGTCGAGCAGGGTCTGGCGCACGAGCGGGTGCTCCCAGGGGATGGCGAGGTCGCCGGGGGCCAGGTTCTCGCCGCAGGCGACGGCGTCGGGGAAGGCCTGGGCGAGCTGGTCGTCGGCGCGCATGCGCAGCAGCGGCGGGGGCACGCGCTTGCCGCCCTGGAAGCGCTCGACGATCAGGGAACGGGCGACGTTCCAGCGCCAGCGCGACTCGAACAGCGGCGTGACGAGCACGGCCTGCACCAGCAGCTCGCGCGCGACGGTCGAGCGCACGTAGTCGAAGACCTCGTCGAGCGGGAAGGAGTGCTGCGGCGAGAGCGAGAGCAGCACGTGGTCCTCGCCGGCGGCGGCCTGCAGCTCGAAGCCGAAGTGGCGGCAGAAACGCTTGCGCAGCACCAGGCCGAGGGCCTTGTTGATGCGGCCGCCGAGCGGGGCGTGCAGCACGAGCTGGGCCCCGCCGGACTCGTCGAAGAAGCGCTCGAGCACGAGGCGCGTGCCGGTCGGCATCGCCCCCAGGGCCGCGGCGGCCTCCTGGAGGTAGCGCGCGAGCTCGCCCGCGGCCGTGGCGCCGATGCCGGTCTCGCGCTCGAGCCAGGCGGGGTCGCGGCCGTGCTCGCGCACCGCCGAGACCTCGGCCGAGAGCTCGCGCGTGCGCGCCGGGGCCTCGGCGATCCAGAAGGGCAGCGAGGGCGGCGTGCCGTGCGCATCGACGACGCGCATCAGGCCGCGCTCGACGCGCAGGATGCGCCAGGAGGTGCTGCCGAGCTGGAACACGTCGCCGGCGCTGGACTCGATCGCGAAGTCCTCGTCGACCGAGCCGATGGGCGTGCCCTCGGGCTCGAGCACGACCTGGTACTGGGTCGTGTCGGGGATCGCTCCGCCGCAGGTGATGGCCGTCAGGCGCGCGCGGCGCGTGCCGCGCAGGAGGCCGTTGACGCCGTCGAGGTGCAGCAGGGCCGCGCGGCCGCGGGAATGGAGCGTCACGAGCGCATCGAAGTCGGTCCGCGCGAGCTCGCGATAGGGCCAGGCGCCGCGCAGGCGCTCGAACAGCGCGTCGAGCGCCCAGGGCTCGGCCGCGCACTCGGCCACGATCTGCTGCGCCAGCACGTCGAGCGCCGGGCGTGGGGTCGGCGTGCGGTCGAGGACGCCGCTCTGCAGCGCGCGGAACAGCGCCGCCGCCTCGACCAGCTCGTCCTGCGTCAGCGGGAAGAGGCGGCCCTTCGGGGTCCTGCCGACCCCGTGCCCGGCGCGGCCGACGCGCTGCAGGAAGGTCGCGATCGAGCGCGGGGTGCCGAGCTGGCACACGAGGTCGACGTCGCCGATGTCGATCCCGAGCTCGAGCGAGGTCGTGGCCACCAGCGCGGAGAGCTCGCCGGCCTTCAGGCGCTGCTCCGCCGCCAGGCGCCGGTCCCGGGCCAGGCTGGAGTGGTGGCAGGTGACGCGCGCCTCGCCCAGCAGAGTCGCGAGCTGGGCCGCGACGCGCTCGGCCAGCTTGCGTGTCTGCACGAAGACCAGCGTCGTGCGGTGCTCCAGGACCAGCTCGGAGACGCGCCGGTAGACCTCGCTCCAGGTCTCGTGGGAGCACACGGTCTCGAGCGGCGAGGGCGGCAGCTCGAGCGCGAGGTCGAGGGCGCGGAAGCTGCCCTGGTCCAGGACCGTGACCGCGCGCCGCGGGCCGCCGAGGTACTCGGCCACGGCCGCGAGCGGCTTCTGGGTGGCCGAGAGGCCGATGCGCTGCGGCTCGCGGCGGCCCTGGCGCTCGACCAGCGCGGCCAGGCGCTCGAGCGAGAGCGCCAGGTGCGAGCCGCGCTTGTCGCCCAGCACGGCGTGGATCTCGTCGACCAGCACCGTGCGCACGCCGCCGAGCAGCTTTCGTCCGCCGACGCTGGTCAGCAGGATGTAGAGGCTCTCCGGCGTGGTGACGAGCACGTGCGGCGGTCGGCGCAGCATCCCGGCGCGCTCGGCCTGCGGCGTGTCCCCGCTGCGCACGGCGACGCGCACCTCAGGCAGCTCGGGGTCGCGCGCGCGCAGCTCCGCCAGCGGCGCCAGAAGGTTCTTCTGCACGTCGTTCGCGAGCGCCTTGAGCGGCGAGACGTACAGCACGCGCGTCTCGTCCGGGAGCGCCGGCCCCTCGCGCACCAGCGCGTCGATCGCCGCCAGGAACCCCGCCAGCGTCTTGCCCGACCCGGTCGGGGCCGAGAGCAGGACGTGCGCGCCGCTGCGGATCGCCGGCCAGGCCGCGAGCTGCGGCGGCGTCGGCACGCCGAGCCGCTCGGCGAACCAGCGCGCGATCGTCGGGTGGAAGCCGCCCAGGGTCATGTGCCGATTCTAGGGGGCCCGCTCGGAGGGCGGGCGCGGGCTGCTGACAGGACGGTGTCGGGAGGGGGGAGGGT
>DASVAP010000102.1:0-16152 GCA_036376275.1 Planctomycetota bacterium | reverse complement strand
TCGCGTCCCGCAAAGACTTCTCGGGAGGTAGTAGCTCACCGCGTCCGGCGAAGCCGGACGCCACCAGCAACCCTTCTGGAAACCGTCGGCCCTGCAAGGCCTCCGCGGGATCGAACGCGCCCCCTTGGGTTGCGGGTCCGACCCGCGCTGAGAGCGCTACTCGTCGAAGGGCGGCAGCGTCTCGATGCGCGCGATCGCGCCGTACTCGTCCAGCAGGCGCAGCATCGTCGCGCGCACGGCCTGCGCGTCGCGCTCGAGCTGGGCGTGGCGGCTGGTGCCGCGCAGGAAGAGCTCCGGGTTCTCCGTCAGGTGGTCGTGCCAGCTCTGCAGGAAGTCGCGCCAGGCGGTCTCGTCCGGCAGCCGGGGCAGCAGGGCGGCCGGGTCGGAGGCCGCGCTCTCCCACAGCGCGTGCAGGTTGTCGAGGTTGTACCGATAGCTGTCGCGCAGCTCGGCCGAGCCGCACAGGTAGGTGCGCGCCAGGCTCGCGCGCAGGCCGCGGTGGTGCAGCAGCGGCTTGAACAGCTCGGCCACGAGCGCATACAGCTCGGCGTGCTGCTCGGCCGGCACGGGCGAGGTGAAGCTCGTCCAGTCGCCGCGCAGGTCGTGCAGGACCCCGAGCGCGTCCACGTCGGGCATCTCGACCTGCAGCAAGGAGGCCTGCGCGTCGTAGAGCGTGACCCCCGGGTACACGCCGCCCCAGCGGTCGGTGTAGGCGTGCCCGAAGGCGCGGAAGGCGTCCTGCAGCGCGCCGTCGTCGAGGCGCAGCTCGACCATTGCCTCGACCAGGTCCCAGTCCGGGATCATGCCGAGCAGCGCGTTCTCGAACAGGCGCACCGGATCGGCCTCGTGCGGCAGGCGCACCAGCGTGCGCGCGCCGTAGTCGACCAGCCAGCCGCTGTCGAGCCGGCGCGTGCCGGGCGCGTGCAGCAACTGGTTGCGCACGGCCACGACCTCGGCCGAGTCCGGCGCGAGCGGGAAGCGCGGGATCGGCAGGCCCGGCGTGTGGACCTCGGGGTCGTACCAGCTCAGGGGCCCCAGCGCGGGCCAGGCGTCGCGCGGCTGCTCCTCGGAGTCGAGCACGTAGCGGATCAGCGTCCACTGGAAGGTGCCGAGCTTCTCGCACTCGACCCCGAACCACTCGAGCAGGTCGCGCTGCTCCTTCTCGTTCAGGGCCAGGAACGCCCGGCGCGGGCGCGCGTCGGCCTCGGCGCCGCTCGCCTCGCGCGGCGCCAGCACGGCCAGCGTCGGCGTCGTGGCGCGCGCATAGGGCGCGCCGCGCATCTCGCGCAGGTTCGCCTGGCCCCGGGTCTCCTCCGCGGGCGGCGGAGCCGGCTCGGCGGAGCGCGCGGGAGCCGGGGGCTGCGCCGCCGTGGTCGCGGCGACGGGCGGCGCGGGCGCGCGCGTCCCGGTGGGCGCGTCGGTGTGGCAGGCGGCGAGGAGCAGGATGGGCCAGAGCGCGCGGCAGGGCTGCATGGCGCGGCAAGATGCCACAGGGGCGACCCGGGCACCAAGGCGGGTGAAGACCGGTCCCCCAAAAACCCTGGGGGCGGGCCAACGGCGGGGCGCCCCCGGCACTCCTTCGTCGGGCGCGTACCTTGGCGCCTGCCCGTTCCCGACCACGCGACGATCCCCATGCGACCCTTCCTGCCGCTCCTCGTGCTCCTCGTCCTGGCCTCCGCCTCCGCGGCGGGCGCGGCCCAGTCCCCCCGCGGCGGGCACTTCGCGCGGGCTCCGCGCCCGGTGCGCTCGGTCACGTTCGATCTCGCCACCGGCACCTGGACGCGCGGCGCGGCGCCGGTGAACCGCAGCGCGGCCACCGTGGCCGACTTCGTGAACCTCGACCTGGGCGGCTTCGTCGGGGTGGACTCTGGTGGCGGCGTCTGCGAGTGGTTCGAGGCCGGCGTCAAGGGCACCGGCACGGGCGCGACCGCCGGGGTCGTCAACGACAGCGACCTGATGAACTCGATCGTCTTCGCCTACTGCTCGGCCGCGCTCTCGCCGGGCTCGGGCGGGCCCGGCGGCTCCGTCAAGCTCGGCTTCTACGAGGGCTACACGACCTGGGGCGGGGCGTCGACCACGGCCGTGGCGGTGCTGACGCTCACGGGGCTGCCGGGCAACAGCCGCAGCTCCTCCTTCTTCGGCGGCTTCAACTGCTACTTCATCCGCGTGGTCTTCGGGGGCCTGGTGTGCTTCGCGGACGGGCCGATCGGCTACTCGTGGAAGTTCCTCGACCTGGGGACGGGCGTGATCAACCCGATCGGCGCCTCGCTGGCGGCGACCTGGCCGTTCCTGGCCTGCGTCGGGAGCTGCTCGAGCGGCGTGCCGCTGCCCTGCGCGGCGACGGACGGCCAGGGCATGGACGGGATCATCGACCGGTACTGTCCGCCGGGGATACCGCCCCCGATCTGCACCATGCCGAGCGTCGGGATCTCGATGGCGATCGAGGAGGTGGTCGACTCGCCGGCCGGGCTCGGCGCCTTCAACTCGTCCACGCACCCCAACCCCGACACGCTGACGAGCGTGCCCGCGATCGTCGGCCAGCCGTGGTCCGTGTCGCTCACGCTGGGGCTCGCGCGCAGCCCGTCGACCTGGGTCTGCTACCTCGGCTCGGGCGCCGTCAACCCGCCCGCGGGCGTGGCGATCCCGCGCTTCACCAGCGGGCTGAGCTTCGGCACGTCGAAGGCCGGGCGCATGCTCCTGTGCGCGCTCGACACCGCGGGGTTCTCGTGCCTTGGGACGCACACGGGCGTCTCGGGCAGCACCAGCAGCGCCTGCGTGGGCGTGACGATCCCGAAGCAGCTCGGGCTCGTGTGCAACCCGTGGTGCGCGCAGGCGGTCGTGCTGGGGGCGGTGCCCGGGGCGGGCAACGCGCGCCTCAGCTCGGCGGTGTCCGGGGTGGTGGGGACGAACTGAGGGCGTTCAGCGCTTCCGGTAGCGCTCCTCGATCGCCCCCATCTCCGCCCCGCGCCCGAGCTTCTCCAGCACCTCGCGCAGCGCATCCAGGTAGCGCGGCCGGCCGTTGGTGAGCTCCACGGCGCGCGCGAGCGGCGCCACGGCCTCCTCGAAGCGCTTGGCGCTCATCAGGGCCATGCCGAGCTTGTGGAAGTGCCGTCCGCGCGGCGGAGCCTCGTGCGCGAGGCGCGCGAGGATCTCGACCGCCTCGGCCGGGCGCCCGAGCTCGAGGTAGAGCGTGCCGAGCTCGTCCAGCGCGAAGAAGTTCCCCGGCGAGGCGCGCAGCACCTCCTCGTACACCGCCGCCGCGCCGGCCGTGTCGCCGGCCGCGGCCAGCTCCTGGGCGCGCGCCTGCGCGCGGAAGAAGCCGGCCTGCGAGCGCGGGCTCGGCAGCGTGCTCTCCGCCAGCGGGTGCGGCAGCTCGTCGCCCGCCTCGCTCGCGCCGGCGTAGCCCAGGCCCTGGATGGCCTCGAGCATCCCGCCCTCGGCCCCGATGGCCTCGACCGCCAGGGCCGGCGCCTCCGCCAGGCGTCCGATCGCGTCGCGGTAGCGTCCGAGCTCGCCCGCGCGCTCGCGCGCGAGATCGCGCGCCTCGCCCGGATCGGTGCGCCAGTCGTAGAGCTCCGGCTCGGAGCTGTGGATGTACTTGCCGCGCGCGTCCATCCAGCCGGCGAGCGGGCTCCAGCCGCAGGAGAGGAAGCCGTAGTAGGACTCGAAGTAGACGCCGCGCTCGGCCGGCAGCGCGCGCGCGAAGAAGCTGGCGCCGTCGAGGCCGTCGAGTGGCGCGAGCCCGAGCGCCTCGGCCACGGTCGGGGCGACGTCGACCGCGCTGACGAGCTCGCCTGATCTCGTCCCGGGCGTTCTCGTCCCGGGCGCGCGCGCGCCCGCTCCGGCCGGCCAGCGCGCGATCAGCGGGATGCGCAGCGTCGTCTGGTAGACGAAGGTCCCGTGCGTGATCTCGCCGTGCTCGCCGAAGGCCTCGCCGTGGTCCGCCAGGGCCAGCACGAAGGTCTCGTCCCAGAGTCCGCCGGTCCTCAGGGCCTCGAACAGGCGCCCGAGCTCGTGGTCCATGGCCGCCACCTCGCCCAGGTAGGGCGTCGAGAAGCCGCGGAACTCCGGCGGCGGCGCGTAGGGATGGTGCGGGTCGTAGAGGTGCACCCACAGGAAGAACGGCCGCGCCGCGTCGCGCCCGGCGAGCCAGGCCAGGGCCGCGTCGATCGTGGCGCGCGCCGGGCGCTCGGCGCCGTGGGCGCGCTCGGCCGCGCCGCGCCGCTCGGGCACCGAGTAGGTCGCGAAGCCGTGCGCCAGGCCGAAGTCGTCGTCCAGCACGACCGAGCTGACGAAGGCTGCCGTGTCGATCCCGGCCGCGCGCGCGCGCGTCGCCACGGTCGCGGCCGACTCCGGCAGGGCCGCCACGCCGTTGTCGCGCAGCCCGTGACGCAGCGGGAAGAGCCCGGTCAGCATCGAGGCGTGGGCCGGCAGCGTCAGCGCCATCACGGTGTGGGCCGCCTCGAAGAGCACGCCCTCGCGCGCCAGGGCGTCGAGCGCGGGCGAGGTCGGCTCCGGGTTGCCGTAGCAGCCGAGCGCGTCGGTGCGCGTCGTGTCGAGCGTGACGAGCAGCACCGAGTGACGCGGGGCCTCGCCGCGCCCGCAGGCGGTCCCGAGCAGCGCGAGGAGTGCCAGGCGCTTCACTCGTCGTCCTCCGCCGCGCTCGTGCCCGCGCGCAGCGCCTCGAGCCTGGCGCGGAAGCGCTCCTCGCCCGGCGCCAGCTCGACCGCGCGCGCGAGCCAGGCCAGGGCCTCCTCGCGCTGCCCGAGCTTCGCGGCGCACACCCCGAGCTTGTAGAAGACCTGCGGGTGCGCGGCCGGGCCCTCCGCGTCGCCCTCGGCCAGCGGGCGCAGCGCCGCGAGCGCCTCGGCGTGGCGCTTCAGCCGCATCAGGGCCGTGGCCAGCTCGCTGCGCAGGAACGGGTTCTGCGGATCGGTGGCGACCAGGCGCGCCAGGATCTCGGCCGCCTCGTCGACGCGCCCGCGGTTCATGCGCTCCTTCGCCACCATCGACTCGCGCCACACCCCGACGCGCTCGTGCGGGCTCGGGCGCGCGCTCTCCGCGAGCGGATGGGGGAAGGCGCCCTCGCCCGCCTCGACGGCCGCGTAGCCGAGGGCCTGGATCCCGGCGCGCAGCTCGGCGTCGAGCGCGGCGGCCGCGTCCAGGCCGAGCAGCGCCGGCCGCTCGGCCAGGGCTCCGATCGCGGCGCGGTAGGACTCGCCGTCGGCCGCGCCGCTGGCCAGGAGGTTCCGCTCCTCGCCCGGGTCGCGCGCGAGGTCGAAGAGCTCCGGACGCGAGCTGTGCACGTACTTGCCGCGCGCGTCGATCCAGCCGGCCAGCGGGCTCCAGCCGAAGGCGAGGTAGCCGGTGTAGGTCTCGAAGTAGAGCCCCGCGTTCCCGCGCGGTTGCAGCAGCGAGCGCCCGTCGAGCTCGCCCGGCAGCGTGACGCCCAGCACCTGCGCCAGGGTCGGCGCCAGGTCGACCAGGCTCACGAGCTCGTCCGTGCGCTCGCCCCGGCGCCAGCCGTCGGGTGCGCGCAGGAGCAGCGGCACGCGCAGCGTCGTGTTCCAGGCGAAGGCGCCGTGGGTCAGCTCCTGGTGCTCGCCGAAGGCCTCGCCGTGGTCGGACGTGACGCACACGAAGGTCTCGCTCCAGGTCCCGTCGGCGCGCAGCGCGTCGAACAGGCGCCCGAGCTCGGCGTCGACCTCGTGCACCTCGGCCAGGTAGCGCTCGCGCTCGCCGTTCTTGCCGGCCGGCATCGCGCGCGGCTCGTAGGGATGGTGCGGGTCGTAGAGGTGCACCCAGGCGAGGAACGGGCGCGTGCGGTCGCGCGCGCCGAGCCAGGCCAGCGCGGAATCGATGACCTCGCGTGCGGGCCGCTCGGTCGGGTGCCCGCTCGTGCTGCGCCGCTTCTCGGGGCCCTCGTAGAGCTCGAAGCCCTGGTCGAGCCCGAGCGCGCGGTCGAGCACGACCGCGCCGACGAAGGCCGCCGTCTGCACCCCGGCCGCGCGCGCCGCCTCGGCCAGGGTGTGCGCCGCCGGGTCGAGCGCGGCGATGCCGTTGTCGCGCAGCCCGTGGCGCAGCGGGTAGAGCCCGGTCAGGAGCGAGGCGTGCGCGCTGAGCGTGATCGGTGCCGGCGTGTAGGCGTTCTCGAACAGCAGCGCCTCGGCCGCGAGTGAAGCGAGCACGGGCGTGTTGCCCGGCGGCCCGCCGTAGCAAGAGAGCGCGTCGGGGCGCGTCGTGTCGAGCGTCACGAGCAGCACCGAGCGCGGCGGCGCCCCCTCGCGCGCCCCGCCGCAGCCGAGGAGCGCCGCCGCGAGGCCGATGAGCGTCCCGCGCCTCACGGCCGCGCCTGCACCGCCTCGAAGCGCGCCTGGAAGGGCGCGGCGCGCTCGCCGAGCCCGGCCGCCTCCAGCACGTGCACGATGCCCTTGAGCGCGTGCACGTGGTTCGGGTCGAGCTCCAGCGCGTGCGTGAAGGCCGCCAGGGCCTTGTCCTCGGCGCCGGCCACGATCTGGCACGCGCCGACGTAGTTCCAGGTGTCCGCGTTGCCCGCGGCGAGCGCCAGCACGCGCTCGAGCGCCGCCAGGGCCTCCTTGTGGCGGTCCTGGCGCATCAGGCACAGCGCGAGGCGGTCCCAGGCGAAGGGGTTGGCGGGGTTCTCGTCCACCAGCGCGCGCAGCTCGCGCTCGGCCTCGCCGTAGCGCTGCGCCGCGAACAGGCCCTCGGCGCGCTGGAAGCGCGCCAGCTCGCCCACGCGCTCGTGCGGATCCGGAAGGGGCAGCTTCTCCAGCGGCCCCGGCACGCGCACGTGCTCGTCGGCGAAGGCCGCGTAGCCGATGGCCTGCAGCGAGCGCCTGAGCTCCGGATCGAGCCCCTCGGCGTCGCGCGCGAGCGCCGGCCGCCCGGCCGCCGCCGCGATCGCGGCGTGCAGCTCGGCCAGGCGCGGGCCGCGCACGGGCGCCAGGTTCCCGGCCTCGTCGCGGTCGCCCGTCTCGAAGTACAGCTCGGTCGGAGCGTGCACGAGCTTGCCCGTGCCGTCGATCCAGCCGCTGAGGGGGTGCCAGCCGAAGTTCAGGTGCCCGTAGTAGGACTCGAAGTAGGCGCCGCGCTCGGCGGGAGGGGACTTCCGGTACACGCTGTGCCCGTCGATACGCCCGTCCGGCTCGGGCGTGAGCCCCATCGCCGCCAGCGCCGTCGGGTGCACGTCGGCCACGCTGGCCACCGCGCCGACGCGCGTCCCGGCGCGCTTCCCGCCCGGCAGGCGCAGGATCAGCGGCACGCGCAGGGTCGTGTTCCACACGTAGGGGCCGTGGGAGACCTCGCCGTGCTCGCCGAAGGCCTCGCCGTGGTCAGCCACGGCGATCACCAGCGTGTCGTCCTCGAGCCCCTCCGCGCGCAGCGCGCCCAGCAGGCGCCCGAGCGCGAGGTCGACGGCCGCCACCTCGCCCAGGTAGGGGTCGCCGCCGGCGCGCGCCAGCAGCTCGGGCGTCGGCGTGTAGGGCGCGTGCGCGTCCCACAGGTGGACCCACAGGAGGAAGGGCCGCGCCCGGTCGCGCCCGCGCAGCCAGTCGAGCGCGCGCGCCACGACCTCGTGCGCCGGACGCTCGGCGTAGCCCATGCTCGGCCCGCCGTAGAAGCGCCGCCGGGGCGGCTCGTAGACCTCGAAGCCCTGCTCCAGCCCGAAGCCCTGGTCGAGCACCGCCGAGCCCAGGAACGCCGCCGTCTGGAAGCCGGCCGCCTGCGCGCGCTCCGCCAGCGTCGTGGCCGCCTGCGGCAGGGCCGCCAGGCCGTTGTCGCGCACCCCGTGGCGCGGCGGGAAGAGCCCGGTGAGCATCGAGGCGTGACTCGGCAGCGTCAGCGGCGCCACCGCGTAGGCGGCGTCGAAGACCACGCCCTCCTGCGCCAGCCGGTCGAGGTGCGGCGTGACCGACGGCGCGCGCCCGTAGGCCCCGAGCGCGTCGGCGCGCACGGTGTCGAGCGTCACGAGCAGCACCGAGTGCGTCGGGCCGCCCCCGCACCCGGCCAGGGCCGCGAGCGGGGCCCAGCCGAGGGCGAGCGCGTGGAGCCGCATCGCGGGGGAGTATAGGCCGAGCGCAGATCGGCCTACCACCGTCGCTCGACCGCCACGGGGCTCGCCAGGTCATTCACTCTCCAGTCCGACTCGGGAACCAAGAGGAGACTGGCGGGCCGTGGGCGCCGCGTCGTTCTTCATCTCGACCGAGCTGCCCAAGGAGGAGCCATCTCGTCATGACCCAGCCCGTTCCCGACCACGGCATCGCGCCCTTCCCTCTTCCCCGACCGATCGACGTCCGCCCGATCCTCTGGCCCAGGCCGTTCGACCCCGTCGTGATCCGTTTCCTGCGCGAGTGCACGCCCCGCATCCTCGTGGTCACGGACGGACTCCGCTTCGGAGCCGCCAGCGGCTTCGGCCTCAGTCAGTTCGTCAACACGGTCAAGACCACGTCCATCCACGGCATGCTCCCCAGCGTGATCACCGCGAGTCGCGGGACCGATCCGGATGCGGATCTCCAGAACTTCACGTTCGACAGCACGGTGACGACCGCGAAGTACGACGTCGTCTTCTTGTTCGGGATCGGAACCGCCTCGGCTGGCGTTCCGGGGCAGATGGGGAATCTGCCCAAGGCCGAGGTCGACGTCCTGGCCAGGTTCATGCAGGCGGGTGGCGGGCTCTTCGCGACCGGCGACCACGAGGACCTCGGCGCGGCGCTGAGCGGCAACCTGCCGCGCGTGCGCGGTATGCGGCACTGGTACTTCCCACCGGCGCCTCCGGTCGGGAGCTCCAAGCGCATCACGACCAACGCTCCCGGCCAGAACGGCGTGTTCGAGTTCGAGGACCAGTCCGATGCCGTGCCGCAGCGGACGTTCCCGCGCTACTACGCGAGCAGCGCGAGCCCGGCGGTCTCGGCGCCCCACGCACTCCTGCAAGCACCTCCGGTCCCTGGAACGAGTGCGCTCTACCAGCCGATCGAGTTCCTGCCGGACCATCCGCACGAGGGGGAATGTGTCGTTCCGGCGAACCTCGAAGGCACCTTCGATCTCGGAGGAACTCCCGTCGAAGAGTGGCCGAGGGAGGCAGGTTCGCCGGCGCGACTGGCTCCGGAGGTCATCGCCTTCGGAGTGACCTATGGCGGGGCCTTCCCAGGCAAGAGCGCGATCCCCGACCCACGCGCCTTCGGGGTCGTGGGAGCTTACGACGGTCACCGGGCCGGAGTCGGAAGGGCGGCCGTGGACTCGACCTGGCACCACTTCGTGAACATCAACATCGACGGCACGGGGTCGGCACGAAGCGGGCTGCAGGAGCCCGATCCCGCCAACCCGGGTCAGCTCAGGGACACGCAGGAGCTGCTCCTGATCCGTCGCTACTGGACGAACCTCGCCAGCTGGCTGATGCCGGCGAAGGTCCGCAAGTGCTCGATCTTCGGCTGGCTCCTGCAGCTCGCCGGAGGGAGTCGTCTGGTGGAGGACCTCCAGGGCTGGGCGAACCCGGCGCGCCGCAAGGACTTCCGTGCCCTCCAGGACCTCGGCGGAGCGGCCACGGCTCTGATGTCCGTGGGCTCGACCCCGGCCGAGGTCTCCGAGGCCCTTGACGACCTGACCGACCTTGCCTTTGGAGGCGACGCGCGACGCCACCTGAGCGGTACGCCCGGTGACGAGCTGGCGGGTTGCCTGGAGGCCTCGGCCGCTGGCGAGTTCCAGCGCTCGCTGGTCGCTGCTTCCCTCGTCGCGCTGCACGACCTCACGACCCCCGGCAAGGGCGTGGTCGAGGCCATCGAGGCCCGTGGTGGGCTGCACGCGCTCCCCGAGCTGATCGCCGCCCCAGCGCGGGAGGGCGGCGCGCGCGCCCTCGTGGATCTGCGCCGAAGGGCGAGGGAGGCGGAGAAGGCAATGGCCGGTCTGGAGAAGCTCCACAGGCGGTAACGCGAACCAGCCTGCCGCCGGCAGCAGAGAGTGCATCCTGCTGCCGGCACAGGCCGTCGGCGCGATGCATGCGCGGGCCAGCGCGAGGGCGGGGAATCCTCGGCGCGGGAGAGCCTGGGGCGAGCGCGGTCCGATCCACCGTCGGGCGCTCCTTCGCGCCTTTCGTGGTCGTGCGGTCCCCGGGCGCCGGTCCGTACAATCCGCCCAGCCATGCCGTATCAGACCCAAGACCCCAACGCCGTCCAGCAGCTCCTGTCCGACTCCGGCTACGTCTACGTCGACGTGCGCACCGTGCAGGAGTTCGAGCAGAGCCACGTGCCGGGCTCCTACAACATCCCGATCCTGTTCATGACGAACCAGGGCATGCTGCCCAACCCCGAGTTCGTCGCCGCGGTCAAGCGCCACTTCGCGCCGGCCACGAAGATCGTCTTCGGCTGCAAGTCCGGCGGCCGCTCGGCGCGCGCCTGCGAGCTGCTCGAGCGCGAGGGCTACCGCGACCTGGTCAACATGTCCGGCGGCATGCACAGCGCCACCGACATGTCCGGCAACGTGGTCGAGCCCGGCTGGATCGCCTGCGGCCTGGACACCGCGCGCACGCCCGAGCCGGGCCGCTCCTGGAAGGAGCTCGGCGCGAAGTGAGCGCCGTGCGCGCGCTCGCCGGCGCGCTCCTCGCGCTGCTGGCACCGGCCTGCGCGGCCCCGCGCGGGCCCGCGGACTGGCCGCAGCAGCGCGCCGAGCTGGCGCGCCGCGTCGAGGTCGACCAGGAGGCGCGCCGCGCGCTGATGAGCGGCGGCACGATCGACATGGAGCTCGCGCACCGGCTCGAGGCGATCGACGCCGACAACACCGCCTGGATGAAGACCCTCGTCGCGCGCCACGGCTGGCCGACGCTCGCGGCCGTCGGCCCCGAGGCCAGCGGCAACGCCTGGCTGCTCGTCCAGCACGCCGACCAGGACGTGGCCTTCCAGGAGCACTGCCTGGCGCTGCTCGAGGCCGCCGTCGCGCGCGGCCAGGCCGAGAAGAAGCACCTCGCCTACCTGCACGACCGCGTGGCCATGCACCGTGGCCGGCCGCAGCGTTACGGCACGCAGTTCCGGCAGGTGGACGGGAAGCTCGAGCCCTACACGCTCGAGGACCCGGCGCGCGTCGACGAGTGGCGTGCGGAGGCGGGGCTGGGGACGCTGGCGGAGTACCGCAAGGTCATCGAGGGGCTCTGATCGGGCACCCTTTGCGCGGGCGCCGGACGCGCTTACGAGGCCGAAGCACGTCCGATCGGTCGAACTGCTTGGAGTGCTCCGGAAGCATCGGGTAGCGTCCCCGCCCTCGCTCCGTGCGAGCCGGCCGGCTGCTCCGGCCCGGAACCCATCCCCAGACCAGACCGCGACGAGGCTCATGATCATGAAGGCGATTGGAACGAAGCGTTCGATGGTGTCGGCCAGCGTGGCCCTCCTCGGGCTCGCGGCGGCCGCATCGGCCCAGCTGCAGACGGCCCAGCCGCTCTCCGTCGTGACCACCGAGGACCCGGCGGCCCCGGGCGCCTTCACGCTGAGCTTCGGCGGCCTCGGGCTCACCACCTCGAGCCACATCACCAGCACGACCTACGAGCTGCGCCTCGACCCGTTCCAGGGCACGGCGCACTTCGAGAGCTACCTGCAGCACGTCCAGCCCCTGATCCTGCCGGGCGGGTTCAGCACCGGCGACATCACGGTCGAGATCGTGCCCGGCTCGTCGGCCGGCACCTTCGACGCGCAGAGCCGCATCTTCACGACGAGCGAGTTCTACGCCGTGAGCTTCACCGGCGACCTCAGCGCCTTCGGCCTGACCTCGCCCGTGTTCCTGCCGAGCAGCTCGACCGGCCTCGTGGCCCTCGATCCGGAGGCGGGCGGCATGGTGGGGATGGACTGGACCGGCGCCGGCGAGCTCGCCAACCCGTTCGACCCCGCGAACCCGCTGACGTTCACCTACGCCTGCGCCGTGAACACGGTCTTCCCGGCCGACGCGCCGAACGTGGTGGGCCTGGCCCTCGTGCCGGACGTGCTCGGCCTCGCGCTCCCGCGCGACGTCGAGCGCAGCCTCGTCGGCCTGCTCGACCAGGCCCTGGCCCGCATCCAGGACGGCCAGCGCGCCCGCGCCGTGCAGAGCCTGCTGGCCTTCGCCGGCAAGGTGAGCGTGCTCAGCGGCCGCCTGATCGACCCGAGCGAGGCGGCGCAGCTCGTCACGCTCGCCACGCAGGCGATCGACCTGCTCGGCTCCGGCCGGCTCTCGGACCTGGCCCCGCGCAAGGGCCAGTAGGGGAGGTCCGCGCGCCGCTCGAGCGAGGGTCGCCACCCGCGTGGCGGCCCTCGCTGCGCTTCCGACGCGCGCTCCGAGCGCTGCCGAACCAGCAACGGGCCCCGCCTCGACCCCCCGCATGCCGAAGATCCTCCTCGGGATCCTGGTCGTCGCCGCGACCGCGACGCTCGGCGACTGGGTCTGGGCCACCTTCGAGGCCTGCCGCGGCATCGCCGCCGGCGTGATCCACGGCGCCGCCCTGCTGACTGCCGTCGGCGGAGCGCTCGGCGCCGCCTCGGGCCGCCTCCTGCGCGGTCTCCCGATCGGCACCCTTGCCGGCACCGCCGGCGCGCTCGCCTACTACGCCCTGGTCCTGGCCCTCGGCCCGCGCGTCGACCCGGTCGCCATCCCCGCCGCGTGGGTCGTCACCTGGCTCGTCATGGCGCTGCTCGAGGGCCGCTGGCTCGCCCCGACCCCGCGCTCCTGGCCCGCGATCGCCGCGCGCGGCACGGCCGCGGCCGTGGGCAGCGGGATCGCGTTCTATCTCGTGCTCGACCTCCTGTGGGGCCCGACGCCCGCGGAGGGGCGCAACTACGCGCTCCAGCTCGCCGCCTGGGCCGCCGCCTGGGCGCCCGGGATGCTGGTGCTGGCGCTGGGGACGAGGCGCGCGAGCTGAGGCGCGTCCGGCGCCTCAGGGCGCACGCTCACGGATCGAGCGGCGAGCGCAGGATCACGGCCGACTCGGGTCCGGTCGTGGCAGGGCTCACCTCGAAGCTCGTGGTCGTGCTGCGGCCATCCTCGAGCGTGAACACGACCTCGTAGCGCCCGGGGACGAGCCACATCTCCAGCGGTCGCTGCGGTCCGGGCCCGATCACGGAGCCGTGGCGGTTCACGAGCTCGCCCTCGCGGCGCCACTCCCAGACGAAGCGCAGGAAGCTCCGCCCCGGCGCGGCCGGGGTCTGGATCCAGCGCGGGAGTGCGCGCGGCAGGCGCAGGACGGTGTGCGCGACCTCGCCGGCCCGGACCTCGACGCGGTTGCGCACGAGCGGCTGCTCGTAGCCCTCGAAGCCGATCCAGTAGACGCCGGGCGGCACCGGGCCAGTCGTGCCTCGGCCGTCCACGATGCGCGCCGAGTACCCCATCTCGCTGTCGTCCCCCAGCGCCCAGACCTCGCCCTCCAGGAGCGGTGCGCCGTCCACGTCCAGCACCTCGCAGGCGATGCGGCCCGGCGCCGGGCAGGCATGCGTGCCGATGTCGCGCACCTCTCCGGCGGCGAGCTCGAAGGTGCCGATCGTCCAGCGGCCGGCCGCGGGGCTCGAGGTCGCGAGCACGTAGCGCCCCGCTGGCACGAGCTCCGTCGTGAAGCGCCCGTCCGTCGTGCGCGGGCGGTGCGAGCCCGTGCGCAGGGTGCTGTCGGGCTCGATCCGGCGCAGCTCGAGCCGCTCGAGCGGGAACGGCGCCCCCTCGGCATCCAGCAGCCGCCCCTCGAAGCGCGCGCTGGCGCGGTTGCGCTCCGGGAACACCAGCTCCAGCGCCTCCGTGCCGGGTGCGACCCCGTCGTGATAGAGCGGCGCGTCGAGCAGCGCCTTCGGCTCGCGCACGCGCAGCAGGTAGCGCTCGCGCACGGCCCCGCCCAGGCGGAACTCGCCCGCGGCGTCGGTCTCCGCGCGCAGGTTCGAGCGCGCCTCGCCCTCGTCACCGGCGCTCGCGAAGACCTCCAGGCCCGCGAGCGGCGTGCCGGCCTCGTCCACGACCATTCCCGCGATCTCGCCGCCGCTCTCGAGGCGTGCGTCCCAGCGCCGCGCCTCGCCGGCGACGAGCTCGACCTCGGCGCGCGCCTCGCCGTCCTGGCCGCGCGCGAGGAGCACCGTCGGTCCCGGGGGAACGCGCTCGAGCCGGAACGACCCGTCGGTCGCGCTCCAGCTCTGGGCCTCGGACCATCCCGGCCCGTAGTCGAGGGCCGAGCGCGGATCCACCCCGGCCGGCAGCGCCAGGACCTCGACGCCTGCGATCGGGCGGTCGGAGTCGTCGCGCACGACGCCGTGGACCCGGACGGCGGGCACCAGCTCGATCTCGACCCAGGTCCCGGACTCGTGCACGGGGACTTCCCCGTGCCACACCGCGAAGCCCTCGGCGCAGGCCCACACGGGCAGCGGGTGACGGGTCGTGACGGCGTGCGCCTCGAAGCGGCCGCTCGCGTCCGTCGTCGCGCCCTCGGGCGGGGGACCGAAGAGCTGGCTCACGCCCGCGCTGCTCGAGTACCGGCCATCCAGCCGGTAGCCCAGGAAGACCTGCGCCCCGGCGACCGGCGCGCCCTGCGAGTCGCGCACGACCCCGGCCACGCTCGAGCCCGCGCCGCCGACGCGCAGCGTCACCTCGATGCGCTCGCCCGGCTGTCCCTCGATCCGGATCCCCGGCTCGGGCGGGCGTCCCGGCGCGCGTGCAGTCAGGGCGCGTCCCGTGCCCACGTCGCGCAGGAGGAAGCGCCCATCGGCGCCGGTGCCCGCGACCCACTGCCCACAGCCCTCGTCGAAGGGATGGCCCGAGATCCACAGCTCCGCTCCGGCCACGGGCAGATCGCGCGAGTCGAGCACGACGCCCGCGACCTCGAGCCCGCGCGGGATGCGCAGCTCGAGCTCGTTGGCCCCGGCCACGAGCGTCGCCTCGGCATCCCCGCCGCGATCGGCCTGGACCAGGACGTCGCCGGCCGGGAGAGCGGGGAAGCGCGCGAGGCCTTCGGCATCGCTCGTGGCCCGCGGCAGCGGCGTGACCGGGCCGAAGGCCGCGTGCCGGAGCTCGAGCGCCACGCCGGCCGCGGGCGTCCCGTCGGAGTCCCAGCGCACGCGGCACAGGAGCTCGGCGCCGCCGCCCGCGAGGGCCGCGCTCGGCGGCGTTGACGCGACCGCCTCGCGCGCGCTCGGCTCGCGCGGGGTCGGAGCACGGGAGAGCTCGGCGGCGGGGCTCGCCAGCTCCGCCAGCGGGAGCGGGGCAGGGGCGTCCGTTCCTGCGCCGCCGCCCTGTGCGCTCCGCTGCCACCAGAGGAAACCGGCCCCGACCAGCACCAGCACCGCAGCTCCGAGCTTCTTCATCACGACCAGCGCTCCTCCGGTGACCGCGAGCGTCGAGCCCGCGGCGATCCTGCCCGCTTCCTCCAGCACCTGCCGACGCAGCGCGCTCGTCCCCTCCACGTCGAGCGCGATCAGGCCTGCCAGGCTGCGCGGCAGGGCCGCGCGCAGGAGCTCCTTGCCGCGCCGTAGCTGCGTGCGCACCGTCTCGAGCGGCCGACCGAGCGCGTGCGCGATCTGCACCGGCTCGAGACCGTGCACGAGCCGCAGCGTCAGGCAGGCGCGGTAGGCCTCGGGCAGGGCCCGCAGAGCGGAGTCGAGGTGCAGGGCCAGATCGGCGTCCTCGGCGGCGCCCAGCGGGCTGGAACGGGCCACATGTTCTTCCGCCGCCTCCAGGTCGCGCTCGCGCGCGTGCTGCTCCGCGCGCTGGCGCCGCGCCGCGCGCTGCTTCTGCACCAGGATCCCGAGCAGCCAGGGGAGCAGGGGCCGCGCCGCGTCCCAGCCCTGTGGGCGGCGCAGCGCCTCGAGGTACGTCTCCTGCACGAGCTCCTCGGCCTCCCCGCCGCGCCGCGCCAGGTTCGCCGCCACGAGCAGGAGCTCCTGCGCCGTGCCATCGAACACCCGCGCCATCGCACGCGCGTCCCCGCGCTCGCGGAACTCCAGGAAGGCGCGCTCGAGCTCGCCGGTCATGCCGCTACTTGGCGCCAGGAGGCCCGCGACGGTTCAGGAAAGCTGGGATTCCCCCTGGGACCGCCAGGCTCCAGCCTGGCTCTTCTCTCCCTCTTCTCCGCGCTCTCCGCGTCTTCCCCTCCGCGCCTCCGCGGTTCTCCTCTCTCGGCGAAACGCGGAGGCGCGGAGGGATGACGCGGAGGGC
>DASVAP010000100.1:0-9985 GCA_036376275.1 Planctomycetota bacterium | reverse complement strand
CGGACCCGCGCGCCTGCGCGTCAAGGTGCCGGATCCGGACGGCGACCGGCTGTTCGCGCTGGCGGCGGGCGCGGGCGTGGTGCTGACCGAGATCACGCTCGAGCGCGAGAGCCTGGAGGACGTCTTCCTCGAGACCCTGGCGAAGGCGGAGGCCGCGCCGTGAGGGCCGAGACCCATCTCGAGGTCTACCGGCCCTTCCAGGGCAAGCTGCGCGCGCATGGCTTCCGGGCCTGGCCGCTGTTCACGACGGGGCTGCGCACGGCGCTCAAGCAGAGGAAGTCGCTCTTCATCCTGTACCTGCCGGCGCTGGTGGCCACGGCCATCATGTGCTTCGTCGTTTGGTTCAAGTTCATGGGCGAGGCCGCGGTGAAGGCCGAGCGCGACTCGATGAGCCCGCAGGAGCAGCTCGGGATGCTGGTCTACCAGGCCCAGGCCGAGAACCTGATCGGCGTGGTGAGCCTGATCCTCAACTTCGCCAAGTTCATGGGCGGCTTCGCGCTCCTCGCCGTGAGCTGGTTCGCGAGCGGCCTCCTGTGCGAGGACCGCAAGGCCGGCGCGCACCAGCTCTACTTCGCGCGCCCGATCACGCGCCTCGACTACGTCCTCGGCAAGTTCCTGGTGGCGGCCTCGTTCGCGCTGATGGCGGTGTTCGTGCCCCTCATCGCAACCTGCTTCGCGGCCACGGTGTTCTCGCCCGAGTGGTCCTTCGTGACCAAGGAGTGGGACGTCTTCCTGCGCGCGATTGGCTTCAGCCTGGTGTGGACCGTGGTCGTCAGCTCGCTCGCGCTGGCGGCCTCGAGCCTGGCCTCGCGCAAGAGCTTCGCGCTGCTCGGGATCTTCGGCTTCGTGATGCTCTCGGTGCCCTTCGCCGGCATCCTCGGGCAGTTCGTCGACCGGCGCCTCTTCTCGCTGGCGCTCTTGATCGACCTCGACGCCCTGGCCCAGGCGATCTTCGGGCGTCCGACCGAGATCGAGGGCGTCACCGCGGCCAACGCCTGGGGCTTCATCACGGCCCTCACGGCCGGCTGCTGGGCCGTGATCTGGTGGCGCGTGCGGCGCCTGGAGGTGGTGGCGTGACGAGCGCCAGCGTGCTCCAGTGCCACGAGCTCGGGCGCTACTACGGCCAGGTCGTCGGGCTGAACGAGCTCACCACCGAGCTGCCGGGCGGCATCGTGGGCCTGGTCGGCCCGAACGGCGCCGGCAAGTCGACCCTGCTGCGCCTGATCGTGGGCGAGATCCAGCCCTCGCGCGGCTGGATCAAGGTCCTGGGCGAGACGCCCTTCGGAAACCGCGAGCTCTACCGGCAGCTCGGCTTCTGCCCGCAGCAGGACGCGCTGTACGAGGACCTGACCGGCTACGAGATCGTGCGCCTGCTCCTGCGGCTCGGTGGATTCTCGCCGCGCGAGTCGAAGGAGCGCGCCGAGCGCGCCCTCGAGCGCCTGAGCCTGACCGCGCGCATGCACCACCGCGTGCGCACCTACTCGAAGGGCATGCGCCAGCGCGTGCGCATCGCCCAGTCGATCGCCCACGACCCGCAGTTCCTGGTGCTCGACGAGCCGATGACCGGGCTCGACCCGCTCGGCCGGCGCGAGATCCTCGACCTGCTGCGCACGCAGGGCCAGAACGGCACGCACGTGCTCTTCTCGAGCCACATCCTGTACGAGGTCGAGCACCTGACGGCCGAGATCCTGCTGATCCACCGCGGGCGCCTGCTCGCCAAGGGGCGCCTCCCGGAGGTGCGTGCGCTGCTCTCCAAGCACCCGCGCCGCGTCGAGATCGGCGCGCGCCGCGCGCGCGAGCTGGCGCGGGCCCTGATCGGGCTCGAGGAGGTCGTCTCGGTCAAGGTCGGGCGCACGGGCGAGGCCGACGACCGGCTCTCGGTCGAGACGCGTGCCGTCGGGCCCTTCTTCCAGCGCCTGAACGGGATCGCGGCGGGCGAGCGCTTCGGCATCACGGCCCTGCAGAGCGCCGACGCGAGCCTCGAGGCCGTGTTCGATTACTTGATCGCATGAGCAGGCTGATCGCATGAGCAGGCTGATCGCATGAGCACGCTTGATCGCATGAGCAGGCTGAGCGCATGAACGAGCTCGCCCGAGCCGCGTGGATCCTGTTCCAGGCCCACCTGTGGCGCATCTTCCGCACGCGCCGCGCGCTGGTGGCGATCGGCCTGACGGGCCTGCCGGTGGTCCTGGCCGGGATCGTGCGCCTGGCCCTGCGCTTCCACGACGAGGAGCTGCCGCCCGAGGTGCTCGGCACCTTCGTGCAGCTCATCCTGATCCAGACGATCGTGCCGCTCGTGTCGCTGGTGATGGCCTCGGCCGTGGTGGCCGAGGAGATCGAGGACCGCACGATCACGTATCTCTTCACGCGCCCGATGCCGCGCGCCGCGATCCTGGTCGGACGCTGGCTCGCGGCCGCGCTGCCGATCGCCGTGCTCCTGTGCCTGTCGGCCCTCACCGTGGTCCAGCTCCTGCGCGGCGCCGAGCCGGCCGAGGGCACCGAGCCGTGGCCCGCCGGCTTCCTGGCGCGCATCCTCGTGACCGCGATGCTGGGCGGTGTCGTGTACTCGGGCCTGTTCGCCGCCCTGGGTGCGCTCGTCAAGCGTCCGATGCTGATCGGTCTCGGCTACACCTTCGTCTACGAGGGTTTCCTCGGGAACCTGCCGGGCTCGAACCAGAAGGGCACGGTCGTGTACTACCTGCGCAGCTTCCTGCTCGAGCCGCACCCGGACCTGTTCGGCGAGCTCTCGCAGGAGCTGTTCCAGACCGAGCCGATGCAGCCCGGCGCCGCGCTCGTGCGCCTGGCGCTGATCCTGGGCGCGGCGCTCGTGCTGGCTTCCTGGCGCTTCACCCGGCGCGAGTACGTGCTGGCGGCGTAGACGGGCGCGCGCGGGGCGCGTACCGTCGTGCCTCATGAAGCTCCTCCTCCTCGCTCCCCTGCTCGCGCTGCTCGGCGCGGGCACCCTCGGCCTGCAGGCCGGCGCGCCGAAGAAGCCCGAGGTCGGCAAGCCCGCCCCGACCCTGCGCCTGAACGACCACCACGGCAACATCGTCGAGCTCGGCGGCAAGCGCGCGAACTGGAGCGTGCTGGCCTTCTTCCCCAAGGCCGCCACCCCGGGTTGAACCCTCGAGGTCTGTTCGCTGCGGGACGCAGCGGAAACGCTCGGGACGATCGGGGTCGACATCTACACCGCCAGCCTGGACTCGGTGGCGGAGCTCGCGAAGTTCGCCGAGGCCCAGAAGGCGCCCTACGCGATGCTGTCCGACCCGGACGGCAGCGTGGCGGCCAAGTACGGGGTCCTGGACCCCGGCGCGAAGTACGCCCAGCGCGTGACCTTCGTGCTCGACGACCAGGGGGTCCTGCGCAAGGTGCTCGACAAGGTCGACGTGAAGACCCACGGCGAGGACCTGGCGGTCCTGATCGAGGAGCTCAAGCAGTAGGCCGATCGCCAGATCGGCCTGGATCGGGCCGTCGGCAGACCGCCGCGAGCCCGCGGGCGGGCCCAGGCCCGCCCGCCGCTCGCGGCGCCCTTCAGGGATCCACGGATCGGGCCGATAGGGCTTTCCGCCTCCCCCGGAGGTCCGTCGATCCCCATCCCCGATCCCCCATGCGCACCCTCGTCGCCCTCCTCGCCCTCGGCCTCGCCTCCTCCGCCTGCAAGAGCCAGCCGCCCATCCCCGAAGGCGCGGCCGTGCTGATCAAGCCGGGCCACTACCACACCAAGTACTGCGGCCACTACGTGTTCGGCACGCAGTGGTACTTCATCGCGCAGCACAAGCACGGCGTCGACTGCGGGCACGAGCTCGTCGGCAACGACTGGACGCTGCCCCAGGACTGAGCGATCGCGCGGGCGGCCCAGGGCCGTCCGCATGAGCGCTCAGGATCGGCCCCGGCGCCCGCCCGGCGCGCGCCGCATGCGAGCCAGGGCCGCGGTCGTCAGGTCCGGGCCGGCTCGCCGCAGCACCCGTGGGCCGATGCGTGCTCCGCGGCGTCGTGGCCGTGCCCGTCGTGGTCGTGCCCGTCGTGGCCGTGGTCGTGATCGTGCACCTCGACGCCGTGGGGCGAGGTCACCTGGCCGACGAAGCGGCGCGTGCCCTGGCGCAGGATCGAGACGACCACCAGCGCCAGCAGGCCGATGGCGCAGGCGAGCTCGAGCCCGCTCGCGCCGTGCTCGTGCAGGTGCTCTGGCAGGATGGCCTCGCCACCGCGGAGCAGCGCGTTCGCGCCCCAGCCCAGGGCCGTCGCCGCCAGGGCCGTCGTCAGCGCGAAGCGGATCGCCGTGGCGCGCGAGTGGAGCTGCGAGATCAGCCCGAAGGTCGTCAGGTTCGTGGCCGGACCCGTCAGCAGGAACGCGATCGCCGCGCCGGGCGAGATGCCCTTCCAGATCAGGAGCGCCGCCAGCGGGGTCGAGCCGCTCGCGCACACGTACAGCGGCATCCCGATCAGCGCGAAGAGCGGCACCTCGAGCGCGCGCGGCACGCCCACGAGCCCCTCGGCCGACAGGAACGGCTCGAGCAGCGCCGCGAGCCCGAGCCCGGCCAGGATCCAGGGCGCCGTGGCGTCGACCATGTCGCCCAGGCCGTAGCGCAGCCCGGTGGCGAGCCGCTGGCCGAGGGGCGCGCGCGTCAGCGCGACCGGCGCGTGCTGCGCGCCCAGCGGGGGCGGCGTGCGTCGCCCGACGAGGAGGCCGACGAGCAGCGCCAGCAGCGCCGCCGCCAGCGCGCGCACGAGCGTGATCTCGCCGCCGAGCAGGCTCACCGACAGGAAGACCGCCGTGACCGACAGCTCCGGCGCGGACACGAGGAACGCCAGCGAGGCCGTGCTCGGCACGCCCTGCAGGACCAGGCTCCGGTACAGCGGCACGACCCCGCAGGAGCAGATCGGCATCGGCAGCCCGACCAGGGTCCCGCGCAGCGCCTGGGACAGCGCGCCACCCTTGCCGAGCAGCGCGCGCAGGTCGAGGTCGAAGGCGTGCAGCAGCGCCACGGCCAGGTAGGCGCCCAGCAGGGCCGGGGCGCTCGTCAGGGCGAGCTCGAGGAACAGCGATTCGCCGTGCCCGTCGGTGTGCGGCCGGAAGGCCTCGAGCCCGAGCACGAGCGCGAGACCGAGCAGGCCACCGACCCCGGAGGCCAGCGACGTCCCCGGCGACGCGGCCGCGCCGCGCGGCACGCTGGGCGGGTGGCGCAGGATCACGTGCAAGAGCGACCCGCCGATCAGCGCCTGCAGCAGGGCGAACCACTCGTGCGAGGTCCCGGAGGCGATCGGCTGCTCGAGCGCGTACCCGACCAGGCTGAAGAGCGCGAGCGTCGCGAGCAGGAGCGCCGCCACGCGCTTCCCGTAGGCCGGCCGCGCCAGCCACCAGATCCCCAGGCCGTCCGAGACGCGGTGCAGCACCACCGCCCAGGCCAGGGCCTGGTTCGCGCCGGCCGCCAGGGCCACGCCGTCGAACAGCGCGTGCAGCGCGATCCCGAGCAGCGCCAGCGGCAGCGTGACGCGGCTCCCGGTCTTGCCCGAGAGCAGGCGCGTGCCGCACAGGAGCCCCGGACCGAAGAGACCGAGCGCCAGCACCGGGGCCGCCTTCCAGCCGGCCACCGCGAAGCACTGCGGCAGGATGTGCGCCGCCACGAGCCCGCCCACCGCCACCAGCGCGAAGGCGTCGATGCCCGCCAGGGCCCAGGCGCGCCGCGCGCGCTCGAACACGAGCGGCCCGACGACGAGCGCGGCCAGGCTGGCGAGGAGGGCGGGATCCACGGCGGGCGTCCGGCAGGCACGGCCGGAGGAAAGGGGCGAAGATCATATCGGCCCCGGCGGCGCCGCTTGCATCCGTGGGCCGGAGAGCGTGCGTGAAGCTCCAGGATCGAGCGGAGCCCGCCGCGCCCCAGGTTGTTCCAGCTCGGCCCTGTCCTGCGCCGAGAGAATGCCGTAGGAAGGCCAAAGTGCTGCTTCCCGCGCTCCTCGCCCTGCTCGGATCGTCTGCCGTGGGTGTCTCCGGCCGCGCGGAGCCCGTCGCGCCGCCCGCGATCGTGTGCACGCCGACGACCGTCCAGCAGCGCGGCAAGGGGCCCGAGACCGTCCAGAACCCGATCGCTCAGGCGCTGTCGGAGGCCACCCCCGGCTCGACCGTGTGGCTGCAGCCGGGCGACTACCCGGCCTTCACGATCGGCTTCCTGACGAGCTCGCCGGCCAACGCGAAGACCGAGGGCGGCCAGCCGGGCTTCCCGATCGTCGTGCAGGGCACCGCACCGGGCGTGCGCATCCTGGGCGGCGAGGGCGACGCGATCGCGATCGACCAGAAGATGCCCTGCGCCTGGATCACCTTCAAGAACCTGACGATCGTGCCCGGCCGGCGCGCGGGCGTGATCTTCTACCAGCGCGGCGACGGGCGCGTGCACCAGGGCTTCCACTTCGAGGACGTGCACATCCTCGGGCGCTACGACCACACCACCGGCGAGGGGCCGCGCTCGAAGTGGGGCGTTTGGGGCCAGAACCTCGCCGACTTCCGCTTCGCCGGCGTGGACGAGCCGGCGCGCATCGAGAACATCAGCGAGGAGCACGCCTTCTACCTGCAGAACTCCCAGGGCCCGATCGTGATCGAGAACGTGCACGCGCGTGACCTCGGGCGCACCTTCCTGCAGCTCACCGCGCGTCCCCAGAACGGGCCGGTCGGGATCGGCGACGTGACCGTGCGCGACTGTCATGTCGAGGATGCGTGCATCGCGCGCGCCGACGGCTTCAAGGGCGGCTCGGCCTTCTCGGTCTGCGGGCGCATGACCGGGATCCTCCTGTTCGAGCGCAACGTCTACCGCGCCGGCTTCCGCATCGAGCGCCTGCCGCTGACCATGCCGGCCCAGCCCTACGGCACGGGCGCCTTCACCGCCTGGGAGGAGGGCAAGTCGGGCCGCAACGGCACGCTGATCCTGCGCGACAACGACTTCGCCTTCGCGGAGGGCTGTGGCGATCGCCCCGTGGTCTCGATCGGCGGCTGCGACCGGGTCCTGGTCGTGGGACAGAACCGCTTCGCCTCCGGTGGCCGGCAGCCGGCGCTCTCGCTCGATCCCGCGAGCTGGGACGGCAAGACCGTCAGCACGCCGAACGGCAGCGCCTACGTCGCCCCGGCGACGAAGATCGAGGGCGAGCTCGTCCTGCGCAACCGCCCGCCGAGCCCCGAGGAGCTGGCCCAGCTCCGCAGGGAGGCGCCGGAGCAGGGAAGCGACCCGCCGGGGGAGCGGTGACTCCGGCGCCTCGGTGAGCCGTCGAGAGCGCTAATGCGCGCGCCGGCGGCGTGTTGGCCCCTTACCGGACTCTTCCCGTCGCCGAGCGCCAGGCCAGGGCCCCGCCGAGCAGGCTGAGCAGCGCCAGCGCCACGAGCCCGGGCCGGTGCGAGCCCGTCCAGTCGTGGGCCGCGCCGAGCGCGAGCGGCGCGCCCGCGCGCCCGAGCAGCGACCACAGCCCGAGCACCCCGTTCACGCGCGCGAAGTGGACCACGGGGAACAGCCCCAGGGCCCAGGCCGCGCGCCCCAGCGTCTGCCCGCCCGAGGCCAGCGCGAAGAGGAAGATCCCGGCCAGCGACGTGGCCGCCCCGCGACCGGTGGCCACGGCCACGAGCCCGAGCGCGCAGGGCGCGAAGAGGAGCCCGCTCCAGGTGGCGAGCGCGTAGCGCGGCCGTAGCCAGGTGAAGAGCAGCCGCCCGCAGGCCTGCCCGAGCCCGAACACCGTCGCCGCCGCGGCGATCACCGTCGCCCCGTGCCCCTGCTCCACCAGGATCGGCACCTGGTAGACCCCGAGCGACGTGCCCGCCACGGTGGCCAGCGCGAAGGCCGCCGCGCACAGGTACAGCCTGCGCGCCTCCACTCCGCCTCCGGCCGCCGCGCCGCCTTCCGGCGCCCTTCCCGGGTCGCCCGGCAGCGCCGCGGCCCGATCCCTCGGCAGCACGAGGGCGTGCAGCGGCACGGTCGCGAGCGCCAGCCCGGCCGCCAGCGCCCACAGCGCTCCGCGCCAGCCCAGCTCGCGCTCCAGGGCGCGCGTCACGGGCACGAACACCGTGCTCGCGAAGCCCGCCACGATCGTGAGCAGGAGCAGCGCCTTGTCCGTCCGCCGTCCGCTCCCGAGGAACCCGACCAGCGCCCCGAAGGCCGCCTCGTACAGCACGCCCGCCAGCGGGAAGCCGAGCAGGGCGAAGAGGACGTAGAACGCGAGCGGGTGCTCGACCTCGGCCCAGGCCGCCACCAGCAGCGCTCCAGCGCACGAGCCGAGCGTCATCAGCCCGCGCGGTCCGTGGCGATCGAGCCAGCGCCCGACGGGCACCGCCAGCAGGGCCGAGACGAACAGCGCCAGGCTGAAGGCGCCGCCCAGGAAGCCCTGCGACCAGCCGAGCTCGGCCTGCATGGCCGGGACGAGCGCCCCGAACGCGTAGTAGAGGATGCCCCAGGAGACGAGCTCGGTCAGGGCGAGGGTGCCGACGACGGTGCGCCAGCGCGGCGGGGGAGCGTCTGCCACGCGCCCCATCCTCCCTCCGGGCCGCTCCGACTCCAGCCCGGCTCCTTCTTCTCCTCCTCTCCGCGCTCTCCGCGTCTTCCCCTCCGCGTCTCCGCGCTCCTCTTCTCCCAGGACAATCGGAGGGGCGCGGAGACGCGGAGGGAAGACGCGGAGGGCGCGGAGACGGAGAGGGGCGGAGACAGGGTGGAGAGCCCGGCCGGAGCCGGGCGGTCCCGGGGTCAGAGGGTGAGCTCGAGCAGCTCGCCGCACAGCGCGCCGAGCTTCGGGACGAGCGCGAAGCGGCTGGCGTTGACCTGCACGGCGACGGCCACGCGGTGCTCGGGCCAGTAGCGCATCTCGGTCAGGTAGCCGGGGAAGAACCCGCCGTGGCCGACGGACGTCCCGTGCGGGCCGGGCCAGACCTGGCAGCCGAGGCCGTACTTCATGCCGCGCCCGAGCTCGCGCGCCTCCTTGCCGTCGATCATGCGCGCGCGCAGCTCCGGCGCGAGCACGTCGCCCTCGTACAGCGCCCTGGCCCAGCGCGCCAGCGTCCCGCCGTTCGCCAGGAACCCGCCGCCGGCCCACTCGAACTGCGGGTTGATCACGAAGCGCCCGTCGAGCAGCGTGCGCTCGGAGCCCGTGAACGGGTCGTTCGGCTCCAGGTAGCCCTGCACCAGGCCCGGGAGCGAGCGCCCGTCCTGCGGATCGACGCCCTCGAGCCCGAGCGGGGCGAGCAGGCGCCGCTCGACCTCCTCGTACAGCGTCTTCCCGCTGACGTGCTCGATCACCATGCCGAGCAGGATGTAGTTCGTGTCGGAGTACTGGAACCCGGCCCCGGCTGCGAAGGCCGGCGGCTTCTCCAGCGCGTAGGCGACGAGCTCGGCCGGCCTCCACACGTGGTCCGGCTCGGCCCGCAGCCGGCGTGCGAAGTCCGGGTCGAACTCGTAGCGCACCAGACCCGTGCGGTGGGTGAGGAGATGCTCGAGCGTCAGCTCGCCCGCGTTCGGCAGGCGCTCGAACCATTCCTCGCCGCCGAGGTGCTCGCCCACCAGGTCGTCGAGCGCCAGCTTCCCTTCCTGCACGAGCTGCAGCGCGACGGCCGCGACGAAGGTCTTGCCCTGGCTGCCGGCGCAAAGCCTGTCGTCGGGCCGGAGCGGAGTGCGCTGCTCGACGTCCGCCAGCCCCGCGGCGAGCGCGTAGGCCTTCCCGTCGGCGGTCACGAGGCCGGCCGAGACGCCGGGGGCACCCGATTCGGCGACGAAGGCGGCGAGGCGCGCCTGGAGCGCCTCCTGCAGGCCCTCGGCGACGGCGGGGGAGCCCTGGAGCGCGACGAGGAGCAGCGGGAGCAGCGCGGAGGTCATGGGCGGCATCATCGCGGGGTCTCCGCGCGGGGCCAGCGCCTTCTCCGCGGTTCCGGTGCGCGCGAAACAACCCGAACGGTCGCGCTGAGCTCCCTCGGCAGAGGGGGGCGCGCGAGGGATCGCGCGCCCGGTCGAACCTGAGCGGGTGG
>DASVAP010000095.1:0-10417 GCA_036376275.1 Planctomycetota bacterium | reverse complement strand
GCTCCCGTCAGGCGTCGACCAGACCCTCGCGCACGGCGAGCTGCGCCAGCTCGGCCGGCGAGCTGCAGGCGAGCTTGCGCTGCAGGTTCTCGCGGTGCTTCTTGGCGGTGCCCACGGTCATGCCGAGCGCGTGGGCGACCTCCTTGTTGCTCCGGCCGAGGGCGAGCAGCTGGAAGACCTCGCGCTCGCGCGGCGTGAGGCTCGCGAGGCGCGTCGTGGCGCGCGAGCCGTCCTCCTCGGGGCCGCGCAGGCCGCGCACCAGGCCCTTCGAGACGCGCGGCGAGACGTAGGGCGCGCCGGCGTGGGCGGCGCGGATGGCGATGGCCAGCTCCTCGGGCTCCGAGCTCTTCGAGAGGTAGCCGTCGGCGCCGTTCGCGAGGGCCTGCTCGACGATCGACTCGCCCTCGTGGTTCGTCAGCATGACGACCCGCGTGCGCGGCAGGGCCTCGCGGATGCGCGGCAGGAGGTCGAGACCCGAGAGCACCGGCATCGAGATGTCGAGCAGCACCACGTCGGGGCGCGCCTTCCGGATCGCCTCCACGGCCTCCGGCCCACCCCCAGAGTCCCCCACCAGGGCCAGGTCGCCGCGCGCCTCGAGCAGGCTGCGCAGCGAGGCGCGCACGACGGCCTGATCGTCCACCAGGAAGACGCGAATGGCACCCTTGGGATCGGTCATGGCCTCCGGAGGCGCGCCCGGTCGGGGGTGCGCATGCCGGAGTCTACCGTGAGGGGCCGGATCCAGGCCGGGCCGCGCGCCCGGATCAGGTCACGCGCCGGGCCCGCAGCGTCACGCCGTGGTCCGTCAGGACCAGCACCGTGACGCGCCCCTCCTCGAGCTCGAAGTCGAGCTCCAGCTCGGGATCGAGGCCCGAGACGAAGCGCTCGCCGCCCTGGTGGCGCAGCGGGTGGCGCGTCCCGGAGGGGTGGAAGAGCACCAGGCCCGCGCCCTGCTCGGCGATCGAGTAGCTGGTGCAGCCGGCGTAGTACTCGCCCACGTAGCGCGCGCGCCGGGCGGGCTCGAGCGCGAGGTCGCGCACGCCCGGCCGCTGGCGCGCGAAGAGCACGCGCGCCACGCTCGCTCCCAGCGCGCGCGTGGGCACGTCGACGCCGCTGGCCACGACCACCACGGTCGCGTCGAGGGCCGGGTAGTAGGCGAGGCTGACGCGGTAGCCCGCCAGGCCGCCGCCGGCGTGCTGGCAGGCGAGCTCGTCGAGGCTCGCGAGGGCGATCCCGCGCGCGCTGCCCGTCGGGCGGCCGGCCAGCTCGGCGGGCGTGCTCCGCAGCCGCAGACGCTCGGGACCGAGCAGCCGGCCGTCGACCAGCGCGCGCTGGAAGCGCACGAGGTCGCGCGCCGTCGAGCACAGCGCCTCGGCCTCGAAGGGCGCCGGCACGCCGCGCGTGTCGCGAAAGCCGTCGGCCAGGTCCTGCTCGAGCGGCGCGCGCGGGAAGAGCAGCGGGCCCGTCTCGCACCAGGCGGTGTCCGCCATTCCCGCCGCGGCGAAGACGCGCTCCTCCAGGAGCGCGCGGGGGCTGCGCTCGCTCCGCGCCGCCAGCACGCGCCCCAGCAGGAAGTCGTTGCTCGGGCTGTAGGCGACGCAGGTGCCCGGCTCGGCGTCGCGCGGCGCACCGGCCAGCCAGGCGAGCACGCGCTCGCCGTCGAAGGCCTGCGCCAGGCGCCCCTCGGCCTCCAGCCAGTCCCCGTAGGAGGGCAGGCCCGAGGTGTGGGTCAGGAGCTGGTCGAGGCTCACCGGCGGCGGAACGAGGCGCAGGTCGGGAAGGCACTCGCCCAGCGGCGCGGCCAGGTCGAGGCGTCCGTCCTCGGCGAGCTGGAGCGCCGCGACGCCGAGGAAGGTCGGCAGCAGCGCACCGACGCGGAAGCGGGCCTCCGCGTCCGCCACCACCGTGCGCGTGTCGTCGGTGAAGCCGGAACCGCCGGCGTAGGCCAGCTCGCCCTCGACGTCCACGCAGAAGGCGAGGCCGTGGGCGCCGGCGGCCAGGGCCTCGGCGCCGAGCGCCTGGCAGAGGCGCGCGAGGTCGCTGGCCCGGTCCGGCCCGTCGTCCTGGGCCGCCGCGGGGAGGAGCAGGCAGAGCGCCGCGCCCGGCGCGGCGAGTCCACGGAAAGGGTGCCGGATCATGGCGACTCCTCGTGGTCGAGGGGCAGACGATCGTGCCCAGGGTCGAAAGGATCGAGTGGCTCGAGGGCATCCACCAGGCCGAGCAGGGCTCCGAGCCCTTCCTCCAGGGCGAGGTCGGGCCGCTCGCGCACCAGGCGCCGCAGCGTCTCGGTGGCGAAGGCCTGCTCGCTCGCATCGAGGAGCGCGCGGCGCAGGGCGGCCGCGGCGTGACGCTCCTCGCGCGCGAGCAGGGTGAGCGTCCTGCAGGCGAGCTCGCAGAGCTCCCGGCGCGCCCCGCGCAGCCCCGTCAGGCGCGCCAGGTGGCGGAGGATCTCGTCGCCCGGCGAAGCGGTCGGTCGGCTGGTCGCGCCCGCGCTCGATCGCGCGCGCGGCGGGCTCTCGTCGTCGTTCCTGCGCACCATGGCTGCCTTTCGTCCGGTGGGCGCCCGGGGAGCGGGACTCGGGCCCCGTCGGCGCCGGGCGGGCTCATGGGAACCTGTGGGGCCGCCGGAGCCCGGGGCGCAGGTGCCGGAGTGCGCAGCGCAGCCCGTCCTCGGCCGGAGGCAGGGCCGGATCCGTCATTCCTCCACGCGCGCCTCGGCCAGGGCCTCCTGGCTGCGCCAGGCGGACTCCAGGGCCTCCTCGCCGACCTCGGCCAGGGCGTGCAGCACGTCGGCCGAGGTGACGATGCCCCGCAGGGCTCCGCTCTCGACCACCGGCAGGGCGTGGAAGCCGTCGCGCAGCATGCAGGCGGCCGCCTCGGAGAGCGGGGTCGTGCCGCCCGTCACGGCCACGAAGTCCTTGCTCATCACGTCCTCGACGCGGCGCGCGCCCTCGCCGCGCCCGACCACCGGCAGGAGGTCGCGGTCGGAGACGATGCCCACCAGCCAGCCCTCGAAGACCACCGGCAGGTGGCGGATGCCCTTGGATCGGCACAGCTCGAAGGCCTCGAGCACGCTCGTGGTGGGCGTCGCCGTGAGCACGTCGCGGCTCATGCAGCGCTCCAGCGGTGGATCGACCTTCGCGTCGCGCCCGGCCATCCGGCACACGCGCACGTAGAGGCGCAGGCAGTCGCTCTCGGACACGACGCCGACCAGGCGCCCCTCCGCGATCACCGGCAGCGAGCCCACGCGGCGCTCGAACAGCCGGCGCGCCGCCTGGGGCACGGACTCGTCGGCCTGCACGGTCTCGAGCGAGACGCCCATGCGGTCGCGCACCTCGACCGTGCGCTCGGCGGCCTTGCCGGGGCGCGGCGCGGGCCGCGGACGCTCCAGCAGATCGCGCTCGGAGAGCATGCCCACCAGCCGTCCGTCCTCGACGACCGGCAGGTGGCGCAGCTTGCGCTCGCGCATCAGCCACTGGGCCCGCTCCACCGGGCACTCGGGCGCGACCGTGACCAGCTCACGCGACAGGATCGAGCCGACCTTCAGCATCAGACACCTCGCTTCCGTGCGGACCAACCGATGGGCAAGATCACGAGCGGCAGCTCCCACAGGGGCAGCGCCAGGAGCCGCGCCACGGCGGGATCGTCGAAGGCCCCGACGGGTGCGCTCGCGAGGCCGAGCGTCGCGGCCTGGAGCAGCACGTTCTGGGTCGCGCAGCCGGCCTCCTGCTGCACGTAGCGCGCGCCGCGCTCGCCGTAGGTGAAGGTCGTGCGCTCGGGGATCGCGGTGAGGACGAGCACCAGGGGCGCGGCGGCGATCCAGCCCTGGTCGTGGGCCGCGGCGGCCAGCGCCGCGCGCCCGTCGCCCGCGGCGACCTCGACCAGCGCGTGGCGACGCGGCAGGTAGCGAAAGTGCGCGCGGGCCAGGCCCTCGACCGCCCCCACCAGCGCGTGCACCTCGAGCGGGTAGGCAGCCCCAGCCGAGGGCGTCGTGCGCCGGCCCTCGAGGTCCGTCAGGCCCTGCGCGGCCCACAGGCACTGGGCCAGCTGGACGCGCGTGAGCTCACGCGACGCGAAGCCCCGCTCGGTCCGGCGCGCGACCAGCGCGCGCTCGAAGGACACGCGCCCGTCGTGGGCGGGCGCGGGCAGGGCCACGATGCGTTCGCGCGTGAGGACTTTCATCGGTTGCTGCATGACCAGTTTCGTCGCTCGCGGACCGCGGACGAATCCGCAGCACTGCGTAGCCCCGCCGGCACACGGGCGGGTCGCCCGGCCCGCGCGCCGGCTACGCCCTCGAACGGGCCGGCCCGGGCAGATCGACGCATGGCCGTGCGCGGCCCGGCGTGGTGCCGTGGGTCCTGGAGGTGCTCCCATGACCACGACGAACCGGGTGACCGCGCGCGACCTGATGCGCACGGACGTGCAGACGCTCTCTCCCAGCGACACGATCGAGACCGCCCAGGGCCTGTTCGAGGAGGCCCGCATCAGCGGCGCGCCCGTGGTGGCGAGCGGGCGCCTGGTGGGCGTGCTCTCGCTGGCGGACATCGCCAGTCCCGAGCACCAGCGCGAGGGGCGCCTGCGGACGCAGGGCGACTACGAGCTCGCCGAGCCGGTCGGCGAGGAGCGCGTGGACGAGCTCGACCCCGAGGAGGTCGTCTTCCGCAAGGAGGACTACAGCCCGGAGGTGCTCGGACGCGAGCTGGTGGGCGACTGGATGTCGACCGGCGTCGTCACCGTGGCTCCCACGGCCACGCTCGAGCGCGTGTGCCAGACGATGGCCGAGCGCAGCATCCACCGCGTGTTCGTGACCGAGGGCGAGCGCCTGCTGGGCGTGATCTCGAGCCTCGACGTCGTGCGCCACGTGGCGGGTCTGGGACGCAGGCCGGTCACCACGACCGGCAAGTGAGGGGTTGCGCGCCGCGCGCGCACGGCCTACGCCGAGCTTGGCCGTCGGCCTACGCGCCTGTGCGCAAGGCGTTCTCCCGGGCAGGTGGTCGAATTGAGGTACGGCGATGGAAGCTCCCCGATCCCTCCGGACGCGCCCGCTGCGCCAGGTCATGTCGCCCAACCCGGTCGTCGTCGACCGGGCGGCGACGCTCGACCAGGCCCTGAGCCTGCTCGAGTGCTACGGCATCCGGCACCTGCCGGTGGCCGAGTGCAACCGGCTGCTCGGGATCCTCTCCGACCGCGACCTGCGCCTCGCGACCGGGCTCTACCCGGCCGAGCGCCGCCTGGCGGACGCACAGGGCCGGCCCCTGCCGGGGGCGGAGCGCGTGGCGGACGTGATGCGCCAGCCGGTCCACAGCCTGCCGCCCGAGGCCACGGTCCCCGCCGCGCTCGAGTGCCTGCTGGAGCACGAGATCGGCTCGGTCCCGATCGTCCAGGACGGATGCCTGGTCGGGCTCGTGACCGAGACCGACCTCCTGCGCCTCTTCCTCGAGCTGCGCGGAGCGCTGGGGACCGACGCCCCGGCCCGGGCCGCGGCCGAGGCGCCCATGCCGACGGTCGCGGGCGAGGCCTCGCTGCCGGAGGGGCTGGGCCGGATCGCGCGCCACGGCCAGCACCTCGGCGTGCTCGCGGACGGCCGGCTGGCGGGCATCGTCTCGGACCGCGACCTCGGCGTGGGCATCGCACGCGCCACGATCCAGGCCGCGCGCGCCGAGTCCGAGGGCCGCTGCGCGCCCGTCCCGGCGCGGGTGTGCGACGTGATGACGACGCGTCTCGTTACGGCGACGCCCGAGACGCCCCTGTGGACCTGCACCGCGCGCCTCCTCGACCACGGGATCGGGGCCCTGCCCCTGCTGGCGGACGAGCGCCCGGTCGGCATGCTGACGGTGCGCCACCTGCTGGCGCGTCTGGGGACGACCCTGGGGCTCGAGCTCACGGAGACCCGACCGGCGCTCGCCGCCTCCGCGCAGGCCCGGGCCGAGCGGTCCAGCGCCCAGCCCGTGCGAGGCCGGGGTCCATGATCTCCGTCGCGGCCCCGACGCCGCGCGGCGGCGGCCGGACGGAGTGGCTGGCGGCCGAGCTGGCGCGTCCCGCGGCCTACGCGCACCCGGTCCAGGCGGTCGAGGTGCGCCGCACGCTGGTCTCGCTGCTCTTCTTCGCCGGGGAGCGCGTCTACAAGGTCAAGCAGGAGCTGGACCTGGGCTTCATCGACGCCAGCACGCTCGCGCTCCGCCGCTTCCTGTGCGCCGAGGAGGTGCGCCTGAACGCGCGCCTGGCCCCGGGCGTGCACCTCGGCGTCGTCCCGATCACGCGCGGGCCCGACGGGCACCTCCGCTTCGGGAGCGCCGGCGCGAAGGCCCAGGGCGAGCCTGTCGAGGGCGAGACCGTCGAGGGCGAAGTCGTCGAGTGGGCCGTGGAGATGGTGCGCCTGCCGGCGGAGCTCATGCTGGCGAGCCTGCTCGAGCGCGGCGTGGTCGACAACGCGCAGATGAACGCGCTGGCCGAGCTCCTGGCCGCCTTCCACGCCGAGGCGCCGGCCGGGCTGGAGGTGGCCGAGCTCGGCACGCCCGCCAGCATCGCCCTGCTGGTCGAGGAGAACTTCGAGCAGCTGCGCGCCTTCGTCGGTCACCCCGACGGACCGCTGCGCTCCGAGCTCGAGGTCCTGACGCCCGCGCAGCACGCCTTCCTGCGCACGCGCGCGCGGGGCTTCCTGGCGCGCGAGCGCGAGCTCCTGCTGGCGCGCGTGGCTGGCGGCCGGATCCGCGAGGGGCACGGCGACCTGCATGCCGAGAACATCTGCCAGCTCCCGCAGGGCTTCGTCGTGTACGACCGCATCGAGTTCAACCGGCGCCTGCGCTGCCTCGACGTGGCCAGCGACGTCGCCTTCCTGGTGATGGACCTCGACGCGCGCGGCTTCCCCGGCTTCGGGGCCTACCTGGCGCACCGCTACGCCGAGCGCGCGCAGGATCCGGAGCTCGGCCGCGTGCTGGGCTTCTACAAGGGCTACCGCGCGCTGGTGCGCGCCAAGGTCGCGGCCCTGGCGGCGACGCGCGCGGGGACGCACTGGGAGCAGCGCGAGGAGCTGCGCCGCCAGGCCATGCGCTACGCCCAGCTCGCCGTCGGCTACGAGCTGCCGCCGACCCTGGTGCTCCTCTCGGGCCTGCCGGGCAGCGGCAAGTCGTTCCTCGCGCCGCACCTCGCGGGCCCGCTGCGCGGGGGCGTGCTGCACAGCGACGAGCGCCGCAAGCGCCTGGCGGGTCTGGCCGCCGGCGCCTCGGCGCGCGCCTCCTGGGGCACGGGCCTGTACACGCCGGAGCGGCGCCTCGGCACCTACCGCGCGCTGCTCGAGGACGCGCTCGCGATGCTGCAGGCCGGCCGCTCGGTCGTGGTGGACGCGAGCTTCGCACGGGCCGAGTTCCGCCAGCCCTTCGTCGACGCCGCCGTGCGCCTGGGCGTGCCCTGGTGCCTGGCGCGCGTCGAGGCGCCCGAGGACATCGTGCGCGCGCGACTCGCGGCGCGCACCCACGGGCCGTCCGACGCCGACTTCGAGGTCTATCGCCACGAGCGCGCGGCCTTCGAGGCACCCGACGAGCTGCCGGGCGGCCACGTGCTGACCCTGGCCTCGATGGCGGGTCCGCCCGAGGAGCTCGTCTCGCAGGTGCTCGAGCGGTTGATCCACCTCGGGCGCGCGACCTGACGGGCGCCGGGCTCGCGCCTACTCCCAGGTCACGTGGAGGAGCGCCTCGCCGTCCGCGTAGCGCAGGCGCGGCCGGCGGTGGAAGCGCCGCGCGAGCCGGCCCGCGATCGCGCGCGCCAGGTGCACGCCGGTCGTGGTCACGACCAGGTGGCCGTCGGACTCCTCGGCCTCCATCAGGCGCTCGAGCGGGTGCTCGGCCGCCTCGGCGCGGGCGACGTTGCGGATCAGACGCAGGACCTCCGTGCGATGGCGCAGGAACTCGACCGGCAGGCGCAGCGTGCCGGCCGGATAGCGCTGGCGCACGCGCTCGCAGGCCGGGCAGCGGCCGGCGCGCAGGGCGGCGAGCGGCGGCTTGCCGCACTGCCAGCGGCCGGCCTGCTGGTAGAGGCCGCAGTCCGCGCACACGAGCGCTCCGGCGGCCTTCGGACGGCGCGCGAGCACGCGCGGGTTGCGCGCCGTCACCCCGCGCGGGCGAGCGTACTTGCGTCCCGGATTGCGCGCGCGAGCGCTCATCGCCCCTCCTCCTCCGCGCGCGCACAGGCGGCGCAGCGGCGTGCGCGCGGGACCTGCGCCAGCCGCGGGCGGCCGATCGGACGGCCGCAGCCCTCGCAGCGTCCGTAGGTGCCGTCGGCGATGCGCCGCAGGGCCTCCTGGACCTCGTAGCCGAGCTGGTCCTGGGTCGCGAGCGTGGCGAGCTCCACGTCCAGCGCGGCCTCCTCGACCGGCTCGTCGACGTCCTGGAAGCGCGCGCCGCCGGAGGGCTCCAGGGCCTCGCTCTGCACGGCCTCGACGCCGCGCGCGTGGCCGGCCAGCTCGTCGAGCAGGCGCCGGTGGAAGGTCTCGAGCTCCGCGGGGGTCAGGGGCTTCTCCATGGCGAGGGCAACGTAGCCCCGGAGCTCGAGGCGTGGCCTCCGCCGAAGTGGGCAGGCCGGCCCCGATCCGGACGCAGGCCTCACCGGCCGGCGGAGGGCTCGGCCGGACCGAGCTGCGCGGCGCAGCGCGCCTCGTGCCCGCGCACGACGCGCTGGCCCGTCAGGGGGCCGCGGCGCGCCGTCACCACGGTCCACTGCCCGCGGCCCGCCGGATCGTCGCGGTAGACGACGACCCAGTCGCGCGTCGTGCCGAGCTGGTGCGCGCGGGCCGTGTTCGAGTAGAGCGCCGTGTAGTGGCGTCCGTCGCGCTCGGTGTGCAGGACGGGCAGCCAGGCCTCGCGCGTGGGGTTGAAGCGGCGCGGAGCGATGCGCGGCAGGCTCCCGGACGCCGCGCGCGCGCGGTACTCGCGGTCGACATCGAGCAGCTCGCCCACGTCGGGCGGCGCGGCGAGCGGCGTGGGCGGACGCGGCGCCCGCTGGAAGCGCCCGGCCAGGGCCTCCTGCACGGCGCGCACGCGCCCCGGGCCCATGCCGGGCACGCTGGCGAGGCGCCCGTCGAGGGCCGCGGCCTCGAGCGCGTAGAGGCTGTCGACGCCCAGCTCGGCGTGGATGCGGTGCGCGAGCTCCGGGCCGATCCCGACCACGGTCGCGAGCACCTCCTCCGGTCCGGAGCCGCCGCGCAGGCGCTCGAGCAGCGCCAGCCGCCCGGTGCCGGCCAGCTCCTCGATCGCGCGGGCCAGGGCCGGCCCGATGCCCTCCAGCACCTCGAGCCGCCCGGTCCCGCCCGCGGCCAGCAGCGCGGCGGCGGGCTCCGGCAGGGCGCGCAGCGTCTCCGCCCCGCGCCGGTAGGCGCGCACGCGGAAGGGATTCGCCTGCTGGACCTCGAGCAGCTCGGCGACCTCCTCCAGCTTGGTCGCGATCCAGGCGTTGTCGGGTCCGGGGATCGGGAGCTGCATGGACCTTCTCCTAGCCCACGGCTGCGGTGCCGGCGTGGGTCGCGCCGCTCACCCCGTCGGAGCGGGACGGCGCACCCTGGAGGGCGGCGCGGGCACCAGCTCGGGCACCGCCTGCCCCGCGCGCGTCTCGCAGATCGCCGCCATGGCCTCGAGCACGCGCGGTGCCAACCGCGCGCGTGTCGCCTCGCCCTGCTCGACCAGGTGCCGCACGATGTCGTTGAGCGCGACGATCCCGATCGGCCGGCCCTGACCGTCCAGCACCGGCACGCGCCGCACGCGGTGGTCGCCCATCACGCGGATCACCTGCTCGATCGGGTCGGAGGGCGCGCAGGCGTGGAGCTGGCGCGCCATCGTGTCGCCGACCTGGAGCTCCTGCGGGCTTCGGCCCGTCAGGTAGGCCCCCATGCACAGGTCACGGTCGGTGACGACGCCGATCGCGACACCCTTCGCGTTCACGACCGGCAGGATGCCGCAGTCGCCCTCCCACATCGCTCCGGCCGCCTCGTGGAGGCTCGTCTCGGGTCCGCACGTGCGCACGTCGCGGGTCATCCAGTCCTCGGCTCGCATCGCGTCTCCTTCCGGTTCGATCCCGGGCACCGTGGCTCGATGGGCCCCTTGCGCGCGGTCCAGGCGGAGCCCGGGACCCGTCCTCTGGAGCGCGAAGGGGCTGCGGAGCGGCTGGCCGCGTGAACGGACCGCCCGCGGCCCGCATGGTAGCCGCCGTCGCGGCGCGAGGGTGCACCCCGAGTGCGTAGCGGCGCGCGGGGAAGTGCGCAGGTCAGCGCGCGGCGGTCGTCGCGGCGGTCGGCCGGGCGGCTGCGGCGCGCAGGAAGACGCGGTAGCAGTGCTCACCGCCCTCGTCGGCACGCGAGACGAGGATCAGGGCGGCGAGGTCGGCGCTCCCGTCCAGGAAGTCCTGCAGGGCCGCCTGCGTCGCGAGCTCGTCG
>DASVAP010000094.1:0-10846 GCA_036376275.1 Planctomycetota bacterium | reverse complement strand
GACCATGGGCGTCAGTCTACGGGTGCGAGAAGGGCGCGGCCGGCGGCGCGCGCGCGGGGGCCGAGGTCGGGCGACGCGCCGCCCGGGAGCCCACCTCGGGGGCCGTCACCGGCCCGATCCGGGCCCGGTCGCTCGTGGGTATCTCGTTTCAAGATCGTGGGTTACGTGCGCGCAGGTGGGCTTCGCCGGCAGCCTAGGACGCGCCCGCGGGCGAGTCAAAGGAGCGCCAGCGGAAGGGCGCGCGCGTTGGACGCGCGCGCGCGGCGATTCTTCCGGCGCCGTCCCGCGCGGCCCCTGCACGCGACTGTATTCTCTCCCGCCCTCCATGCGCCTGCAGGATCTCATCCCGAGCGACCACATCCTGCTCGGGCTGGAGGCGGCGGACAAATGGGAGGTGATCGATCGGCTCACGCAGCACCTGCAGGGCCGGGGGGCGATCCCGGCCGCGCAGGTCGGCGCCTTCCAGGAGGCCCTGGTGCAGCGCGAGCGCTCGATGTCGACGGGCATGGAACGCGGCATCGCCATCCCTCACGCCGCGGTCGACGGCCTGGAGCGCGTGGTGGCCGCCCTGGCCGTGGTCAAGGGGCCGGCCGGGCAGGGGGTCAACTTCGACAGCATCGACGCGAGCCCGGCCTGGCTGGTCGTGCTGCTCCTGATCCCGCGGCCCCAGAAGCTCCTTCACATCCGCACCCTGGCGGACCTGGCGCGCCACCTCGGGAACGAGGAGGTGCGCCGGACCCTGCGCGAGGCCCGCACGCCAGCCGACGCCTGGCGGGCCCTGGCGCGAGGCTGACGGCCGCGCACGCCAGCCCGGCCAATTTCACCGGGGCTGGCGCGCAGGTCGGGCTGCTAGGGCTAGGCGGGCGGAGCGGGGGCGGCACCCTCGGCGTGCTTCTCCAGCAGCGCCTTGATGCGCGCCGGATCGCTGACGCCCGCGAGGCCCTCGAGCAGGTTGCCCTGGGCGTCGGCCACGATCACGATCGGCAGCATGCTCGCGCTGCGGAGCTTGAAGAGCAGGCGATGCACCTCGGCTTCCGGCAGGTCCGCGTCGGCGGCGAGGGTGACGTAGCTCTTCTGCAGCAGCGGCGCGACGTCGGGGCGCGGGAGGACAGCCTGCACCAGGCTGCGGCAGCCCCCTCAGAGCTCGCGTCCGATCTCGATGAAGAGGCGCTTCCCTTGCGCCTGGGCGGCCGCGCGGGCCTCGGCGAAGGCCGTGTGCCAGTCGAGCGCGCCGCGGTCGTCGAAGTGGGGGTGCTTGCGCTTGGTCGTGGAGCTCATTGAGGAGTGCGGAGGGGGCGAGGTGCCGTCAGTAGAATGCATGCGATGAGGCCTTGCCACCGCGCGTTTCGCGGGCGATGGATCCGGCCGCTATCCTCCTCGCGATGACCCTCCTCCCGAGCGAGCGCGACGAGCCGGCCTTCAGCGGCGTCTTCTCGGGCACGTTCCTCTCGCTCGTGGTGCTCGCCCTGGCCGTCGTCTACGGGGGGCGCGGCCTGGCCGGCCTGCTGCGCCCCGCGCCCGAGCCGCGCCCCGTGGTGGCCCGCGCCGAGCTGACCCCCGACGAGCGCACCACCGTCGCGCTGTTCCAGCGCGCCTCGCCGGCGGTGGTCTCGATCACCGCCAGCAACCTGTATCGCCAGCGCGGCGAGCGGCCGCCCCAGGAGGTTCCCGAGGGCAGTGGCTCGGGCTTCGTGTGGGACGAGGAAGGCCACGTGGTCACGAACCTGCACGTGGTGCGCGAGGGGAGCCTGTTCACCGTGCGCTTCCAGGACCGCTCGGCCTACCGCGCCGAGCTGGTCGGCGCGGCGCCCGACTACGACCTGGCGGTGCTGAAGGTCGAGGCCCCGCGCGAGAAGCTCGCGCCGCTGCCGCTGGGCTCGAGCCGGGATCTCGTCGTCGGTCAGCGCAGCTACGCGATCGGCTATCCCTTCGACCTGGAGCAGACCCTGACGACGGGCGTGGTCAGCGGTCTCGACCGGCGCATCCGCTCGCAGTCGAACCTGAACATCAACGGCGTCATCCAGACGGACGCGGCCATCAATCCCGGCAACTCGGGTGGGCCGCTGCTCGACAGCTCCGGGCGCTTGATCGGCGTGAACACGGCCATCGCCAGCGCCACCGGTGCGAACACCGGGGTGGGCTTCGCGGTACCGGTCGACACGGTGAACCGCATCGTGCCGCGCATCCTGGTCGAGGGCTGGCTGGAGCGCGCGGGCCTGGGGGTCGTGATCGCCGAGGACTTCCTCGCCTCGGACCAGGGCCTCTCCGGCGCGGTCGTCGACAGCCTGAGCCCCGCCGGGCCGGCCGCGCGCGCTGGCCTGGTGGGCCTGCGTCGGGACGAGGCGGGCGCGATCCACCTGGGTGACGTGATCGTGGGCATCGACGGCCAGGAGATCCGCAGTGCGGCGGACCTCTACCAGGCCCTCGAGGTGTACCGGGAAGGGGATGTCGTTCGCGTGCGCCTCGACCGGCCGGGGCGTGGCCCGGAGCGCCGGACCGAGGAGCTCGAGATCCCGCTCGCGGAGCTGCGCTGAGGGAGCCCCGGACGCGGCTGTGGCCGGGCGCGCGCCTTTCGTCGCTCCTCGCCATTGAGGGGCCCTCGCGGGCGGGCTAGGAACCCGAGGTCATGGAAGTCCCCCTCTCCCAGCCGGACGCGGGCCGGCTCGAGCGCCTGCGTCGCGCCGGGCTCTCCCGCTACGAGGCCCTGGTGTACCTGGGCCTGGTCCAGGATCGGAACGCGCGCGTGGTCGAGATCGCGCGGCGCACGGGGGTGCCGCAGCCGAAGGTCTATCAGGCCCTCGACTCCCTGGTGGAGAAGGGCTTCTGCGCCCTCGGGGCCGACGCGGTCAACCGCTACCGCCCGATCGACCCGGACCTGGCCCTGAAGGGCGAGCTCGAGCGCCTGGGGGCGCTGCGGGCGGAGGTCGGCGGGCTGGCGCAGGACCTGGCCGAGGTCTACCGCACGGGCGCGAGCGAGCAGCGCTGGGCCCCGCCGGTCGAGATCGTGAAGGGGCTGCCACAGATCCGCACCCTGCTGGCGGAGCAGGTGCGCAAGGCGCGCCAGGAGCTCGCCTACTTCGGCCAGTCCCCGCAGGTCCCGGCCCTCGAGGTGGCCCAGGCGCTGTGGGAGCGGGCCGCGGCCGGAGTGCGCCTGCGCCTCGTCCTCGACGAGCAGTACTTCGAGCGCGGCGAGGAGCGCGGCGAGGAGGACGATCTCCTGCGCAAGGTCAGGGCCGAGCGCCGCACGGTGCCGAGCCTGCCCTCGAAGATGGTCGTGGTCGATCGGGCCACGGCGCTGCTCTCGGTCTCCAAGCCCGGGTCCGAGGGCTTCCTGCTGCTCGTCCTGCGCCAGGAGGGCCTGGTTGCCCATTGCCTGGCCTCCTTCGAGCGCACCTGGGAAGCGGCCCGGCCCGCCTGACGCCCCGGGGAGCGCGCGGGGCCCTTCCGAGGCCGTTCAGTTCGCCCGCGCCGCGGCCTACCATGGTCGCCCATGGCCAGCGAACCCTCGGCGAGCGAAGAGCGCGCCAAGACGGAGGCGGCCGCGGCCCCGCCGGAGGAGGGCGCTCCGCCTCCGGCCCGCACCAGCGGCCCCGTGCTGCGCGGCGCCACGGTCGCCCCCGGGCTGGTCCTCGGACGCGTCCACCGCCAGGACCACGACCTCGCGCGCGAGCGCGCCGAGCGCGTGGCCCTCGACCAGGTCGAGGTCGAGCTGAACCGCTTCCGGCGTGCCCTGGACGCCTCCAGCCGCCAGCTCCTCGACCTCAAGTCGCGCCTCACCGGCCGCGTGCGCGAGGAGGACGCGCGCATCCTCGACACGCATCTCGCCTACCTGCGCGACTCGGCCTTCATCGCCGACGTCGAGAACCTGATCCTGAACGAGCAGATGCGCCTGGAGGGCGCGATCGGGAAGGTGGTGGGGGACTTCGACCGGATCTTCCGCCTGGTCCAGAACGAGACCCTGCGCCAGAGCGCGGTCGACCTGCGCGACGTGGGCATCCGCGTGCTGCGCAACCTGGAGCAGCAGCCCGGCGAGCCGACACCCCGCGAGGCGCCGCGCGACTACATCCTGGTCGGGCGCGAGCTCTCGATCGTCGACATGTTCAACCTGGCGAACGAGAACGTGAAGGGCATCGTGACCCAGTCGGGCGGGCTCACCAGCCACGCCGCGATCTTCGCGCGCTCGATGCGCATTCCGACCCTGACCGGTGTCGAGGGGCTGCTCGAGGCCGTCCACGAGGGCGACTTCGTGATCCTCGACGCGACCGAGGGCCTCGTGCGCATCGAGCCCGACGAGGTCGTGCGCGCCCAGTACGCCGAGGCGACGCGCGCCGGCGAGACCTCGGGCGCGCCGTCCGAGCCGCCCGAGTGGGCCCGCAGCGCGCCGTGCACGCGCGATGGCGAGGCGATCGTGGTCGAGGCCACGGCCGGCAACCTGCCGGAGGTCGAGCAGGCGCGCGCGCTCGGTCTCGAGGTCGTTGGGCTGTACCGGACCGAGCTGCTGTACCTCACGGACCCCGCGCCGCCCTCGCGCGAGGCGCTGGTCCAGCACTACGCCTCGGTGGTCGGCGCGGCCCGCGGCGGACGCGTGACCTTCCGCCTGCTCAGCGTCGATTCCAGCCTCGGGATCCGCTACCTGCACCCACAGAAGGAGCGCAACCCGAGCCTCGGGCGGGTCGGGATCCGCGCGCTCTTCGCCCAGCCCGCGCTGCTGCGGCGCCAGCTCCAGGCGCTCCTGATGGGCGGCACCGGTGCCGAGATCCGCATCGCCGTGCCCTTCGTGCTGGACTCCTCGGACCTGCGGCGCGTGCGCGAGGCGCTGTTCGAGGAGCGTCTCGAGCTGCGACGCACGGGCGAGCGCTTCCAGTCCAGCGTGCCGGTCGGGGTCGTGCTCGAGACACCGGGCTCGCTGCTGGGCGTGCGCGACCTGGCGGCCGAGGCGGACTTCCTGCTGGTCAACCTCGACGGGTTGCAGCAGCACCTCCTGGCGCTCGACCGCGAGGATCCGGAGTTCGCGCGCGCGCTCGAGGGACTGCATCCCTACGTGCTGCGTGCGCTGTCGAAGGTCTGCGAGGTGGCCGGCGGTGCCGGGCGCGAGCTGGCCATCTTCGGCGCCGGCGCGCACCGGCCGGAGAACGTGGCCGCGCTGGTCGGCTGCGGCTTCCGGCGCTTCGTCGTGCCCCCGGTGGCGCTGCAGGAGTTCCTGGCGGCGCTGTCCGAGGTCGACGCCAAGGCTGCCGCGCGCGCCGCGCGCACCAGCGCGCGCAGCGCCAGCCTGTCGGAGACGCGCTTCCGCTCCCTGGCGGACTTCCGCCACGGCTACGCCCGCCCCTGAAGGGCGGCCCGTCGCGCGCCGCGGGCGGGCGACCTGCCGTGCGCGTGCGATTGTCCGTGGCGCCAATCCGAGTCCCGAGGGGGTGGCGGGGAGGGGCCCGACGTCAAGAAATGGTGCTTGAGACCCCCTCCAACACTAGATACGGTGGCCCCGGGGTCAGAGGCGCGTCGCCGCTAGCCCTTCCCCATCCCGAAACCCAGGCCAACACGTCACACCGGCACAGAGGCCGGCCACCTAGGAGATTGCAATGGACGAGGAGCGCGAGCGCTTCTTCTCGAGACTGGCCACCATCCCAGGACTCCGCACGATGCCGTCGATCGGAGCCTGGATCCTCGTCGAGGTCGACAACCCGGCGGAGGTCGCCCGCAAGGTGAACCGCCGCCTCACCCCTGGCGTCGTCAGCGTGCCCCGCAACGTTCCCGGCGCCGTCCGCCTGCCCGTGCGCGATCCGAAGTCGAACGAGGAGCTGTTCGTCACGATCCGTGACCTGCTCCATCGCAAGGCCCGCAAGCGCTACTTCCAGGAGCTGCGTCAGGTCTCCCTGGCCGCCAAGTAGCCCCTCGCCACGAGCCCTTGCGCCCGCCGCGGCCCCACGCCGGCGGGCGCCTTCGTTTCCAGGAAGCGCCGGCGCCAGTAGGATTCCGCGCCCTCATGCCCAGGCGCTCCCCGCCCAAGACCGGCCGGCGTGCGAGCTTCAGCGCGCGCACGGCCGACAAGTTCGAGCTCTACCAGCTGGCCGTGCAGTCGCCGGTCGAGGACGTGCGCTTCCTCGCGCGTCTGTACCACTCGCTGCGCGGGCGCGAGGCGCGCCACCTGCGCGAGGACTTCTGCGGCACCGCGCTGCTGTGCGCGACCTGGGTGCGCGGGCGCAAGCCGCGTTCGGCCGAGGGCTACGACATCTGTCAGGGGACGCTCGAGTGGGGCCGGCGCCACAACTTCCCGCCCATCGGCGAGCGCTCCGAGCGCGTGCGCCTCTTCGCGCGGGACGTCCGCGCGCGCAGCGCCAGGCGACCCGACGTGCGCTGCGCGCAGAACTTCTCGTACTTCGTGTTCAAGGAGCGCGCCGAGCTGCTGGGCTACTTCGCCCGCGTGCGCGCCGACCTGGCGCCGGGCGGGATCTTCGTGCTCGACATCTACGGCGGCCCCGACGCGATGAACGAGGAGGAAGACGTGCGCGAGGTCGAGCAGGGCTTCACCTACGTCTGGGACCAGCGCCGCTACCTGCCCGCCACCGGCGACTACGAGGCCCACATCCACTTCCGCTTCCGCGACGGGAGCGAGCTCCGGCGCGCCTTCTCCTACGACTGGCGCCTGTGGACCCTGCCGGAGGTCAAGGACGTCCTGCGGGACGCCGGCTTCCGCCACGTGGACTCCTACTGGGAGGGCACGGACGCCGCAGCCGAGGGCGGCAACGGGGTCTTCCGGCGCTCGCAGCGCGGGGACAACTGCCCGGCCTGGGTCACCTACCTGGTCGCCTACGGCTGAGCCACGAGCGCTTCCCAGTCGGGCTCGGCGCCGCGCGCGAGGCGCGGCAGCTGCTGCGGCAGGCACTCGACGTACTTCTGCGCCGCCCCGGTGTTGAACAGGACCACGCGCTCGTCGCGCCGCAGGCGACCCTCGCGCAGGAGCCGTGGTACGACCGCCAGGCAGGCGGCGCTCTCCGGGCAGAGCCCCACGCCCTCCAGGCGGCTCGCGCGCCGCATCCAGGGCAGGATCTCGGCCTCGCGCGCGGCCACGGCCGCGCCGCCCGAGCGGCGCAGGGCGTCGAGGATCAGGAAGTCGCCCACCGCGCGCGGGACGCGCAGGCCGCTCGCCAGCGTGGCTGCGCCGGGAAACGTCTCCGCGAAGCGCTCGCCGCGCTCGAAGGCCAGCACGATCGGTGCGCAGCCGTCGGACTGGCACGCGAAGAAGCGGGGGCGGGCGTCGCGCGCGAGCCAGCCCAGCTGGGCCAGCTCGTCGAAGGCCTTGCTCATGCCGATCAGGCCCGTCCCGCCGCCGGTCGGGTAGAGGATCGCGTCCGGGAGCGACCAGCCGAGCTGGCGCGCCAGCTCGAGCCCCATCGTCTTCTTGCCCTCGAGCCGATAGGGCTCCTTGAGCGTCGAGAGGTCGAACCAGCCCATGCGCGCGGCACCGGCCTGCACCAGCGCGGCGCAGTCGGTGATCAGACCGTCCACCAGGAAGCAGCGCGCCCCGAACAGGGCCGCCTCGGCGCGGTTCACGAGCGGCGTGTCGGCCGGCATGAACACGAAGGCCTCCAGCCCTGCGCGGGCCGCGTAGGCCGCCAGGGCACCGCCCGCGTTGCCCGCGGTCGGGATCGCCACGCGCTTCAGGCCGAGCTCCTTCGCGCGGCTGACCGCCAGCGCCAGACCGCGGGCCTTGAAGGAGCCGGTGGGGAGCCCCGACTCGTCCTTGATCCACAGGTCCGCCAGCCCGAGCTCGGCCCCCAGACGAGGACATCGGATCAGCGGCGTCTCGACCTCGCCCAGGCTGACGACGTGCGCGTCGTCCTCGACCGGCAGGAGCTCGCGCCAGCGCCAGAGCGTGGCGGGACGCCGCTCGAGCTCGGCCGGGGTGAGCGCGCGTGCGACCGCCTCCAGGTCGTAGCGCACGAGCAGCGGCCGGCCCGCGTGCGTGCCCTGCGGGATGCGGTGGTCGTGGCGTGAGCCGTCGAGCGAGCCCTCCAGGTGCGTGACGAAGGATCCCATGGCGCGCCAAGGTAGCGAGGGGCTGCCGTCCGGCCGCAGCCGATGAGCGTCCTGCGGGACCCATGACTTACACGGCGGCGGAGCGCGGGAGCGCTGCGTGGCAGGCGTGACGCCGCTCGGTTCCCGCCTTCCGTCAACGTCGCTGGCCACCCGACCCGATGAAGGCCCGCGGAGGAGGAATCGGCCGCATGGGAGCGCTGAGGAGGCTGATCGGGATGGCGGGCCTGGGCGGGTTCGGCGCCTTGCTCGGGGGGCTGCTCGGGGAGGTCCCCTTCCTCCTCCCGTCTCCGGAGCCCACGGCGCCCTCGCGGCGGCACGTGTGCCTGGTCTTCGACACGAGCGAGTCCATGGCCCGCAAGACCACGGACGGAGTGCGAAGGATCGTCGCCCTGGAGGAGGCCGCGCGAGGCTTCCTGGCGAGGCCCGAGCTGGCCGGAGACACGCTCTCGCTGGTCGCCTTCTCCGACGAGGCGCGCGTCCGCTGTCCGCCGAGCGCGGCGGCGCTCGTCGCGGCCGCCCTCGACGGGCTCCCGACCCGCGGTCGCACGGACATCCCGGTCGCGCTCGACACGGCGCGCGCGATCCTCGGAGCCGCGCCCGGCGAGGAGCGCTGGATCCTGCTCTTCACCGACGGGAAGCCGCAGACGGCCCGGCCCGTGGATCCGATCCAGGAATCGCGCCGCGCGGCGCAGGCGTGCCGTGACGCCGGCGTGCGCATCCTCTGCGTTGCCACGGGGGGCGCGGATCAGGCGCTGCTGGAGGAGCTGGCGGGTGAGCCGGAGCACGTGCTCGTCGCGCAGCCCGAGGCCCTGGGCTCCGCCTTCGAGCGCTCGGTGGGGCTGATCGAGAACCGTCAGATGCTCGCGAGCCAGCCGGACGCGATCGATCTGGGTCTCGGCCTGCGGCGGGCCTGCGCCTGGGCTGCCCTGGTGGCGCTGGGGGCCGGGATCGCGCTCGTCGCCGGGCACGAGCGCCACCTCCGGCGGCGCGCCTTGCCGGCGGTGGGCCAGCTCGTGCGCGTGCTGCTCGGAGCCGGCGCGACCGGCCTCGTCGCGGGCCTCGCGGGTCAGGGCGCCTTCCATGCGCTCTCCGGGGGCGCCCTGCTGGAGCCGCTCCTCCGCGCGGGGACGTGGATCCTCCTCGGCGCGGCGCTCGTGCTCGGCATGAGCGCCTTCGTCCCGAACCTCCCGCGCACCCGGGCCCTGGCCGGAGGCGCGCTCGGTGGCGCGGCCGCGGTCTCGGCCTTCCTGCACGGCGCGCCCCTGCTGGGGGACACGGCCGGTCGCCTGCTCGGTGCGCTGGTCCTCGGCCTGACGGCGGGCGCGGCGACGGTGCTGGTCGAGGCGAGCGTGCGCCGTGCCTGGCTGGTGGTGCGCTGGCCCGGCGGAGAGACCTCGCGCCTCCTGCTCGGACCGCAGCCGATCGTGGTCGGGCACTCGGCGCGTGCCCACATCTGTCCCGCCTTCGACGAGGAGCGCGCGCCGGTGATCGGGCTCTTCACGCACCGCGACGGCGAGGTCCGCTTCGAAGACCGGCGCTCCGGCCAGGTCCGACGCCTGCGCGGCGGAGAGCGCCTGAACTTCGAGCCGGTCCTGGTCGAGGTCCACGGGGAGCGCCTGGCGAGTGCACCGCGCGCTCCTGCGGCGTGACGGCTCGGCGCGGGTTGGCACCCGCAAGCCCGGCGGCTCTCGCGCTCAGCTGCCCTTCACGAGCCAGGCGAGGAACGTGCCCTCGAGCGTCTCCTCGGCGAAGAGCCCGTCGGGGCTGGCGGCGGAGAGCGGGCGTCCGTAGAGCTCCTGCAGCAGACCCGGCAGGCTCGCGCCGGCCCCGCTGCGGGCCAGGGCCATCAGGAACTCGCCGAAGCGCGCGGCCGAGGCCTCCGGCTCGCCGGCGCCCGCCACGCGGAGCCAGTGCAGGAAGGCCACGCCGTAACAGCGCACGAGCTCCAGATAGTCCGCCAGGAGGTCCGGGGCCGGCTTCTTCGCCTCCAGCCCGAGGAAGGGCGCCGAGACGGGTGCCTTGCGCGAGCCGTCGTCGGCCATCAGCTCGAAGCGCGTCAGCCGCTCGGGCCGCGTCGGCGCCTTCTTGCCGCCCTGTTTCTGCACCTGCGCCAGGATGCCGACGAAGTGATCGCGCCCCTTGGTGCCGCGCCAGCGGTTCTCGGCGCTGGTGGCGGGCAGGATGCCGCCGTCGGGGTTGCCGCCGGGCACGAAGACCGAGGTGCCCTCCGAGCTGCGCGAGCGCACGTCGCCGTCGATGCGGGTGTCGAGCTCGCCGTAGAGCTCGATCACCAGCGCATTGGCCATGCCGGAGGCGAGGGCCGGGTCGAGGCGACCGCCGTACAGCTGCTGCAGCATCGCGCGCGTGCCGACCTGGGCCACGAGCTCGGAGAGGGCCAGCGCATTGCGCTCGGCGACGCCCTCGCCCCGCGCCAGGGCGTTCCCGGCCGCATCGGCCCCGTACTCGAGCGCCAGGAAGCGCGTGTCCTGGGCCGTGTACTCGAGCCAGGTCGAGAGCCCCTGGTCGAAGGCCGAGGCCGTCAGGTGGGAGTCCAGCAGGCCGGCCACGCACACGAACTCGACGAACTCGGGCCGGCGCGGGAAGAGCGCGAGGCGCACGCCGGGGAGCGGGCGCTCGAAGCCGAGGGCCGGGCCCGCGCGCAGCTCCGTGCGCAGGCGCTCCAGGCGCTCGCGAACCTCTGGCGGGGCCGCGGCGGCCTCCAGGAGGTCGCTGCCCGCCAGGGGCTTGCCCGCGAAGGTCTTGGCGTTCCAGCCCGCCAGCCAGCGCGCCAGCGGATCGTCCTTGGGGG
>DASVAP010000092.1:0-5192 GCA_036376275.1 Planctomycetota bacterium | reverse complement strand
GATCCGCAGACCCCGAGCCGAACGGTCGGAGGCCAGCCGGGCCCGGGCGAGTCTAGCTCACGAACACTGTCCATGGTCGTCCGAGGAACCGTAGTGGGTGAGCTTGCCTGGATGGACAAGCAACCCGAGGGATCCGGGAGCCTTGGCGCCACGCCACCCACGGATGCACGCCGGGCAACGAGCGTTGGCCGGCTCGCGAGTTCCCGGGGGAGGCGCCAGCCGCTCGGGCGGAGCGGGTGCGTGGCCCGGATTGCGCCAACGGTGCCGGATCCGTGGCCGTAGCGGCGGCCCACCCCCCGCCCGGACTCTCCCGACCCCCTGCCCATGCTCGAGAGCCTGCGACTCACGAAGCGCTTCGGCGACCGCCTGGCCCTGGACGCTCTCGACCTGCGCGTGGGCGCGGGCGAGGTCTACGCGCTGCTCGGCCCGAACGGCGCCGGGAAGACCACGACCATCAACCTGTTCCTGGGCTTCCTCGCGCCCGACGGGGGCGAGGCGCGCGTCGGCGGGAGCCGCGTGGCCGACGATCCGGTCGCGGCGCGCCGGCGCCTGGCCTACATCCCCGAGCAGGTCGCGCTCTACCCGCGCTTCACGGGCCTCGAGAACCTCGACTACTTCAGCGCCCTGGCCGGGCGGCGGCACACCGAGGCCGAGCTGCTGGAGCTCCTGGAGCGCGCGGGTCTCGCGCGCGAGGCCGCCCTGCGGCGCGTCGGCACCTATTCCAAGGGCATGCGCCAGAAGGTGGGCATCGCCCTGGCCCTGGCGACCGGCGCACGGGCGCTGCTGCTCGACGAGCCGACCTCGGGCCTCGATCCGGCCGCCTCGCACGAGTTCTCGCGCCTGATCCGGCGCCTGGCGGGCGAGGGCGTCGCGATCCTGATGGCGACCCACGACCTGTTCCGGGCGCGCGAGGACGCGACGCGCGTCGGGATCCTGATCGGCGGCAAGCTGACGGGCCAGTACGGGGCCGCCGAGCTGGCCGGAGCCGACCTCGAGGCGCTGTACCTCGAGCACCTCGAGCGCGCGCGATGATCCTCGCCATCGCGCGCAAAGAGCTCGTCGACGCCTGGCGCGACGGGCGCATGCGCTGGGCCGCCGGCGTGAGCGTGCTGCTCTTCCTGGTGGCGCTGCTGCTCGGCGCCGCGCACGAGCGGCGCGCGCGCGCCGAGCGCGAGACCGCCGCGCGCCTCGAGCGCGAGACCTGGCTCGAGCAGGGCGAGAAGAACGCGCACTCGGCCGGGCACCAGGGCATCCACGTGTTCAAGCCGGTCGCGCCGCTGGCGGCCTTCGAGCGCGGGATCGAGCCCTACGTGGGCACGACCGTGTTCCTGGAGGCGCACCGCCAGAACCACGCCGCCTTCCTGCCGGCCCAGGACGCGAGCGCGATGCGCCGCTTCGGCGAGCTGACGGCCGCGAACGGGCTGCAGCTCCTGGCGCCGCTCCTGGTGGTGCTGCTGGCCTTCGGCAGCCTGGCCGGCGAGCGCGAGCGCGGCACGCTGCGCCAGACGCTGAGCCTGGGGGTGCGCGCGCGCACGCTCGTGCTGGGCAAGGCGCTGGGCCTCGGGGCGGCGCTCGCGCTCGTGCTGGCGCCGGTGGCGCTGGTCGGCGCGTGGGTGCTCCTGCGCGGCCCGGGCGCGGAGGAGCCCGGCACGCGGGCGCGCCTGGTGACGCTTGGCGGGGCCTACGCGGTCTACCTGGCGGGCGCCCTGGGCCTGTGCCTGCTGGTCTCGGGCCTCGCGGGCAGCGCGCGCGCGGCCCTGGCCACGCTGCTCGCCTGCTGGGCGGCCAACGCCGTGGTGGCGCCGCGCCTGGCGGCGGACCTGGTCCGGCACCTCCAGCCGCTGCCGGAGCTCTCCGAGTTCCAGGCCGCGCTGCAGCGCGACCTGGCCCAGGGCATCGACGGCCACGACCTGCGCAGCGCGCGCGTCGCGGCCCTGGCCGAGAGGACGATGCGCGAGCACGGCGTGAAGCGCCTGGAGGACCTGCCCTTCAACTTCCAGGGTCTGGCGATGATCGAGAGCGAGCGCCTGGCCGACGAGATCCACGACCGCCACTTCGGCGCCCTGTGGGACCGCCTCGAGGCCCAGGATCGCAGCGTGACCCTGGCCGGCCTGGCGACGCCGCTCCTGGCCCTGCGCTCGGCCTCGATGGCGCTGGCCGGCACCGACTTCACGCACCACCGCGCCTTCGCGCAGGCGGCCGAGGAGCACCGCCGCAAGCTGGTCCTGGTGCTGAACGAGGAGCTGATGCGCGCGAAGGACCCGCACGCGCCGGCCGGACGGGAGCTGTGGGAGCGGCTGCCGGAGTTCACCCACGCGCTGCGCTCCTTCCCCGCGGCCCTGCGCAGCGCCGCGGCCGGTCTCGCGATCCTCGTCCTGTGGAGCGCCGCGGTGTGGGGCGCGCTGCTCCTGCTCGCGCCGCGCCTGGAGGCGAGGGCCTGAGCCATGGACCTCCATCCCTGGAAGCTCGAGCTGCGGCTGCTCTGGCGCGAGCGCGGCGCCTGGGTCGCGCTGGTGCTCCTCGCCGCGGCGCTCCTGTACGGCGCCTGGAACGGGCTCGCGCTGGCGCGCCAGCAGGAGCAGCTCACCCGCGGCCTGCGCGAGCAGCAGACGGGCTTCGAGGACGCGCTGCGCGGGGCGCTCGCGCGCGGACCGCTCGACCCGCGCGAGGTCGCCGGGGCGGGCGCGGTCGCCTTCCTGCCGCCGGCGCCGCTGCCGCTCCTGGCCACGGGCCAGGCCGATCTCGTCCCTGGCTACGACGTGGTCAACCTGTGGAGGCTCGAGACGCCCGCCGCGACGCAGGCCGGCCTCGAGAACCCGGCGCACCTCCTGGCGGGGCGCTTCGACCTCGCCTTCGTGCTGGTGTGGCTGCTCCCGCTGTGCCTGCTGGCGCTGCTCTTCGACCTCCTGGCGGGCGAGCGCGAGTCGGGCACGCTGCGCATGGCGCTGGCCCAGGGCGTCGCGCCGGCGCGCTGGCTGGCGCGCCGCGCGCTGGCGCGGGCGCTGCCAGCCCTGGTGCTGGCCTGCGGGGCGACCTGGCTGGCCGGCTCGTTCGGACCCGGCGATCCGGCGCGCCTCGCGCTCGCGGTCCTGGTCGTGCTCGCCTACGGCCTCTTCTGGACCGCGCTGGCGGCCGCGGTGAACGCCGTGGCGCGCAGCGCGGCGGGCGCGGCCATGGGGCTCGGCGTGGCCTGGGTGGTGCTCGTCCTGGTGCTGCCGACGCTGCTCAACGTGGTGGTCGAGGCCGTGCACCCGACGCCGTCGCGGCCGGAGCTCCTGGCCGCCGCGCGCCGGGCCGCGGGCGAGGCCGAGCAGCGCGGCGGCGAGCTGATGCGCTCCTTCTACCGCGACCACCCCGAGCTGGCGCCCGCGACCCTGCAGGCCGACCTCGCCGCGCAGCTCCTGGCGGTGCAGTCCGAGGTCGCGCGCGCCGTCGACCCGGTGCAGCGCCGCCACGAGGAGCAGCTCGAGCGCCAGCAGGCGGACGTCGCGCGCTGGCGCTTCCTCTCGCCGGCCATCGCCGCGCACGAGGCCTTCACCGACCTGGCGGGCACCGGCTTCGCGCGCCTCTCCGCCTATCGCGCGCAGCTCGAGGGCTTCGAGGACGAGCTCGTGGACTTCTACGCCCCGCGCATCCACCGCGGCGCGCCCGTCACCCAGGACGACTTCCTGGCGGTGCCGCGCTTCACGTTCCGCGAGGAGCCGCTCGCCGCCTGGGCCCTGCGGGCCGGCGCGGGTGCGCTGGGAGTCGTGCTGCTGGCGGGCGCGCTGGCGCTGTTCACGGCCGGGCGCCTGCGCAGCGCCGCGTGCGCGCTCTGATCCGAGCCCTCCGGCCGCCATCCGTGGCGAAGCGCGCAGGGCCGCCGGTGCAGCCTCACGTTCCCCGCAGCTCGCGTCCGAAACGGGACCTGACCCGCCGCCCGTGGACGCCGACCTCCTGCTCCTGTGTGCCTTCCGGCTCTGGCGCGCGCGCGTGCCGGGGCGGCGTGTCCGCGTCCTGGTCGCGACCGACGACGCGCGCCGCTACTCGCCGGACGCCTGCCTCCGGCTGCTGGCGCCGTGGGCCGAGTGGGTCACGCTCGCGGGCTGGCAGGAGCTGGGCCCGGACGGCCCGCGCGGCCCGGCGCCCGCCGCCGACGCGTGCCTCGCGGCCGTGAAGGATCCCGCGCGGCTCGCGGCCCTGCGCGCCCGGCCGCCGGCCGCGACGCTGATCGAGCCCGTCGTCCCGGAGAAGGGCGGCCCCGACGACGATCTCTACAGCGAGGTGTGCCACTTCGACTTCGAGTTCGGCGGCTGGAACGAGTGGGACGGCCGGCCCTCGAAGTTCCCGGGCCCGACCCTGCAGCGCCTGAGCGCGACCGGCTGCCGCGAGCTCTACCCCGCCTTCGCCCTGGAGGGCCTGGCCCGTGGCCCGCGCCCCTGGCGCGTGCTCGACGTCGGCTGCGGTCCGGTCTCGGTGCTGCGCTGGGGCGCGCTGGTCGGCGAGATGACGCTCACCGGGCTCGATCCGCTGCTCGAGATGTACGCGCTCGTGCGCGCGCGCCACGGCTACGACGCGCTGCCGGAGATTCGCTGCGCGCGCGAGCTCGCGGCCTTCGCCGAGGAGCTCGACGGCCTCGTCCCGGACGGCGCCTTCGAGATCGTCCACACCCAGAACGCCCTCGACCACACGCGCGAGCCCGAGCGCGTCATCGGCCTCTTCGCGCAGAAGCTCGTCCCCGGTGGACGCGTGATCCTGCAGGTCGCCACGCGCGAGGGCACGCGCCAGGGCTGGGACCAGCTCCACAAGACCGACATCGACCTGGTCGACGGCGCGCTCGTCTACCGCCACGAGCACACCGCCGAGCGACCGCTGCTGGCCCCGGACTCCGGCCTCGCCCTCGCACGCGTCCACTACCACGGCCCGGACTGGCTCTCGGTGATCCTGGAGCGCACGGACGACGCGCCGGCCAGCCGGGCGGCGTAGCGGGCGGCGGGACGCAACGGCCGGGAGCGCGTGGACATCCACGATTCCGAGTCACCTTGGGCCGGGCCGACCGTCCTTTGCGGCCATGAGACTCATCGCGCCGACGGAGGAAGAGCTCATCCGTCGGATCAACGGTCGACCCGGCCATCCTGAGCGGCAAGCCGATCGTCCGGGGCGGCGGCTCGAGGTGGAGCACGTTCTGGGGATGCTGGCCGCGGGGGACTCCT
>DASVAP010000085.1:0-42704 GCA_036376275.1 Planctomycetota bacterium | reverse complement strand
TGTGCACGCAGGCCCGCGACGTCGGTCTCCAGGGCGCCGGCGGCGAGCTTGATCGAGCCGTGGTGCAGGACGCGCCCCTTGCTCCGGCGCTGGGCCGAGCCCACGCCCTTGGCCCCGTCCCAGGCCAGGTCGAAGGCGGTCGAGCGGTGGAAGCACATCGCGCTCGCGGGGCGATCCGAGCGCAGCGTCGCCGCGGCGCGCGGCGCGGCGTGCACGCCGAAGCCCGCGAAGGCGCGCGCGAGCAGGGCGTGGACGCGCTCGTAGGAGCGCAGGACCTCGCCATGGAAGAGGGCGTGCGCGTCGCCGGCCGCGATGGAGAAGGTCAGCTCCTCCGAGTGCTCGATCGCGCCCCCGCCGCTGAAGCGCCGCACCAGCACGAGCCCCTCCGGCAGCGGGCCGAGCTCGCGCCAGCGCTGGAAGTAGCCGAGCGAGAGCGCGTGCGGCCGCCAGGTGTAGAAGCGCAGCGTCGGGCGCGGGTCCGGGCTCGCCAGCAGGGCCTCGTCCAGGGCCATGTTCCAGCCCGGCTCGCCCTCGAAGGTGTGCAGCAGGCGCCAGGGCTCGGACATGGGGCGAGGGCGCGCGCGGAGCGTGCGCCCGGGACGAGCCTGAGCGGGCCGGGACGACGCCGGAGGCGTCACGCCCGATCCGCTCAGTGCTTCGAGGCGGTGATGAAGGCCTCGTAGGCGGCGGCGTCGAGGAGCTCGGGCGCGTCGAGCGCCTTCGTGCGCGGCTGAAGCTTGATCAGCCAGCCGGCGTTCCAGGGGTCGCGCGAGAGGACCTCCAGGTGCTCCTCGACGTTCACGTTGATCTCGCTGACGGTGCCGGCCACGGGCGCGTTCAGGTCCGCCACGGCCTTGACCGACTCGATCTCGCCGAAGGTCTCGCCGGCCTCGAGCGCGCGGCCCGGCTCCGGCAGGTCGCAGTACACGAGGTCGCCCTCGTTGCCGCTGCACAGCTCCTGCACGGCGAAATCGGTGATGCCGACGATGACCTCCTCGCCGGCCAGCTTCACCCACTCGTGGGTCTTGGTGTACTTGCGATCGTTGGGACGCATGGCAGGGGAACCTCAGGTCTTCTTGCGGGTACGGGAGAAGAAGGGGAGCTCCTGGACCCGGGCCGGCTGGCGCTTGCCGCGCACGTCCAGCTCGAGCTCCACTCCCTCGCGGTCCAGGCCCAGGCGCACGAACGCCGAGCCGATGTTCGTGCCCAGGGTGGGGGAGACGCCGCCCGAGACGACGCGCCCGACCGGCTCGGCTCCGGGCCGGGCCGGGTCGAAGAGCTCCAGGCCCTGGCGCGGCACGCGCGGCCCCGGGGTCGTGATGCCGACCAGGCGCGCGCGCTTCTCGCGTCCGAGGCGCTCGAGCCCGGCGCGCCCGACGAAGTCGCCCTTCTCGGGCGTCAGCGCCAGCGCGAACTCGACCCCGGCCTCGCGCGGGTTGGTGTCCTCGGCGATCTCGTGCCCGAACAGCGCCATGCCCGCCTCCAGGCGCAGGACGTCGCGCGCCCCCAGGCCGATCGGCGCGAGACCCAGCGGCTTGCCGTGCTCGAGCAGCTCGTGCCACACGCGCACGCCCTCGCTGACCGGCAGGTAGATCTCGAAGCCGTCCTCGCCGGTGTAGCCCGTGCGGCTGATGCGCGTGTGCGCCAGCCCCGCCACCTCGCCGAAGCCGAAGCGGTAGTAGCGCAGCGAGGCGAGCTCGAAGCCGCGCACGATGCGCCCCAGGACCTCCTCCGAGCGCGGGCCCTGCAGGGCCAGCATGGCGGTGGCCGCGGTCGTGTCGCGCACCTCGGCCGCGAGGCCGCCGGCGTGGGCGCGGATCCAGGCCAGGTCGCGCTCGGTGTTGGAGGCGTTCACCACCAGGTAGACGCCCGCTTCCTCGCGGTAGATCAGGAGGTCGTCCAGGGCCTGGCCGTCCTCGCGGCAGAGCAGCGAGTAGCGGATGCTCCCGGGCGGCATCTTGGCGCAGTGGTTCGTGCACACGCGGTCCACCAGCGCGACCGCGTCGCGCCCGTGGACCTCGAAGCGGCCCATGTGGGAGAGGTCGAACAGGCCCACGGCCGAGCGCACGGTGCGCCCCTCCTCCAGGATCGAGGCGTACTGGACCGGCATCTCCCAGCCGCCGAACTCGACCATGCGGGCGCCCAGCTCGACGTGCACGGAATGGAGCGGCGTTCTCTTCATGGGCCCGCTGGGGGCCGGGACTCTACTGCATGACCCCGGGAGGGCCAAGGGCGCGCGCGGCGGGCCTCCTGCGGCGCGGGGGGCGGGCGCGAAGGAGCTTCGCTCCGCCCCGCCGGAGGGCGCGGATTTCTTCGCCCGGGCTCAGGCCCGGCGACCGGCCGGACGATACGGACCCGTCCACCTGCGCCCGGGCGCCGCCGGCAGCCCGGCCCTCGGGTAGGCGTCCCTGCATGTCCACCACGCTCATCGTTCGCGACGCGACCCTCGCGATCAACGGCGCGCCCGAGAAGCGCGACGAGCCGCGCGCCCACCTGCGCCTGCGGGTGGCCGAGGTCGCGCACATGGACCCCAGGACGGCCGAGGAGTGCGTCGAGGTGCTGCTCTCGGTCGCGCACGGGGAGGGCGCCGATCCCGAGGTCCTGGAGGCCCTGGTGATCGTGGCCCTGGCGCACCCCAAGCTCGCCAAGCGCCTGGAGCTCGACACGGTCGGCACCGGCCGGCGCCTGGCGGCCGCGCTCGAGCGCGCCGGCGAGCCGGACCGCAGCTTCGCCGTGCTGGAGATCCTGCAGCAGCACCATCCCGGACAGCCCACGCTCGAGCGCGAGCTCGGGCAGCTCATGCGGCGCCAGGGCATGGTCAAGGACCTGGTCACGCGCTACTACGACCGCGCGCGCAAGCTGGTGCGCGAGGGCCGGCACGCCGAGGCGGCCGGCTGGCTGCGCGAGATCCTGCAGCTCGATCCCGGGCGCAAGGACGCGGCGCGCCTCCTGCGCGACCTGCGCTTCAAGCGCAGCGGCCGGCGTCGCATGCCGCGCATCGCGCTGCGTCCGCTGTTCCTCGTGGCCCTGCTCGGGCTCGGCCTGACGACGCTGGCGCTGCGCGAGATCCGGCTGCACGGCGAGTTCCTGACCCTGCCTCCGCCCGGCAAGAGCCCGGAGGCCCTGCGCCGGCGCCTGCAGGAGGTCGAGGCCTTCGTCGAGCGCCACCCCGTGTGGCACGGCGGCCTGCGGGTCCTGGGCGAGCGTACCGAGCTGCGTCTGCAGCTCGTCCTGGTCGAGGAACGCGAGCGCGAGCTGGCGGAGGCCGCGCGTGCGGCCGAGCGCCAGCGCCTGGAGGCCGCCGACCTGTGCCGTGCGCGCGGGTTGATGCACGCGCAGTCGGGCGACCTGGTACGTGCACTGGCGGACTTCCGCGAGGCCCTGTCCCACGGCGGCCCCGACTGGCCGGCCCGCGCGGAGGTCGAGCGCGACGTGCGCAACCTCGAAGAGGGACTGTCGGAGACCCCATGAAGCTCTTGGACCGCATCCTCTCCTACGGCCGCATCCGGCGCGCGCGGCGCGCGCTCGCGGCCGACCCGTCCCCGCGCAACTACCTGGCGCTGGCCCAGCAGTATGCGCTGGCCGACCGCCGGGCGGATGCGCAGCGCATCTGCGTCGAAGGGCTGGGGGCCTTCCCCGAGAACATCCAGCTCGCGCGCTACCACCAGCGCACGCGCCGCTCGGAGCGCGAGGCGCGCCTGGCGGAGCTGCACCGCGAGCTGGCCTTCTCGCCGCGCGCGCCCCTGTGGCGCGAGCTGTGCGAGATCCTGATCGAGTCGGACGAGCTGACGCGCGCCGAGGAGGAGCTCAACCGCTGGCTCGCCACGGGCGACCACCCCGAGGCCCACTACCTGCTCGGGCGCGTGCTGCTGGCGCGCTTCTACGCCGACCGTGGCCGCACCCAGGGCCGCGCGGCCCTGGCGGCCCTCGACCAGGCCATCGCGCGCCTGCCCAACGACCTGCGCCCGCTGCGCGCGAAGCTGGACTTCCTGACCAAGATCGGGGCCTGGCAGGACGCGCGCGACTGCGCGGCGCGCTGCCTGTCGGTCGAGCCGGGCACGCTCGAGCTCGAGGGACGCTACCGCACGCTGGCGGCGCGCGCCGAGGGCGCGCCCTCCATCGAGCGCGCCCTGTTCGAGGTCGAGCGCTCGGGGCGCCTGGCCGGCGAGGAGGGCGGCGAGGGCGTGCGCACCTCGGCCGGGAGCGTGCAGGCGCTGCTGCGCGAGTTCGCCACGCAACCCGACGTGCAGGCCGCCCTGTACGTGCGCGGCTCGACCGCGCTCGTGCAGGGGCCCAAGGGCGCCACGGCCGAGCGCACGGCGCGCACGGTGCAGTCGATCCTGGCGACCTCGCGCTCGACCGGGCGGCGCCTCGGACTCGGCCAGGTGTTCCAGATCCAGCTCGAGGGCTCCTTCGGCACGCTCTCGATCGCCCCGGGCGAGCAGGACGCCGGCGCGCTGCTGTGCAGCGGACCGCTCGGGCGCGCGCGCGAGGAGACGTTGCTCGGCATGGCCGGGCTCAACGCGGCCACGGCCGGGTCCGAGACCGCCGTCCATCCAGGAGCAGACCAGTGATCGCCTTCCTCGAGTCCCTCTCGCGCCTGCCGGGCGTCGAGTTCGTGCTGCTGATCTCCCACGACGGCGTGCCCATCGCCCACGCGCGGGGCTGCAGCGAGTCCGCCTACGAGGAGAGCCTGGCGGCCCTGACCTCGCAGTGGCTGAACGACCTGCGCCAGCACGTGGCCCCGCTCGGCTGGCACCCGCCCGAGCGCGCCTTCCTGCGCGGCGCGCGCGGCACGCTCGTGCTGCGCAGCTCGGAGAGTGCGTGCCTGGTCGTGGTGCTGGGCCGCGAGGCCGCGCCCGAGGACGTGCGTCTGTCGATGGACAGCGTCCTGGCGCGCATCGAGCGCGCGCGCCACGGCCGCAGCCAGGTCGCCCCCGGCAGCAGTGCGTCGGCGGGCGCTACCGAGCCGCCGCCCGCGATTCCCTCGGGACACGACGGTGTGCTGGCCGAAGAGAGCCTGCAACCGGACCCGCACCACGGCCACTCCCCGTCCAACTGAACCATGGTCCAGATCAACTTCGCGCAGAAGTCCGTCAACCTCAAGATCGTCTACTACGGGCCGGGGATGTCCGGGAAGACGACGAACCTTGAGATCATCCACCAGCGCGCGCCGGAGGGGAACCGCGGCGACCTGACCAGCATCTCCACGGACGGCGATCGCACGCTGTTCTTCGACTACATGCCGCTGGACCTCGGCACGGTGGCCGGGATGCGCACCGCCTTCCAGCTCTACACCGTGCCCGGCCAGGTCTACTACAACTCGACGCGCAAGCTCGTGCTGCAGGGCGTGGACGGGATCATCTTCGTGGCCGACTCCTCGGCCTCGATGGTCAACCAGAACCTCGAGTCCCTGCGCAACCTCGAGGAGAACCTGAACGAGTACGGGAAGTCGCTGTCGACGCTTCCGCACGTGATCCAGCTCAACAAGCGCGACCTGCCGGACGCCATGACGGTCGAGGAGCTGTCGCGCCTGCTGAACCCGCACAACGCGCCGATCTTCGAGGCCGTGGCCAACACCGGCCAGGGCGTCTTCCCGACGCTCAAGGCGCTGGCGGCGAGCGTGCTCAAGAACATCATGAACGAGGCCGGGCAGAAGTCCGGCTACAGCGCGCCCCAGGCCCCCGCGCCCGCCGCGCGCCAGGCCGCTCCGCCGCGGCCGCAGGCTCCCGGCGCGCCGCGCGCGCCGGCCTTCGCGCCGCCCCAGGCGCCGCTGCCGATGCAGGCTCCGCAGCCGAACTACTCGATGGGGGTGCCCCAGGCGCCCGCCGGCGGCGGGTTCTTCCCCGGCGCGCCGCAGGCCCCGGCGCACCCGGTGCCGATGCACGCCCAGCAGCCCCCCGGCGGCCTGCAGCTCGCGCGGCCGTCGCCGCAGGGCCACCCGCCGCTCGCGCTGTCGCAGACGCGCTCGCAGCCCCGGCCGGCCCTCAACGTGGCCGCCCCGCGGCAGATGCAGGCTGGCCAGGCCCGGCCTCAGCCGCGTCCGGCGCCCGCTCCCGCGTCCCACGGCCAGGCGCGCCGCCCGGCCGCCAAGGCCCCCGCGCCGGCCGAGAAGCCGCGCAAGAAGCTCACCCCGATCTTCATCGTCGCCGGTGCCGGCGTGGGCGCGGTCCTGGCCTGGGTGCTGACGAACGTTCTCTAAGGAGCCGATCCATCCATGAGCCAGAAGCCCGTTTCGCGTGACGAGAACCTGCGCAAATCCCGTCTCGTCTTCTACGAGAACGACGTCCAGCGCCTCAACGCCGAGATCGACACGTTCCTCGAGCTCAGCAAGGCGCGCTGCGCCCTGCTGGTCGACCGCGATGGCCACCTGGTCACGCGCCGGGGCGAGCCGGTGCGGACCTCCGAGGAGACCGTCTCGGCCCTGATCGCAGGCTCCTTCGCGGCCACCCGCGAGATGGCGCGCCTGCTGGGCGAGAACGAGTTCGCGATCCTGTTCCACCAGGGCACGCGCGACTCGATCCAGCTCCAGCTCATCGGCGAGCGCACGCTGCTGGCGACGCTCTTCGACGGCCGCACGAACCTCGGCATGGTGCGCTTCTACGCCCAGGAGACGGCCGGGCGCATCAACGAGGTCCTGGAGGAGATCCACTCCCAGAACCGCTCGGCGGACCTGAACGCCGACTTCGGCAGCCGGGCCGAGGACGCGCTCGACAAGCTGTTCTAGCCGATCGAAGATCGGCTACTGACTACGCCGTCAGCGTGACCGCACCGGCTCTCCGGGCGGGCGTCCGCCCGCCCGGTGATCCGGTGCGAGGATTCCTGGCTCTCCACACGGCCCAGCGCGCCTTCGAGCGCCCTGGGCCGCGTCGTTTCCCGACCCGAGCGAGCCCGGACCGTCCGACCCCCCCTTGCGGCCCGCCACCCTTCCCCGCTAGGCTCTCCGCCCTTTTCCGGTCCGAAGAGCCCCCCGAGCGAGCGAAGACAGCCATGGCCCGAGTCTGCGAGATCTGCGCGAAGCGTACGCGTGTCGGTGGCACGATTGCCCGCCGCGGCCTGCCCAAGCGCAAGGGCGGCGTCGGCCTGAAGACCACCGGCCACTCGAAGCGCAAGTACTACCCGAACCTGCAGAAGCTCCAGGTGCAGGACGGCGCGCGCGTGCGCCGCATGACCGTGTGCACGCGCTGCATCAAGAGCGGCCGGATCCAGAAGCCGATTCGCGCGCAGGCCAGCTGAGCCGGCGGCCCGTGCGGGCCGCCTCCGCGCGGGCGCGAAGGGGCGACCGCGGAGTCACACGGAAGGCGTGGAGGAGGAGACGAGGATCCAGCGACGGCTGGTCGTGGCGTTGCCGATCCGCGCGGGCGTCGCTCCTCGCAGCGAAGGCCGGTACCGACTCGCGCTCCTCCTGCCGCGCGCTCCATCGACCGATTCCGTGCCTGCGTTCGGCTCTCTCTCGCTCTCGAGGCAGCTCCGCGCAGGCCCCTGACTCCTGCGCGAGATCGCCGCGCCGCGAAAAAAGTCCGAGAAGAAGGGCAAGGGTCGCCGGAAGTGCGCCGATGGATCTCCTTGATGTCGTGGTGTGGGCGCACAACTGCGCCCGACTGGGACTAGAGCCCCAAGGAGATCTATCTACTCATGGCGAAACGGAAGAAAAAGGCCAAGAAGGCGACCAAGAAGGCTACGAAGAAGGGTCGCAAGAAGGCCTAGACAAACTCGGAAACAGGCCTGGTCCCTGGTCCAAGGGACCAGGCCTTTTCTCTAGGGACGGGAACACCGTGAACAAGAGCGACCTCGTCACCCAGCTTTCCCACGAGCTCCACACCTCGAAGCTCGCGGCGGCGCACCTCCTGGACACCGTGCTCGACGGGATCCGCAAGGGGCTGCGCGAGGAAGGGACCGTGACCCTCACCGGGTTCGGCACCTTCGAGGTGAAGAATCGCAAGCCCCGTGTCGGGCGCAATCCGCACACCGGGGAGCCGATCCAGATCGAGGCCGGCAAGCGCGTCGGCTTCCGGGTCGGCAAGGGCCTGAAGCAGCTCGCCTGACGGGCCCACGCCGGGTACCGGGCGAGAGTCGCTCGGGTCCGTCTCGCCGCGCCACGTGCGCGACGGGGCACCGAAGCGTCGCTCAGGCCGCGGCCACGCTGCGCGCCAGCCTGCGCGCGCCCGCGGGCCAGGCCCGGAAGAGCCGGGCCGCCAGCTCCTGGAGGCCGGCGTGCGCGCCCAGGAAGGTGAGCCCATGGGCCACGGCGCGCCGGAGACGCGTCTCGCGGGCCACGGATTGCGCGTAGTCGCGCTCGGGGGCCCCGCTGCCCTCGCGCAGCACGCGCACGGCCGCCGCGCCCGCGGCGATCCCGGTCGCGAGCGCGATCGCCACCCCGCATCCCAGCACGGGGTCGACGCCCCCCGCGGCGTCGCCCGCCAGGAAGGCGCTGCGCTCGGCCACGCGCAGCGGCCGGGCGCGGTGGAGCGCGCGCGCCTCGGGAACGGTCGTCCAGGCACCCAGGGCCCGGCGCGCGAGCGGGTGCTCCTCGAGGGCCGCCTCGAGCCAGCTGCTGCCGCTCGCGCGCGCGCGCGGCGGTCCGTCGAGCAGCACCGCCACGTTCACGCGCCGCTCCGGCAAGGGCGTCAGGTAGACCTCGCTCGCGCGTCCGAGGTGGACCTCGACGCGGCCGAGCTCGCCCCGGGCCTCGGCCCGGGCGCGCAGCCCGAAGCGCGCCCGACCGCCGCGCGGGCGCCGTAGCCAGCCCGCCGCTTCGCCCTGGATCCCGTCGGCCGCGATCAGGGTGGCCGCGCTCCACGCGCAGCCGCCACCACGCAGGTGGAAGCCGTCCGCATGCGCGGCGGTGGCGACGCGCTGGTCGAAGCGGGCCACGAGCGGCTCGCGCGCCAGGGCCGCCGACAGGGCGCGCGCCAGCAGCGGACGCTCGATCGCGAGGCCCGGCTCGGGCAGCTCGATCTCGAGCTCGCGCCCCGAGGCCAGCACGTAGCCCACGCGCTCGAGCGGCTGCCCCGCGGGCACCAGCGCCTCCAGGCCGAGCTCCGCCAGGGCCCGCACCCCGGAGGGCATGATGCCCTCGCCGCAGGGCTTGTCGTCGTCCGTGCGCGGCTCGAACAGGGCCACGGAGAGCCCGCGGCGCGCGGCCGCGAGGGCCGCGGCCGCGCCCGCCGGCCCCGCGCCGACCACGGCCAGATCGAAGTCCGGCTTCATCGGCGCGCGAGGCGCGGCAGGAGCGCGCCCTTGCCGGCCATGCGCTCGGCATAGCCCGGCAGGCCGAAGAGCAGGGCGTCCTCGCCCCGGATGCGGCGCCCCAGCACCAGGGCGTGGGGCGGAGCGAGCAGGAGCAGCGTCCACCAGGCGCCGCCGGCGAGCGGCAGCCCGACCAGCTCCAGCAGGACCCCGAGGTAGTTGGGATGGCGCACGAAGCGGTAGGGCCCCTCGGCCACCACGCGCAGGCCCGGATCGACGCGCGCGCGCGCATTCCACCACGTCCCGAGCGTGCGGATGCACCACAGGCGCAGGGCGGCGCCGGCCGCGAACAGCGCCAGCCCCGCCGCCAGCAGCGGCGCCGGCGCGGCCGCCCCGCGCAGGGCGGGCTCGAGCGCGCAGCCGACCAGCCACAGGCTCTGCAGGGCCACCAGGGCCCCGTAGTTGGCGCGCGAGTCCGCCGCCCGGCTCGCAACGGAGAGGCGCGCCAGGTTGCGGCGCGAGAGCACGAGCTCGGCCAGGCGCTGCAGGGCCGTCAGGCCGACGACCAGCTCGAGGGCGAGGAGCGCCGCGCTCATGCGGGGGACGAGAGCAGCGCCAGCTCGAGCGAGAGGCCCGGGCCCACGCCCATCAGGAGCGCGTCCTTGCCGGGCGCGAGCGGGAAGCCGGCCTCGAGCGCCAGCTCCAGCACGGTCAGGACCGAGACCGACGAGAGGTTGCCGTAGCGGCGCAGCGACTCGCGCGAGAAGGCGAGCTCTTCCTCGCCCAGGCCCAGCACGTCCCGGTAGGCCTCCAGGATGCGCCGACCGCCCGGGTGCAGGAGGTAGAGCCCGAGGTCGTCGCGCGAGCGTCCGTGCTGGGCCAGGAAGCGCTCGATCACCGCGCCGAGGTCGCGCTGCACGAGCTCCGGTAGCTCCTTCTGCAGCAGGATGCGCAGGCCATGGGTGCCGACGTCGAAGCCCATCGCCTCGCGCGAGCCGGGGATCAGGTACGAGCCGGTGGCGGTCACGCAGGGCCCCTCGCCGCCGGGCACCAGCAGGGCCGCGGCGGCGCCGTCGCCGAAGAGCGCCGCGCACACCAGGTTCGTGCGCGAGACGTCGCCCGGGCACAGGGTCAGCGCGCACAGCTCGACGGCCACGATCAGGACCACCTGGCCGGCGGCGCACAGCGAGCCGCCCAGGCCGAGGGCCAGCGCGCCGGCGGCGCAGCCGGCCTCGGTGATCGGGATGCGGCGCACGTCCGGGCGCAGCCCGAGCTCCTGCGCCAGGGCCACGTCGAGGGCCGGGATCGTCAGGCCCGTGCAGGAGACGTCGATCAGCACGTCGACGCGCTCCGGATCGAGGCGCGCCCGCGCCAGGGCCTTGCGCGTCGCCTCCAGCCCGAGCGCATGGCCGTCGCGCGCGTAGCGCTGGTTGCGCTGCGTGAAATCGCTCGGTGCCAGCACCTCCGGGACGCTCGGGCTGATGTGGCGCGTCTCGACCCCCGAGCGACTGACCAGCCCGCGGATGAAGGCCCGGCTCTCCTCCGGGAAGAGCTGGGTCAGGCCGTGGATGGTCGTCTCCTGGTCGACGACGTTGGTGGGGAAGGCCGTGGCGAGGCCGGCCAGGGACGCGCCGGGAGTGCGGGCGAGCTGCATGCGGTTCGGCAGGCTACGCGAGCCTCGTGCCAGCCGCATCCATGACGCGGCAAACCCTCCGGCGGCCGGGCGGCGCGGGGCGAGCGCCCGCTACAATCCCCGGCTCCCTTTCGCTCCTGCAGGCGCGTGTGGAGAATCCCCACGCCCCGTCCCGGACCCGCCCCACCCCCATGGACCCCTACCGCGCGCTCGACTTCCTGACCCTCGACGACCAGTTCTCCGAGGAGGAGCGCATGGTGCGCGACACGGTCCGGAGCTGGGTGTCCGAGCGCTGGATGCCGCTCGTCATGCAGCACTGGGAGGCGGGGACCTTCCCGACCGAGCTGACCCCCGAGCTGGCCGAGCTGGGCGTCTTCGGCCCGACCCTGCCGGAGGAGTACGGCTGCGCCGGCATGAACTCGGTGGCCTACGGGCTGATCTGCCAGGAGCTGGAGCGCGGCGACTCGGGCCTGCGCTCGTTCGTCTCGGTGCAGGGCTCGCTCGTGATGTACCCGATCCACGCCTACGGGACCGAGGAGCAGAAGAAGAAGTACCTGCCCAAGCTGGCCTCCGGCGAGCTGATCGGCTGCTTCGGCCTGACCGAGCCGGACGCCGGCTCGAACCCCGGCGGGATGACGACGGTCGCGCGCAAGGACGGCAGCGGCTACGTCCTGAACGGGCGCAAGATGTGGATCACGAACGGCACGAACGCGGACATCGCGATCGTGTGGGCCAAGCTCGACGACGTCATCCGCGGCTTCGTCGTGCCCTGCGACGTGAAGGGCTTCTCGGCCCCCGAGCAGAAGCACAAGTGGTCGCTGCGGGCCTCGATCACGAGCGAGCTGGTGCTGGAGGACGTGCGCGTCGGCGCCGACGCGCTGCTCCCGAACGCCAAGGGCCTCTCCGGGCCGCTCGGCTGCCTCACCCAGGCGCGCTACGGCATCGCCTGGGGCGGGATCGGCGCCGCCATGGCCTGCTTCGACGAGGCCCTGCGCTACTCGAAGGAGCGCATCGTCTTCGACAAGCCCCTGGCGGCCTTCCAGATCCCGCAGAAGAAGCTGGCCGACATCGCCACCGACATCTCGATGGCCCAGCTCCTGGCCCTGCGCGTCGGGCGCATGAAGGACCAGGGCCAGATGAAGCACTGGCACGTCTCGATGGCCAAGCGCAACAACGTCGCCATGGCCCTGAACGCGGCGCGCGTGCTGCGCGACATGCTCGGCGCCAACGGGATCACGCTCGAGTACCACACCGGCCGACACATGTGCAATCTCGAGTCGGTCTACACCTACGAGGGCACGCACGACATCCACACGCTGGCGATCGGGCAGGCCCTGACGGACATCCCCGCCTACCGCTAGCGAGCCCGCGCGATGGTCTCCACCCCGAAGAAGCGCCGCTTCGTCGTCAGCGACCTCGGCTTCACCTTCGCCGTGCACGACACGCAGAAGAAGCAGGACTACGCCTTCCGCGCCGGCAAGGACAAGGCCCACAAGTCCTCCAACGCCCTCAACTCCGAGCGCCTCGACCTCTTCCCGACGCGCGAGGAAGCCGTGCGCAAGGCGCTCGAGCTGAACGAGAAGCACGAGGCCGGCACGCTCGGCTGGTGACGGGCCGGGCGACGCCGCCCCTGGCGGCGGCGCCTTCACCGTCGAGATCGGCGCGGCGTGCGGCTCGCGCGCCCTACTCGACCCGCCGCAGCTTCGTGATCCGCCCGGTCGAGACCCAGTCGGTCACGTAGAGGTCGCCGCGCGAGTCGAAGTTGGCGCAGTGGGGCGAGACGAACTCGCCGTCGCGCCAGTCGGCCGGCAGGACGTCGTTGCGCGCGCGCTTCCCGGGGTCCGGGTTGTCGCCCAGGTGGCCGATCAGGGCCAGGGCGCGGTCGAGCAGCGTCACGCGCCCGGCCAGGTCGGCGACCACGTACTGCTCGCCGCCCGGATGGATGTGGCAGGGGCGGCGCAGGAGGTCGTGCTCCACGTCCTTGACCTCGCGCAGGGGCTTGCCGTCGAGATCGAAGACCTGCAGGCGGTTGTTCTCGCGGTCGGCCACGTAGAGCTCGGGCGCCGTGCCGCGCGTCTCGACCCAGATGCCGTGCGGGGTGCGCAGCTTGCCGAGCTCCGTGCCGGGGCCGCCGAAGCTCTTCACGTAGGTGCGGTCCCTGTCGTAGCGGTGGATCCAGGACTGGCCGTAGCCGTCGGCCACCAGGAAGCCGCCGTCGGGGAGCGGTGCGACGCTGGTGGGGGCGTACTGCTCGGGGCGCTCGTAGATCCCGGACTCCTCGGGATAGCCCAGGGTCCACAGGATCTCGCCCGCGAGGGTGCACTTCAGCACCTGCCGGCGGCCGATGTGGGCCATGAGCAGGAACTGCGCGCCACCCTCCTCGACCAGGGCGAGACCGTGCAGCCCGCCCGCCAGCTCCTTGCCGAAGGTGCGCACGACCTTGCCGTCGCGGTCGTAGACGACCACCGCGTCCTCGGTGTCCGTGCACAGGTACACGTGGTCCTCGCGGTCCACGACGATGCAGCCGTGGGTGTTCCCGAGCGTCTTGCCGCCCGGCAGCGCGCCCCAGCCGCGCACCCACTCGTAGGTGCGCCCGCCGGCCCGCAGGAGGAGCGGGGCCTCCTGCTGGCGCGCGAGCGAGAGCGCGCCGGCGCCGAGGAGCAGCACGAAGGTGGCCCGCAGGAGGCGCTTCACGAGCCCGCGCTCCGCTGCTGCTTCAGGTGCACGAAGTGGCGCTGCAGCTCGCCTATCACCTGCTCGAGGTGCTCGTCCTCCTCGGACCCGAGGTTCCCGCGCGTCTTCTCGCGCAGCATCATCAGGTCGTCGATCAGGCCCTGGGCGTGCCCCAGGTGCGCGGAGCGCGTCTTGGTCAGCGGGTTCTCGAGCACGCCCAGCGCGATCAGCGCCTGGTAGCCGAGCTTCTGGACGAAGAGCCGGAAGTCGCCGCCCGGCAGGGGCACGTCCTCGGCCGTGCGGCGGGCGCTGGTGTCGGCGGGCGCGCTCACGCTTCGCTCTCCGCTGGCACCAGGTCCGGCCGTCCGGAGCGCGAGCGCGAGCCCAGGGCCGCGGCCACGAAGCCGCGGAAGATCGGGTGCGCCGCGAGGGGCGAGCTCTTGAACTCCGGGTGGTACTGCACGCCGACGAAGAAGGGATGGTCGGCCAGCTCCATGATCTCGACCACGTCGAGCTCGGGGTTGACGCCGCTCGGCACGAGCCCGGCCGCGCGGAAGCGGTCGCGGTAGCCGTTGTTGACCTCATAGCGGTGGCGGTGGCGCTCGGAGACGCGCTCGGCTCCGTACAGGCGGCTGGCGAGCGAGCCCGAGGCCAGCCGGCACTCGTAGGCGCCCAGGCGCATCGTGCCGCCCTTGTCCGAGACGCCCTGCTGCGTCGGCAGCAGGTGGATCACCGGGTGCGGGGTGGCCAGGCTGTGCTCGGCCGTGTTGGCCTCGGAGAGGCCCAGCACGCTGCGCGCGAACTCGATCACGGCGCACTGGAGGCCGAGGCAGATCCCGAAGAAGGGCACGCGGTTCTCGCGCGCCCAGCGCACGGCCGCGATCTTGCCCTCGAGGCCGCGCTCGCCGAAGCCGCCGGGCACCAGCACCCCGTCGACGCCCTCCAGGACCGCGAGGCCCTGGTCGAGCACGTCCTCGGCGCGCACCTTGCGCAGCACCACGCGCGCGTGGTTCGCGATCCCGGCGTGGGACAGGGCCTCGTAGATCGACTTGTAGGCGTCGTGCAGCTCGATGTACTTGCCGACGATGGCGATCTCGACCTTGCGGCGCGCGCTCTTCACGTCGGAGAGCATCGCCTCCCAGTCGGAGAGGTCCGTGGCCGCCTCGTGGGCCAGGCCCAGGTGGCGCGCGATCAGGCGGTCGAGCCCGGCCTGCACGAGCATCACCGGCACCTGGTAGATCGAGAACTCGACGTCGCGCTCCTCGATCACGGCCTCGCGGCGCACGTTGCAGAAGAGCGAGATCTTGCGGGCCATCTCCTCGGACATGGGCTTCTCGGTGCGGCACACGAGCACGTCCGGCTGGATTCCGATCTCGCGCAGCTTGCCGACCGACTGCTGCGTGGGCTTGGTCTTGAGCTCGCCCGAGGCCTTGATGAAGGGCAAGAGCGTCAGGTGCACGAACAGGCAGTCGCCGCGCGGGCGCTCCAGGGCGAACTGCCGGATCGCCTCGAGGAACGGCAGGCTCTCGATGTCGCCCACCGTGCCGCCGATCTCGGTGATGGCCACGTCGACCTCGCGGTCGGCCGCGTCGCGCGCGCCGGCCACGATCGCCTCCTTGATCGCGTCGGTGATGTCCGGGATGACCTGCACGGTGCGTCCCAGGTAGTCGCCGCGGCGCTCGCGCTGGATCACCGTCTGGTAGATCTTGCCGGTGGTGAAGTTCGAGTTGCGCGTCAGGTTCGCGTGCGTGAAGCGCTCGTAGTGCCCGAGGTCGAGGTCGGTCTCGGTGCCGTCGTCCAGCACGTACACCTCGCCGTGCTGGAAGGGGCTCATCGTGCCCGGGTCGACGTTGATGTAGGGGTCGAGCTTCTGCATCGACACGGAGAGCCCGCGGCGCTCGAGGATCAGCCCGATCGAGGCCGAGGTGAGGCCCTTGCCGAGGCTCGAGACGACTCCACCGGTGATGAAGATGTGCTTGGTCATGCGGGGCTCCGCGCGTGCAGGGGGTGATCCGTCGGCTGATTCGTGCCCTGGCGCGCGCGCTCGCGCGCCAGGAAGGCCTGGTAGTGCTCGGGGGTGTCGATGCCGGTCGGGCCCTCGGCGGTCTCGAGCACGCGCATGCGCCGGCCCGCCTCGAGCCAGCGCAGCTGCTCGAGGTTCTCGAGGCGCTCGAGCCGCCCCTGCGGCAGCGCGCAGAACTGCGCCAGCGCCGCGGGGCGGAAGGCGTACACGCCAAGGTGCCGCCGGTAGGACGCCCCGGCGGCCGCGCGCGCCTGGGGCGCGTCGGCCGGGATCGGCGCGCGCGAGAAGTACAGGGCGTCGCCCTGGCGGTCGAGCACGACCTTGACGACCGAGGGGTCGCGCGCCGCGACCGGGTCCGCCAGCGGCGTGCACAGCGTGGCCACCTCGACCTCCGGATCGGCGAAGGCGCGCACGAGCGGGTCCAGGCTCTCGCCCGCGACCTCGGGCTCGTCGCCCTGGACGTTGAGCACCACGTCGAAGGGGCCCTCGCCGCGCGCGACGAGCTGCTGGTAGGCCTCGAACACGCGGTCGGTGCCGCTGGCGTGCTCCGCGGAGGTGCGCAGGGCCTCGATCCCGACCTCGGCCGCGGCCGCGGCGATCTCCTCCGCGTCCGTGGCCAGGACCACGCGCGCCAGCGTGCGCGCGCGGCGCACGCCCAGCACGGTGTGCTCGAAGAGGTAGCGTCCGCTCGCGCGCAGCAGCATCTTGCGCGGCAGGCGCGTCGAGGCGAGGCGGGCCGGGACGACCGCCAGGGCCCGCGGGGCCGGGGCGTCGGGCGCGGCTCCGCGGGCAGGGCTCATCGCCCGCCCTTCTGGCTCGAGGCCTGGGCGCGCTCGTCGAAGAACTGCTTGCCGCTCTGGTTCTCGACCGTCTGGTAGGAGACGGTGCTGTTGTAGAGCTGCAGGAACGTGTCGCGGCAGCGCTCGAAGGCCTGCCAGTCCTCGGCCTTCGAGCCGGTGCCGACCAGCCAGTGCACCTGGCGCTCGCCGCTCGAGACCTCGAGCCCCCAGCGGATCACGTCGCCCGTGGCCGTGCTGGGCGCGCGGCCGGTGCGCGCGTGCGTGCCGAGCCCGAGGCGCTCGAGCTCGCGCAGGAAGGCGCTCATCACCTCGTCCGTCTGGACCTTGCGCGCCGCGTCGTCGCGCGCGCTCGAGTAGTAGGTGACGCGGTCGGTGTGGGACTCGCTCGCGAGCTCGAAGCGCTGCGCGATGCGGTAGTTGTGCAGCGTGACGAGCACCTTCGTGCCCGCGCCGTCGCCGCCGCCGGGGCCGGCGCAGGCGAAGAGACCCAGGGCCAGGAGGCCCAGACAGGAAACGATTCCAGCGCGCCGTGAACGGGTCATTCAGCTCCGTCCAGCACGAGTTCCGGCCACCCGCCCGGGGTCCCAGAGGGGCGGCCGCGCCCTGGACCGGGGGAGGATAGCGGCGCTGCGGCGGGGCCACAATCGCTCGCCGTGCTCCTCTCGCCGGTTCCTACCGCCGGCTGTGGAGGCGGCTTCCCTGCACACAGCCCTTCGTAGGATTGTCGCCTTTCCCTTTGAAAACGCGGGACGGCTTTGGGTGAATGCGAGGGCGGCACCCCGGGCGTCCGAAGCGTCCTCCGAGGGCTCCGCGGCCCCAGCGCCGGCCCTCGGCCGGGCCCCGAAGAACCCGCACAAGTCCAATCCAAGCAAGGTTTTAGGTCCTCCAATGGGCAAGATCGAGAAGCTGATCGTCCTGGCCGTGCTGTTCGCCGCAGCCATCGTCCTGGCCGTCTCCCTCACGCGCGGCAAGGGCGAGGCGCAGGCGGCGGATCCGCTCGACGGGGCGCGCGACCTGCTGGACGGTGGCGCCGACCTCGGCACGGGCACCCGTCTGGACCAGGCCTTCGAGACCGGGCGCGACACGACCTCGACGGAGCCGGCGCCGAGCCTGCTGCTGCACGCCGGGTCCGAGGTCGAGCCCGCGCCGACGCCGGCCCCGCTGGCCGGGCTCACGCCCGCGCTCCAGCTCGAGCCCGCCAGCGATCCCACGCGCCCGATCCTGCTCGACCAGAGCGGCCTGCGGCCCTCCTTCATGGACGAGTACATGCTCTACACGGTCGTCGAGGGCGACACGTGGACGAGCCTCGCGCAGCGCTTCTACCAGGACGGCGGCTTCACGCGGAACCTGCACCTCGCCAACGAGGACCTGAGCGATCTGACGCCCGGCAAGAGCATCCTCGTGCCGGTCTACGACCTGCTCGCCACCGAGACGCCCGGCGTGGCCTCGACGCCGGTCGCCACGACCGAGACGCCCGCCGCGAAACCCCCGGAGCCGGCCCCGAGCTTCCTGACGCCGCCGGGCGCGCAGCCGGCGCCGGCCGTCGTGCGCGACGCCGCGCCGACGCGCGGCAGCTCCGCGCTGGTCTACGAGGTGCGCGCGGGCGACACGCTCTCCGAGATCTCGCTGGCCGCGCTGGGCACGGCGACGCGCTGGAAGGAGCTGCTCGAGCTCAACCAGGACGTGCTGAAGCGCGCCGAGGACCTGCGCGTCGGCATGAAGCTCAAGCTGCCCGCCGGTGCGAAGGTGCCGACGGCCAAGCCCGAGGCGAAGAAGCCCGCGGAGCAGCCGAAGACGGCCAAGTCCGAGCCGGCGGCGACCGGCACGAGCACGAAGAAGAAGAAGGTCCTGTAGCGTCCGAACACCGGCCGGGGCTCGCGCTGGCGGGCTCCGGCCGCTTCGTTTCCCGTCTTCTCCGCGTCCTCCCTCCGCGCCCCTCTGCTCCTCGAGGCGGAATCGGAGGAGCGCGGAGACGCGGAGGGAGGACGCGGAGGGCGCGGAGGAGAGGTCGAAGAGGGGAGGGAAGGGGAGGAGCTACTTCAGGTGGAAGCGGTCGAGCTTCTTGTAGAGGTGGCTGCGCTGCATCCCCAGGCGCTCGGCCGTGCGCTTCACGTTGCCCTCGTTCTCGGCCAGCTTCAGGCGGAAGAAGAGCGCCTCGCTCTTCTCCTTGAACTCCTCGAAGGTCTCGGCGCCGTAGGGCTCCTCCAGCCCGCTCGCGGGGGCGCCGGGCGGGGCCGCCAGGCCCGGGCCGTTCTCGAGGATGCGTTCGAGGTCGGCGCGCGTGATCCCGTCCTCCGCCAGCACGTGGGCCGCCTCCAGCAGGTTGCGGAGCTGGCGCACGTTGCCCGGATAGGAGAGCGTCTGCAGGTAGGCCAGGGCCGCGGGCTCGATCTCGCGCGGCCGGCGCCCGCTGCGCGCCGCGATCGCCGCCAGGAAGTGGCGCGCGAGGAGCGGCACGTCGTCCGGCCGTTCGCGCAGCGCCGGAACGCGCAGCGGCACGACGTTGAGCCGGTAGAAGAGGTCCATGCGGAAGGTCTTGTCCTGGACCGCCTGGGCCAGGTCCGCGTTGGTCGCGGCCACGACGCGGATCTCGACGGCGATGGCCTTGCTGCCGCCGACGCGCGTGATCTCGCGCGTCTCGAGCGCGCGCAGGACCTTGGCCTGGGCCGCCAGGGGCATGTCGCCGATCTCGTCCAGGAACAGCGTGCCGCCGTGGGCCGCCTCGAAGTGGCCGATGCGGCGCTCGTGCGCCCCGGTGAAGCTGCCGCGCTCGTGCCCGAAGAGCTCGGACTCGATCAGCTCCGAGGGGATCGCGGCGCAGTTGACGGCCACGAAGGGGCCCTCGGAGACGTCCGAGCAGAAGTGCAGGTTGCGCGCCACGACCTCCTTGCCGGTGCCGTTCTCGCCGGTGATCAGGACCGGCGCGTCCGAGCGCGCCACGCGCTCCAGCTCGGTCCGCAGGCGCCGCAGCGGCTCGCTCTCCCCGACCAGCTCCCAGCGCTCGGAGAGCGCGCGCTTCAGGCGCGTGTTCTCGCGCGCCAGGCGCGTCTGGCGCAGCGCGCCCTGCAGCGCCACCAGCACGCGGTTCTGGTCGAGCGGCTTCTCCAGGAAGTCGACCGCCCCGCGCCGCACCGCCTCGACCGCCGTGGCCACGTCGCCGTGGCCCGAGATCATCACGACCGCCGGCGGATCCGCGAGCTCCTGGAGCCTCTCGAGCAGCGCCAGCCCGTCCAGCTCCGGCATCTTCACGTCGGTCACGACCAGCTCGGCGCGCCGCCCGGCCGCGCGCTCGCGCTCGAGCCGGCCCAGGGCGAGCTTGCCGTTCGCCGCCGTCCAGACCTCGAAGCCCTCGTAGGAGAGCAGCATCTCGAGCGCCTGGCAGATGTCCGGATCGTCGTCGACCACGAGCACGGTGGTCTTGCCCTTCGTGCTCCTGGTCTCGCTGGCCGGCATGCGTCGCGTGCTCCGCGCGCCTACCATAGCGCGCGATGTCCGGAGACGAGCATCCCCTGCTGCGCCTGTGGGCGCGGCTCGAGCGCGGCGAGGCCGTCGTGGCGGGCGTGCTCTCCGGCACCTCGGCCGACGGCATCGACGTGGCCCTGCTCCGCTTCGGCGTCGCGGGGCGGCCCACGCCGCTCGCCTTCGGCACGCGGCCCTTCCCCGAGCCGCTGCGCGCCGCGCTGCGCAGCGCGCTCGACGGCGCCGCGCTCGACGCGCGCACCACGGCGCTCCTGACGCGCGACCTGGGCCGCGCCTTCGGCGCCGCGGCGCGCGCCCTGGCCGACGCGCACGGCCTGGTGCTCGACCTGGTCGGCAGCCACGGCCAGACGGTCTACCACCACGACGGCGTCGAGCCCGCGGGTGCCGCCACGCTGCAGCTGGGCGACGGCGACTTCGTGGCGGCCGCCGCCGGTGCGCTGACCGTGAGCGATTTCCGTCCGGCGGACCTGGCCCTGGGCGGCGAGGGCGCGCCGCTCTCGGCCGCGCTCGATCCCGAGCTCTTCCCGGACCTCCCGCGTCCGGCCGCGATCCTGAACCTGGGCGGCATCGCCAACGTGACCTTCCTGGCGCCGGAGGGCGCCACGCTGGCCTTCGACACGGGCCCTGCCAACGCGCTGCTCGACGGCCTCGCGCGCCTGGCGCTGGGCCAGCCCTTCGACCGCGACGGGGCCACGGCGGCGCGCGGGCGCGTCGCGCCGGAGCTCCTGGAGGAGCTCCTGGCCCATCCCTTCCTCGACCGCCCGCCGCCGAAGAGCACCGGGCGCGACACCTTCGGCCAGCCCTACGTCGCGGGCGTTCGCACCCGAGCACGGGCCCTGGGCCTCGCCCCGGAGGACCTCCTGGCGACCGCCACCGAGCTGGTGGCCGCCAGCGTGGCCCAGGCCTGCGAGCGCTTCCTGCCGGCGCGCCCGCGCGCGCTCGTCCTGTGCGGCGGGGGCGCGCGCAACCGTGCCCTGGCGGCCGCCCTGGCGCGCCGCACGGGGCTCCCGACGAGCGCCAGCGACGTCCACGGGCTCGCCGCCGAGGCCCGCGAGGCGACGGTCTTCGCGCACCTGGCCGTGCGCGCCGTGCTGCACCGCCCATCGACCGAGCCGGGCCTGACGGGCGCGCGCCGTGGGGGGGTGCTGGGGAAGCTGAGCTGCCCCCCGATCCCCCCGAGGGCCGCAGCGCACGGTCCTTTCTCGTAGCCGGAGGCGCGATCCCGGATAGGCTCTTGGGCCCTTCCTTGATCCCCGAAGGCCCCTCGTTATCATCCCGCAACCCCGCTTCCGCGCCGGGGGTTGGAGTCATCGAGCTCCGCGCCGAGACCCGACCCCGCGAGCCCGACCGGGCCCCGTCCCTCCCCTGCCGAGGACCTTCGCGGGTCCTCTCCCTCGCTTCGCCATGATCCGCCGGTCGCTCTGCTCCGTGGCGTTCGCCGCCGCTCTCTCCATCCCGCTGTCGGCCGCCCAGTCGGACGACTTCCAGGCCGCAGTCGAGGCGCTCCAGCGCGGCGCCAACCAGGAGGCCCTGGAGCTCCTGCAGAAGGTGGTGGGCGCGGATCTCTCCAACGAGGACGCGTTCGAGCTGTGGGTCAGAACCGAGAACCGCGTGTGGCTCCAGCTCCTGACCCAGGGCGGCGAGCTCGAGCTCGTGGCGCGCGAGCTGGTCGAGAAGGCCCGCCTCGGGCGCAAGCAGCGCCAGAACAACCCCGAAGCGATCCGCGCGCTGGTCAAGGAGCTCGCCAACGACAACGTGATCGCGCGCAACAAGGTGGTCAACCAGCTCGCCGCCGACTACGGCGAGTACGCGGTGCCGATCCTGATCTACTCGCTGGCCGAGAGCGGCCCCGAGTCGCTGCGCGTCAACGCCATCGCGGCCCTGACGCGCATGGGCACGGACGTGGTCCTGCCGCTGATCGAGACCATGGAGTCGCCGGACACGATCCTGCGCCGCAACGTGGCCCTGACCCTCGGTTACATCAAGGACGAGCGCGCCAAGCCGGTGCTCTCGCGCGCCGCCGCCAGCGACCCGGACACGGGCGTGCGCGGTGCCGCCAGCCAGGCCCTCGGCCGCATGGGCGGCCCCGGCGACGCGGGCGCGCTCTACTTCGCGCTGGGCGAGGCCTACTACCGCGAGGACGACAGCGTGCTCGCGCCGCACCAGTACTCGGACGTGCTGTGGCGCTGGGAGGGCAACGGCCTGGTCGCGACCGAGGTCCCGCGCTTCCTCTACGCGCCCGAGCTGGCCAAGAAGAACTACTACCGCGCGCTGGCCCTGCAGGCCGACGGCGGACCGGCCCTGGCCGGCATCGCGCGCTGCGCGGTGACCGAGATCGGGCGCCTCGACGAGTGGCTGGCGGCGGGGCAGGAGGCCGCGGGCTGGGACGAGCGCCTGCAGTCCGACGAGCTGGCGGCCCAGGTTGCCGGCCCGGAAGCCCTCGACCTGGCCCTGGGCTGGGCGATCTCCAAGAACGACTTCGTGGCCGCCTCGGGCCTGTGCCGGCTGCTGGCCAGCTCGGGCAAGGTCGCCACGGCGAACCTGAAGGCGGCCCTCGGCGCCTCGCGCAGCGGCGCGGTGCAGGGTGAGGCGGCGGTCGCCCTCGGGCGCATCGCCTATCGCAACCGCGAGGCGGCCGGGGCCGACGCGGTCAGCGCCCTCGGCACGGCTGCGGCGCGCGAGGTGCTGCGCATCGGCGCGATCATCGGCGGCAGCGAGGCCGAGGGGCGGCGTCTCGCCACGCAGCTCGAGGAGCAGGGCTACCACGTGAGCTGGTGGCCGACCGGCTCGCGCGGGCTGGTCTCGATGCGCTCGCTGCCGGGCGTCGACCTCGTGATCATCGACGACCAGCTGCCGGACCTCCTGCCGCGCCAGGTGGTGAGCGAGCTGCGCAGCGAGCCGCGCCTGGCGCGCACGCGCGTGTTCATCAAGGCCTCGACGGCCGACACGGACGCCGCCGCCTACGGCGACAAGATCAACGGCATCCTGGCGCCGGGCGACGACCTCGCCAGCGCCACCGAGGCCGCCGCGGGCGAGCCCCTCAACCGCGACCGCGAGGAGGCGCTGCAGCTCGCCGTGCGCGCGGCCGAGACGCTCCAGCTCCTGGCGGCCGGCGGCAAGACCGACGTCGCCCCGGTGATGGACGCGCTGGCCGGGACGCTCGCCAATCGCCCGGACGACGTGGTCGCGCCGGCCCTCGGCCTGCTCCAGTTCGTCGGTGAGGCGGCCCACGTCGAGCGCGTGGCCGGGGTCCTGACCGACGCCGAGCGTCCCGAGGCGGTCCGCGCCGGCGCAGCCCGTGCCCTGGCCTCGATCTTCTCGCGCACGGGGACGGCCGACGCCGCCCTGATCCAGAAGCTGCAGGAGATCGCCCAGCAGGACGGCTCCTTCGCGGTGCGTGCGGCCACGGCCGGCGCCCTCGGGCGCCTGAACCTGACCAAGGACGCGCGCGTCGAGCTGATGCGCGGGCTGCTGACGCGCTGATCGAACCCCAGCAGAACCTCCGGCGGTTCCCGCCCGGAGCGGACGCCAGAGTAGCTCAACGGTAGAGCACCGCTTTCGTAAAGCGGGGGTTACGGGTTCAAATCCCGTCTCTGGCTCCAAACCCTCTCGCGCCGTGTCCACCTCCCACAGCGCCCCACGGTTCCACGGAGCCCAGCGCCGGCCGGTGCTGCTCTTCGACGTGATGGACACGCTCGTGCACGAGCCCTTCCATCGCGAGATGCCGGCCTTCTTCGGGATGACGCTGGCGGAGCTGATCGCGGCCAAGCACCCGACCGCCTGGATCGACTTCGAGCTCGGGCGTCTCGAGGAGGGCGAGTTCCTGCGCGGCTTCTTTCGCGACCGGCGCCCCTTCGACCACGCGGCCTTCCTGGAGTCGGTGAGCGCGGCCTATCGGTACCTCCCGGGCATGGAGGCGCTGCTGGCGACCCTCGCGGCGCGCGGGCACGCGATCCACGCGCTCTCCAACTACCCCATCTGGTACCGGCGCATCGAGGCGCGGCTCGGCCTCTCGCGCTACCTCGCCTGGAGCTTCGTCTCGTGCGACACGGGCGTGCGCAAGCCCGATCCAGGGGCCTTCCGCGGCGCCGCGCGGACGCTCGGGGTCGAGCCGGCGACGTGCCTGTTCGTCGACGACCGCGAGGAGAACTGCGCCGCGGCCCGCGCGCTCGGGATGGAGGCCCTGCACTTCACCTCGGCCGAGGTCCTGGCGGCCGAGCTCGCCCGGCGCGGGCTCCTGGCGGCATGATGGGGGCCATGCGGGCCCTCCTGCTCGCCCTCCTGCTCGTCCCCGGTGCGCCCGACTGCAAGCGCTGCAAGGACACGGGCTTCCTCGCCTGCCCGGCGCAGGCGAAGCACGCCTGCACGGGCAGCGCGGCGAGGCACTGCTCGGTGGCCGCCGCCTGCGCGACCTGCGCCGGCACGCAGCGCGTCCCGTGCGCGAAGTGCTCACCCGAGCCCGGGGCGGAGTACCTGGCCGAGCAGGCGGCGCACCGCGCCTGGCTCGCGACCACGAAGCCCACCGACGAGACCTTCGGGCGCCCGCTGGTGCACGCGCAGAGCGCGCACTTCGGGCTCGTCTTCGACATCGCGCGCCTCGACGTCGAGGGCGGTGCGACGGCCCACGGCGGCATGCACGTCTACCTCGAGCGGCTCGAGGCGCTCTTCGCCCAGATCAGCGCGGACCTGGGGGCCAGCGAGTCGGACTACCTCGCGCCGACGCGCGTCTACCTGTGGGGCAAGCAGGCCGACCAGGAGAAGGCCTCCTTGCTCTACACGCGCCAGAGCTCCTCGACCGAGTCGAAGCTGATGGGCAAGGAGCCGGTGGTCACGATCTTCTACGACAAGGAGTGGCTGCACGAGGAGTTCGAGCTGCACCAGGCGCTCGCGCACCAGGTGGCGCACTGCCTGCTCTCGAACGTGTGGGACGGGATCTGGCCCGGGAACATCCGCGCCGGCTGGCTCGACGAGGGCCTGGCGCACGCCTACGAGATGGCGCTCTTCGGCGAGGTGCGCCACTACTGCTACGTCGAGACCGACACGATCCTCGAGCTCACGCGCGGCTCCTGGGAGCCGCCCGTGCGCGCCGCGGTCGAGGCCGGCAAGGCGCCCGGCTTCCTCGGCATCGCCGGCAAGAACACGACCGAGATCCTGCCCGAGGAGCAGCTCTTCGCCTGGTCCTACGTCGACTTCGTGCGCCGCGCGCACCCGCGCCAGCTCGGGCCCCTGGCGCGCGCGCTCAAGTCCCGCAAGCCGCTCAAGGAGGCGCTGGCCGAGACGGTCGGGCTCTCGCCCTTCCAGTTCGAGGATGCCTGGCGCGTCTTCGTGCTCGCCAACTACGCCGCCAAGGAGAAGAAGAAGCGCGGATGAGCCTGGCCGAGCTCCTGCGCGGCCCGCGGCCCGTGCTGATCGGCGTGGTGCACTGCCTGGCGACCCCCGGATCGCCGCGCCACGCCTCGATGGCGGCCCTGCTGGCCCGCGCCGGCTCCGACGCGCGCGCGCTGGTCGAGGGCGGGGTCGACGCGCTGCTGGTCGAGAACTACGGCGACGTGCCGTTCCATGCGGAGCGCGTGCCGCCCGAGACGGTCGCGGCCCTGGCCCTGGCGCTGCGCGAGGTCCAGGCCGCCGCCGCGGGCCGGCCGGTGGGCGTCAACGTCCTGCGCAACGACGCGCGCGCGGCCCTCGGGCTGTGCGCGGCCAGCGGGGCCTCGTTCCTGCGCGTCAACGTGCACACGGGGGTGATGGTGGGGGACCAGGGGCTGCTCGAGGGCCGCGCGGCCGAGACCCTGCGCGAGCGCGCACGCCTCGCGCCGGGGGTGCTGCTCCTGGCCGACGCGCACGTGAAGCACGCCACCCCGCTCGGCGACGAGAGCCTGGCCGAGGCCGCGCGCGAGGCCGTCGAGCGGGGCCTGGCGGACGCCGTGATCGTCACCGGACGGCGCACGGGCGTGGCCCCGGCGGCCGCAGAGGTCTCCGAGGTGCGCGCGGCGGTCGCGGTGCCCGTGCTGGTCGGCTCGGGGCTGGAGGAGGGGAACGCCCGCGAGCTGCTGGCTCACGCGCACGGCGCGATCGTGGGCTCGGCCCTGGAGCGTGGCGGGCGCGCGGGCGAGCCGGTCGAGGTGGAGCGCGTGCGGCGCCTGCGGGCTCGGTTCGGGCCGCGCGAGGGTCGGCCCAGCCACGCCCCGCCTGCGTGAGCGGTGGGACGAATCGGAATGGCGCGCGAGGAGCGCGCCAGGGCGCGGAGCCTGAGCGGGAATCGGAGGGGGACGCCAGGGTCACGCGCCAGGACGATCCAGAGAGCCCGGCAGGACGCCGCGGCCTCGGCCACGGCGTTTCTGCACGAGCTCTCAGTGCCCGTCCTCGCCCCCGTACCCCAGTGCATCCATCGCGCGCCGGGTCGCCTCGTCCTCCACCGGCTCGGCCGGGCGCAGCGGCGCACCGGGCTTGCGCGCGGTGAAGGTCTTGTGGCCCTCGAGCAGGGCCTGCACGAGCTCCGGGTGCAGCGCGGCGAGGTTGCGCTCCTCACCCGGGTCGATCTCGCGGTCGTAGAGCTCCGGCCCCTCCGGCCCGATCAGCAGGCGGTGGCGCGCGCCGGTCGCGGCGAGGGTGCCGCGCAGGGAGTGCGGCAGGATGCGGTCCGCCGGCGGAGCGGCGGCCAGGAGGTCGATGCCGTGGGTCGTCCCGGGCTCGATTCCGAAGACGCGCAGGACGGTCGGGTAGAGGTCGAGGTGCGAGACCGGCAGGCGCTCGCGTCGTGGCGGCGCGGCGCCGCCGGGCGGGCGCAGGAGCAGCGGGGTCTGCACGAGCTCGCGGTGCAGGTGGCGGCCGTGCGAGAAGTAGTAGCCGCGCTCGCCCATCGACTCGCCGTGGTCGGCCGTGAAGGCGATGAGCACGCGCTCGTAGAGGCCGCGCGCGCGCAGCCCGTCGAGCAGGCGCCCGAGCTCGCGGTCGAAGTAGCGGATCTCGGCCTCGTAGCGCGCGCGGTAGACGCTCGCGTGGCGCTCGCCGTCGACCACCTGGTAGCGCGGCAGCGCGCCCTGTCCGCGCTCGTCCGGCCCGACCGGGAGCTCGGGCTCGTCGGCGGGCGGCTGGACGTCCCCGAGCAGCTCGGGCGGAGGCGTGTAGGGGCCGTGGGGATCCTGGTAGTGCACCCACAGCAGGAAGGGGCGCGTGCCCGAGCGGCCGTCGAGCCAGGCGAGGGCCGCGTCGGTGGTCGCGTCCGCCAGGCGCTCCTTCACGTCGGGGCGGCTGGGCTCGCTCTCCGGCAGCGCGTCGTCGAAGTGCGCAAAGCCCTGCTGGACCCCGGCGTCCCCCAGCTCCGGCCGGCGCCGCAGGACCCAGTTCGAGACGACCGCGGCCGTCTCGACGCCGTGCGCCGCCAGCCGCTCCGCCAGCGTCTCGGCCTCGGCCGCGAGCACGGTGCGGTTGTCCCCCAGGCCGAGGTCCTCCGGTAGCCGCCCCGTCAGGAGCGCCGAGAGCGCTGGCCCCGTCAGCGGGGCGGTCGACCAGGCGTCCTCGTAGACGATCGATTCCTGCGCCAGGGCGTCGAGGTGCGGGCTCGTGCCCGTCTGCCACCCGTAGAGCCCCAGGCGATCGGCCCGCAGGGTGTCGCACGTCAGGAGCACGACCCCCAGCGGTCGCGCCTCGGCGTCCGACCCGCCGCAGCCGGCGGCGAGGGGCCCTGCGAGCAGCGCGGCGGCGATTCTCCGGGGAAGCATCGGCGTGCTGAACGATAGCGGGCCCGGCGCATGCGGGCCAGGCGGGGCGGCCGCCCCCAACCCGCGGCTCGCGCGGGCGTAGCACCGGCGCGCGCCTGGACGCCCGGGGCGCCCGCCGGTCAAGATGCCCCGCCCCTCGGCCCCTCGACGCACGAATGGTCCTCCTCCCGCCGCTCGCCCACCTCCTGGCCCTCGTCGCCGCGCCGCAGACCCCTGCCGCCCCGCCCGCTCCGGTGCCCGACATCACGCGCGCGGAGCTCGAGCACCACGTGCGCTTCCTGGCCTCCGACGAGCTCGGCGGGCGCCTGCCGGGCACGGCCGGGATGGAGCGCGCCAAGGCTCACCTGGCCGAGGCCCTGGCCGCCGCGGGGGTCGAGCCGGCCGGCGACGACGGCACCTTCTTCCAGCTCACGGGGCACGTGCGCGTCGAGGTGACGGCGCCGCCGCGCCTGCTCCTGACGCACGAGTCGGGCGAGGTGCGCGAGCTCGTCCACGGCCAGGACTTCCAGCTGCGCCCGCGCGGCCGCGCGCGCTCGACCGAGGTCCTGCCGCTGCGCTTCTTCTACGACTACAACCACGCGCGCATGCCGCTCGCGGGCAACGCGGCCGAGGCCCTGTACTTCAGCGCCCAGCGCGCCGAGAAGCGCCGCATCCTGAAGGAGAAGGGCATCGAGAGCCTGGAGGACTGGGGCCTGGAGCTCGAGATCCGCCAGATGGACGACGCCGAGGAGCCGGGCGAGCCCGGTCTGCCGCCCTCGCGCATGCTCGCGCCCGACGTCACGGAGGGTTGCGAGCTGGTCGAGCTGCGCGGGCCGATCCTGGCCGACTTCCAGCTGCGCAAGTTCACGCACGTGCAGCTCCTGGTCGACGAGGCGGCCACGCCCCACGTCGACGCCAACGTGGTCGGCCGCATCCGCGGACGCGGGACGGCGGCGCGCGCGGAGCTCTCCCAGGAGGTCGTGCTCCTCAGCGCCCACTACGACCACCTCGGGCTGCGCCCGCGCCCGCGCGGGCCGGCCACGGCCGATGCGCTGTGCAACGGCGCCGACGACAACGCCTCCGGCTGCGCGGCGCTGCTCGAGCTGGCCCAGGCCTTCGCCAGCGCCCCGCCGGCGCGCACGCTGGTGGTGCTCTTCACGACCGGCGAGGAGAGCGGCGGCATCGGCGCCAGGCGCTACCTGGCCGCGCCGGCCGAGCCGCTGGCGCGCACGGTCGGCAACCTGAACCTGGAGATGCTCGGGCGGCCGGACGAGCTGGTCGGCGGCGCGGGGAAGCTGTGGCTGACCGGCTGGGAGCGCTCGAACGTCGGGCCGGCCTGGAGCGCGCAGGGCCTGGCGATCGTGGCCGACCCGCGCCCGAAGCAGAGCTTCTTCACGCGCTCGGACAACTACGCCTTCGCGCTGGAGGGCGTGGTCGCCCAGACGCTCTCGAGCTTCGGCGAGCACGCCGAGTACCACACCCCGCGCGACGAGGCCGACACGCTCGACTACGCGCACCTCGAGGCGGCCGCGCGCGTGGCCTTCGCGGCCGCGCGCACGCTGGCCGACGGCAGCCTGACGCCGGTCTGGCTCGAGGGCCAGCGTCCGCAGCGCCCGAAGCCCCCGGACTTCCAGCGCGGCAAGGGCGAGCCGGGCGAGGAGAAGGAGCGCGAGCTGCGCAGCGGGCGCAGCGGGCGCACGGTGCCGAGGGAGCCGCCCAAGGATCCGCCGAAGGACGACTGAGGAGGAACCCGCGCACCGGTTCTCCGGGCGGGCGTGCGCCCGCCCGGAGAACCGGTGCGGTCACGCTGACGGCGGGATCCGTAGTCGATCTGACGATCGACTAGACTGCCGCCCCCGATGGGCGTCGAAGAGATCCTCCGCGCACGCGGCCTGGTCAAGCGCTTCGGCGAGCTCGTCGCCGTGGACGGCATCGACCTCACCCTGAACGCCGGTACCTGCCTCGGGCTGCTCGGCCCGAACGGGGCCGGCAAGACCACCGCGATCGAGATGCTGGAGGGGCTCAAGGCGCCCGACGCGGGCGAGATCCGCGTGCTCGGCCTCGACTGGCGCGGCGCGGGCCCGGAGATCCGTGAGCGGATCGGCGTGCAGCTCCAGGCCACCGACTTCCAGGAGAAGCTGACGGTCCACGAGACCCTGCGCATGTTCGCCAGCTTCTACCGCGCGCCGCGCGCGCCGGCCGAGGTGATCGCCTGGGTCGGCCTGGAGGAGAAGGCCCGCACGCGCGTCGGCGAGCTCTCCGGCGGCCAGAAGCAGCGCCTGGCGCTGGCCTCGGCCCTGCTGCACCGGCCGCGACTCCTGTTCCTGGACGAGCCCTCGACCGGGCTCGACCCGCAGGCGCGGCGGCGGCTGTGGGAGCTGGTCGAGGCCTTCAAGGCCGAGGGCGGTAGCGTGCTCCTGACCACGCACTACATGGACGAGGCCGAGCGCCTGGCGGACGACCTCGTGATCATGGACCACGGCAAGATCATCGCGCAGGGCACGCCGCGCGCGATCATCGCCCAGCTCGGGGCCGAGAGCGTGGTCGAGTGCGTCCCGGCCGGCGGCGATCCGCGCGTCCTGCCGGAGGCGGAGCTGGCGGCCGTCCCGGGCGTCTCGGCCGTGCGCTTCGAGAAGGAGCGCGTCGTGCTGTCCGTCACGCGCACCCAGGACGCGCTGGCGGGCCTCTTCGCCCTCGCCGGACGGCATGGAGTCGTGCTCGACGACCTGCGCACGCACCGGCCGACGCTGGAGGACGTGTTCGTGACCCTGACCGGGAAGCACCTGCGCGATGAGTAGGGGGCGCGAGCTCTACGAGCTGACGCGCGTGCGCGTCCTGCTCTTCGTGCGCGAGCCGGAGGCGCTCTTCTGGGTCTTCGTCTTCCCGCTGGTGCTCTCGGCCGTGCTGGGCTTCGCCTTCCGCTCGCGCGGCATCCCGCCGGTGCGCGTCGGGCTGCTCGGTGCGGAGTCGGAGGTGGCCGCGCTGGAGCGCGTGCTGGCGCGCGACCAGCGCCTCGAGCTCGTGCGCTTCGACGAGAGGTCAGAGGCGGAGCGGCGCCTTTCGCGCGCGGCCATCGACCTGCTGGTGGAACCGCGTGCCGGGGCCGAGCCGGTGCTGGCCTTCGATCCGGAGCGGGCCGAGGGCGAGGGCGCGCGCGTGCGCGTGCTGCGCGCGCTCGAGCTCGAGCGGAGCGGTGGGGTCGAGGCCCCGGTCGCGCTCGCGCCGGTGACCGAGACCGGCTCGCGCTACGTCGACTTCCTGTTCCCCGGCCTGCTCGGCATGAACCTGATGGGCACCGGCATGTGGGGCATCGGCTTCGCCGTGGCGGACGTGCGCCGGCGCAAGATCCTCAAGCGCCTCCTGGTGACGCCCATGCGGCGCGCGAGCTTCTTCCTGTCCTTCGTGCTGGCGCGGGCCGTGTTCCTGCTGATGGAGATGGCCGTGCTGGGCCTGTTCGGCTTCTGGATCCTGGGGGTGCCGCTGCGCGGAGGCGTGGCGGCCCTGGCGCTGGTCAGCGCGCTGGGGGCCTACGCCTTCGCCGGGATCGGGCTCCTGACGGTCTCGCGCGCGCGCACGATCGAGGCCGTCTCGGGTCTGATGAACCTCGTGATGATGCCGATGTGGCTCGGCTCGGGCGTGTTCTTCGCGGTCGAGCGCTTCCCCGAGGCGGCGCAGCCCTTCCTGCGCCTCCTGCCCCTCACGGCCCTCAACGATGCCCTGCGCGGGGTCTACCTGGACGGCGCCTCGCTGCTCGAGCTGGCGCTCCCGCTCGGGCTCCTGGTCGCCTGCGGGACCGTGAGCTTCGCCCTCGCGCTGCGCATCTTCCGCTGGGAGTGAGCGTCAGCGCGGCGCCAGGCGCCGCAGGGCCGCGCGCACGAAGCCCGCCCCGAGCGCCGCCACCGCCAGCGAGACGAGCAGCGCCCCGCCGCGCTCCAGCAGCCAGAAGCCCGGCGCCAGCATCAGCCCGTAGACCAGCGCCAGGCCGCCCAGCGCGCCCGTGAGGCAGGCCCCGAGCTCGCGCGGCGGCGCCACGTCGGGACACAGCGCGCGCACCGGGCCCCAGGCGCCGACCGGGCGCACGCGGCGGTAGAACTCGACCAGCGTGCGCGGGTCGGGCGCGCGCGTGAAGGCCAGCGAGAGGAGCGCGGCCAGGAGCGAGGTCGCCACGACGAGGACCACGCGGCCCTCGGGCGTCAGCACGCCCTCGGGCGCCAGGGGACCGAGCGGGAAGCCGCCGTGGGCCGCGACCCAGCCCGTGCCGTGGCTCAGGAAGAAGGTGGCGGCGACCGAGGCGGCCATGGCGGCGAGCTCGGTCGAGGCGCGCACGCGCCACCACACCCAGCGCAGGAGGTACACCGGCCCGACCCCGCCCAGCAGCGCCAGGAAGAACAGGAAGAGATCGCGGATCGACTCGGTCTGGAGCGCGATCCAGGCTCCGATCGCGAGCGCCCCCAGGCTCGCCAGGCGCGCCACCAGGATGTGGTGCCCGGTCGAGCCGCCGCGCTTCAGGAAGCGCCGGTAGACGTCGTTCACGAAGAACGAGGCCGCCAGGTTCATGTGCGTGTCGATGGTCGACATGAAGGCCGCCACGAGCGAGGCGATCACGAGCCCGAGCAGCCCGACCGGCAGGTAGCGCTTCAGCATCACGACGTAGGCGCCCTCCGAGTCGGTCCAGGCCAGGCGCTCGCCGGCGGCGACGGTCGTGCCGGCCGCCAGGCCCGGGCGCGGCGTGGGGCGCCAGTCCGGGGCCGCCGGCGCGGCGTCGAGCGCGAGGCGCGTCGTCGTGCCCGCCTCGTCGACGAGGACCAGCGCGTCGCGCTCGACCGCCTGCACCGTCCCGGCCTGCGGCGCGCGCACCTCGATCGGCGGCAGGACGAGCAGCGAGGCGAGGCCCACGACGATCCAGAACCACGGCCGCAGCGCGTAGTGCGCCACGTTGAACCACAGCGTCGCCAGCAGCCCCTCGCGCTCGTCCTTCGAGGCCGCGATGCGCTGCACCGCCGCGCCCGCGCCGTCGACGCTCTCCACCGCCCACCAGGAGACGCCCAGGTACACGCAGGCGGCCGCCAGCGAGACGGTCCAGAAGCTTGCGTCGAGGAACGTGCCTGGCCCGGGCGGCGGGAAGAGCGCCAGCGTCTCGGGATGCAGCGTGCCCGCCAGCGCCGCCGCGTGGGTCCCGGCCGAGCCGCCCACGTGCTCCCAGGCGACGAAGGCGAGCCCCGCGGCCCCGCCCATGGCCAGCACGAACTGCACGAGGTCGGTCATGACCACGCCCCACATCCCGGCCGTGACCGAGTAGAAGGCCGCCAGCGTGCCGGCGATCGAGAGCGCGACCACCTTGTCGACCGCGAACAGCGACTCCGAGATCTTGGCCGCCGCCAGCAGCACCCAGGCCAGGATCAGCGTGTTCGTCAGCAGCGCGTGCAGCGAGCCGAGCGTCGCGCGCAGGACCTTGGCCTGCGTCCCGCCGTAGCGCAGCTCGACCAGCTCGGCCTTGGTCATCACGCCGGCCCGCCGCCACCAGCGCGCGAACAGGAACACCTGCAGCGCGCCCGAGGCCGCGTAGCACCACCAGGCCCAGTTCTTCCAGATCCCGTAATCGCGCACCCACCCGGCGATCAGCAGCGGCGTGTCGCACGAGAAGCTCGTCGCGACCATCGACGTGCCCGCGATCCACCAGGGCAGCGAGCGCCCCGACAGGAAGTACTCGTCGAGGCTCTTGCTGGCCTTGCCTGCGAAGCGCACCCCGATCCACAGCATCACCGCGAAGTAGACGCCGAGGATCGCCCAGTCGAGCCAGTGCAGGCCGGCCATGGAGGCCAGGAGCCTGCCACCTGGGACCGCCACGCTCCAGCGTGGCCTCGGGAAGGCCGGGCCATGGCCCGCGCGGCGGCTCGCCCAGGAAACCGCCGCGCAGCGAAACCTGCACGATCTCCGTGCGTCCTCCCCATGCCGACACCTCGACCGCTGCTCGACCCTTCCTTGCGCCCAGCACGACCCCCGGGGACAATCCCATGAACGTGTCCTTCCCTCTCGACGACATCCAGAAGCTGCCGATCGCCGAGCGCATCAAGCTCGTCGAGGACATCTGGGACTCGATCGCCGCCGAGGAGGGCGCGGTCCCGGTCACCGAGGCGCAACGCCAGGAGCTCGAGCGCCGCTTGCGGGAGCACGAGCGCGACCCACGAGCCGTGAAGAGCTGGGAGGACGTCAAGAAAGCCCTGGGCTGAGCGTCGCCGGCCCGTGCGCTCCGTCTGGTTCCTTCCCGAAGCGGTCTCCGATCTGGAGGAGGCCGCCGGCTGGTATTCCCGCCAGGAGCTCGGTCTCGGGGAGGTCTTCGAAGCCGCCGTCGAGGCCAAGCTGACCCAGGTCGCGAGCGAGCCCCGGGCCTTCCCCGTCGCGCTCGGCAGGATCCGGAGGGCGCTCCTCTCGCGCTTTCCCTACGGCCTGTTCTATCTCGAGGAAGCCGACCGCATCGTCGTCGTCGCTTGCCTCCACGCCGCCCAGGATCCCCGCAGCTGGAAGCGCCGCGCCGGGGGGAGCTGAGCTACCAGGTTCGGGAGTCCGGGAGTCGGGCATCTGCGCAAGGGCCCACGCGGTGCTGGTTCCGGTGCTCGGGGACAGGTGGGGCCAACAGGTGCGATCGTGGGAGCTGCGAGTGACGTCCTGGTCCGCGCTCCAGCCCTCGGCTCGCACTTCCGCGCTCGCGGTGAGCGCGACGGGGTGTCGGTGCAGTAGCCTGGAGGCCAAGGAGGTCGCGGATGTTCGTCCTGCTCTCGTCGCTGCTCGTTCTGGGGCTCCCTGTGCAGGGCTCCGAGGCGTCGCGGGCGGTTCCCGCGCTCGAGCAGGCGCTGCGCGGGCGGATCGTGGATGCCGTGACGGGCGCGCCGGTTGCCGGGGTCGAATGCGAGCTGTGGACCGAGGATTTCGACCGGCCCGCACGGCTGGTCGAGGCCGCGCGCTCGGGCTCAGACGGGGTCTACGAGCTGCGCCGGGCCTTCACCGAGGAGTGCAAGCTGCGCCTGCGGCACCCGCGGTACGCCGGCACGACGATCGCGGCCGAGGCCGGGGAGGACGACGAGGAGCTCGTGTACCTCTATCCGCGCCAGGAACCGCTCGTGCTGCGCATCCTGGACCTCGACGGCAACCCCGTTCCGCACGCCCGCGTGAGATCGCACCAGACCTGCCGCCACGCGCCGCCGGCGGTCGAGGCGGTGGGGGATGCGCAGGGCCGCGTCGTGCTCGCGGACGCGTTGCCGCGCGCCCATGCGGAGTACGAGGTGCGCGCGCCCGGGTTCGGAGCGCTCGTGCCCGTCCACCTCGACTCCCTGTGGCCGGAGGACACGCTGTACCTGCCGCGCCGCGCCCCGGTCGCCCTGCGCCTTTGCGACGCACAGGGGGCGCCCCTCGCCCACCGGCGCTTCCAGCAGCAGGGACCCGGCCCAACCGCGGTCGTGACGGACGCCGCCGGTCGCGCGGTGCTCGACTCGCTCTACGAGAGCCGCGAGATCGGCCTCCGGGACTGCGCCAAGGAGCTGGCGTCCATGTGGGCCTGGCCGCCCCTCGTCGGCGAGTGCGTGCTCGTTCCCGGCCGAGAGCTCGAGGAGCCGGGCCGCGAGGCCTGGCCCGTGCTGCGCGTCGTGGGGGGCGAGCCCTACGCCTCGCTGCACGTGCAGTTCGGCGAGGACTCGGTCACGCGCGAGCTCGACACGAAGCCGGCGCGTCCGATCGAGGTGCGCGTGCGCCCCGATCAGCCGGTCGTGGTGCTGACGCAGGGCCGCGAGGTGCGCCGCGCGCGCCTCGCGCCATGGAGCGGCACCCGGGAGCTCGACCTCGCCGATCCCGCGACGCTGCTCGTCCCGCGCGCGCCGCCCGGCGAGCCGGTCGCGCTCGCCTTCCGGGTCGAGACGCCGGAGGGGCAGCCCCTGGCGGTCGAGGCCAGCCTCGGCACGTACTCCGACGCTCCGATCGACGAGGACCCCAGCCCCGCCGGCGTGCTCTTCCACGTCCCGCGCGGCTCGCGCTACGAGATCCGCTTCCGGGCCGAGGGCCATCTCGCCCTGGTCCGTCTCGGCCGCGCCTACGAGCCGCTGCCCGGGCCCGAGCTCGTGCGCCTGCCGCGTCCCTGATCCGCGCCGCCCAGCCGAGGCCTGCTTGCCCCTCGAGGCGGATCGACCGGACCTCGGGCGTGCCCGTGCCGCTCCATTCCTCCGCGCGGAGCGGCGTCTTCTCGATGTTCGGCGACCCCAGCCCTCCCGCTCCGCCCCGACCTTGGACAGCCCCGCGCCCGGACCCTACCTTCACGCCCCATGGGAATCTTCAAGGCCTACGACATCCGCGGCGTCGTCCCGAAGGAGCTCGACACGGCGCTGGCGCGGAAGATCGGCAACGCCTTCGCGCGCTTCCTGAAGGCCAGGACGCTGGTCGTGGGCCAGGACATGCGCACGCACTCGCCGATGATCGCCGACGCGGTCAGCGAGGGCATGCGCGACGCGGGCGCGAACGTGATCCGCCTGGGGCTCTCCGAGACGCCCATGGCGTACTACGCGATCGGCTCCATCGCCTGCGACGGGGGGCTGTGCGTCACCGCCAGCCACAACCCGGGCCAGTACAACGGCATGAAGCTGTGCCGCGAGGGCGCCAGGCCGATCTCGAAGGACACCGGCATCGCCGAGATCGAGCGCATGTGCGCCGAGCCCTACCCGGCGCCGGTCGCGCAGCGGGGCAGCGAGGAGCGGCGCGAGCTCCTGGCCGACTACGCCGCCCACGTGGCCAAGTTCGCGCGCCTCGGGCGCGAGGTGCACGTCGCGATCGACGCGGCCAACGGCATGGCCGGTCACACCCTGCCGAGCGTGCTCCAGCGCGTGCCGAGGATCCGCGCGAAGGCGCTCTACATGGAGCCGGACGGGAGCTTCCCCAACCACGAGGCGAACCCGCTGATCGAGGCCAACCTGGTGGACCTGAAGAAGCTCGTCCTGGCCGAGAAGGCCGAGCTGGGCGTGGCCTTCGACGGCGACGCCGACCGCTGCTGCTTCGTGGACGAGAAGGGCGGCACGGTGGGGGCCGACCTGGTCACGGCCCTGCTCGCGCCGGTCTTCCTGAAGCGCTTCCCCGGGACCGCGGTGGTCTACGACCTGCGCTCCTCGTGGGCCGTCAAGGAGGAGATCGAGAAGGCCGGCGGGATCCCGGTGCGCGATCGCGTCGGGCACTCCTTCATGAAGGCCACCATGCGCGCGAAGGGGGCGCAGTTCGGGGGCGAGCTCTCCGGGCACTTCTACTTCGCCGAGAACTTCACGGCCGACTCCGGGTTGATCGCGATGATGTCGGTCCTGTCGCTGCTCACCGCGCCGGAGAGCCGGGGCCAGAGCTTCAGCCAGCTCCTCGCCGGCGTGCGCCGCTACCACTCGACGGGCGAGATCAACTTCCACGTCGAGGACAAGGCCGCCATGATCGCCGACCTGAAGCGCCGCTACGCCTCCGGGCGGCAGGACGAGCTCGACGGGATCACGGTCGAGTTCGGCGACCTCGCGCAGAAGGAATGGTGGTGGTTCAACGTGCGCCCGTCCAACACCGAGCCGCTGCTGCGCATGATCGTCGAGGCCTCGAGCGCGAGGCTGCGCGACCAGAAGAAGGCCGAGCTGATCGCCCTGCTGGGAGAACCCGAATGAGACCGCTCCCGCTCCTCGTCCTGCTCCTCACCGGTGGGGTGGCCTGCCGCAACCCCTCCTCCGACGAGGAGGGGGCCACGGCCGCCCCCGCCGCGCACCAGACCGGCCCGGCGCCGGTCGTGACCGGCACGGTGGTCGACGCGCGGACGGGCAAGCCGGTCGCCGGAGCCGTCGTGCGCGGGCCCGGCGGCCTGGAGACGAAGACCGACAAGACCGGGCGCTTCGTGCTGCGCGGGCTCGCGCGCGGCGCCTCCGGCGAGCTGGTGGCGACGAGCGCGGCCGGGGCGAGCGGCAAGAACCTCCTGCGGCCCCTGGAGGGCGGCACGCTCGAGGTCGTGATCCACCTCAGGTAGGTGCCGGTTGCGGAACCGCGGCGTGCAGGCCGACGGCGATGTCAGCCGGCGAGCTTCGATCACCCGGCCCGCCGCGCCTATCCTGCTCCCAGCCCCCGCCTGCTCCCGGTCTCCGGCCGATAAGGGGACGACGCCATGGCCCTCCCGCTCCCCGCACTGACGCTCGCCTGCCTGCCGCTCGCGTGGCAGGAGCCACCCGAGCCGCCCGAGCCCGCCGGGCCCGATCCGGCCGTCGTGGAGGCCGAGGAGCGGCGCCAGAAGACGCTGGCGGCCGAGCTGCGCGAGCGGCCCGAGTTCCTGACGCGGGTGGTCTTCGGCGCGGCGGCGGTGCTCGATCCGGCCGCGCTCGAGCCGCACCTGGCCGGCATGCTGCGCGCCGGCGAGCGGCCCGAGGCCCTGCGCCTGGCGTTGCAGGTGATGCCGGCCGAGCTGGCGCGCGCCCACGCGGCCGGCGTGTGGCGCCCGGGGCCGGAGGCGGTGCGCGTGCTGCTGGCCGAGATCGAGGCCCGCGGACGCGAGCGCGAGACGGCCGAGCTGCTGCAGGCGCTCTTCCGCGCCGGCGACGAGTCCATGGCCTGGGCCGGGCGTCTCCTCCTGCGCGGCGGGGGCGAGATCGGCTTCGCCTGGGTCGCCGAGCAGCTCGAGGCGGTCCAGGGACGCGAGCGCTGCCCGTGGCTCGAGGCCTGCGGCGTCAGCGCGCGGCGCGAGCTGGTCGCCGAGCTGGGCGAGTGGCTGCTGGACGAGCGCGACCCGCTCGTGGCCGCCACCGGGCTCGTGGCCCTGGCGCGCCTCGGGCACGAGCCGGCGCGCCTGCAGCTCGACGAGCTCGTGGCGGGCCCGCCCGACGAGCGCCTGCGCCTCGCGCTCGAGGCCCTTGCGCGTGCGCTCTCGACGCGCGAGCTCGCGCGCGTGGCCGAGCAGGCCCTGCGCCGCGACGACCTCGATCCAGGCCTGCGCCTCGCGCTCGAGGCCGGGCTGGTCGAGGGCGGCGCGCCGACGGCGCGCACGGCGTTGCGCCTCAGCCTCGCGCAGCGCTCCGGCGCCGAGCGCGACCTGTGCGTGCGGGCCCTGGCGCGCGCGCCCGAGGCGGCCGACGTCGAGGCCTTCGCCGCGCTCTTCCCGCTGGCCGGCGAGGAGGCGCTCGAGACGAACGTGCTCCTGGCCGAGACGCTGCTGGCCCGCCGCCACGCGGAGGGCGAGCCCTTCCTGCGCGCCGCCCTGTGGCGCGACGACTGGAACCTGTGCGTCCTGGCCGGCGGCCTCCTGATGCAGAGCGGTGGGGCGCGCGCGCTGCTCGACGAGCTCGAGGCGGCGCCGCGCACCGTGGGCGAGCCGCACCTGCGCCGCGTGGGCTTCGCCCTGGGCGAGTGGGGCGGTCTGGGCGTGGTCGAGGAGCTCCTGCGCTCGCGTAACGAGGGCGACCCGGTCCTGCAGGGGGCGCTGCTCGGGGCCCTCTCCGCGCGCGCCGCCGAGGAGCGCGCGAAGGCTGCCGAACCGCGCGTCGAGAAGCCCGCCGGGCCGAAGCCTGGGCCGCGCAAGCGGGCCCCGAAGCAAGAGGAATAGCCCGGGAGGTGCTTCGGCCGCTGCGCGCTTGTCGCCGCCGTGCGGGCCGGAAAGACTAGGCGCCCCGATGTCCGCCCCGACGTCCACCCCGGAGCGAGCTCCGCGCCCCTGGCGCCCGAGCGGCCTGGTCACGCTCCTGACCGACTATGGCCTCGACGATCCCTACGTCGGGATCGTCAAGGGGTGTCTCTGGCGCGACGCGCCGCGCCTCAAGGACGTGATCGACCTGTGCCACGCGATCCCGCCGGGCGACGTGGCCACGGCGGCCTTCCTGCTGGAGCGCTCGTGGGCCACCTTCCCCGCCGGCAGCGTGCACGTGGCCGTGGTCGACCCGGGCGTCGGCACGGCGCGCGCGCTGCTCCTGGTCGAGGCGCGCGGGCACGTGTTCCTGGCGCCGGACAACGGGCTCCTGACGCGCCTGATCGAGTCCGAGCCGCTGGTGGTCGTGCGCGAGGTCGGCGCGGCCGCGCCCGTGCGCGGCCCGAGCACGACCTTCGACGGGCGCGACCGCTTCGCGCCGCTGGCCGCGCGCCTGGTCGAGGGCGATCCGCCGGCCGCCTTCGGGGCGGTCGCGAAGGGCTACAAGAAGCTCGCCCTGCGCGCGCCCGAGCGCCGCGGCGACGGCTCGATCCTCACGCGGGTGGTGCACGTCGACCGCTTCGGCAACCTGATCACCGACCTGCCGTTCATCTGGCTGGCCGAGGCCGGCGCCGACTGGCGCGAGCGCTGGAGCTGCGAGGCCGGCGGCCAGAGCTTCCCGCTCGTGCGCACCTACGCCGAGGCGCCCGGCAAGGGGCCGATCGCGCTGGTCGACTCCTACGACCGCATGGAGGTCGCCCTGGCGAACGGCAGCGCCGCGCGCGCCCTCGGGCTCGCGCGCGGGGCCGAGGTGCGCTTCGTGCCGAGACGCGCCGAGCGGAAGGGCGCGGCCCGCAAGCCGGCGCAGTCCACCAAGAAGGCTCCGAAGAAGGCCCGCAAGTCATGACCAAGCGCGTCGGTTTCCTGGGAGTGCCGATGGACCTCGGCGGCGGCCTGCGCGGCGTCGACATGGGGCCCTCGGCGATCCGCATCGCCGGGCTGGGCCGGAGGGTCCAGTCGCTCGGGCTCGAGTTCGAGGACCTCGGCAACGTCCCGGTGCTGCGCTCCGAGGGCAAGGAGCCGAAGAACGAGCGGGCCAAGTTCCTCGAGTCGATCGCGAGCTGCTGCCGCCGGCTGCGGGGCCGGATCGAGCGCCTGCTGGAGGAGGGCGGCTTCCCGCTGGTGGTCGGCGGCGACCACTCGATCGCCTGCGGGACCGTGGCCGGGATCTCGAGCCACTACCACAAGAAGAAGAAGAAGATCGGCCTGATCTGGTTCGATGCCCACGCGGACATGAACACGCCGGAGACCTCGCCGACGGGGAACGTCCACGGCATGCCGCTCGGGTCGATCCTGGGGTATGGGCCGGAGGCCCTGACGAAGCTCGGCGAGCGCTTCCCGATGGTCGATCCGGAGCGCGCAGTCCTGATCGGGATCCGCGACGTCGATCCGGGCGAGCGCGCGCTGGCGAAGGAGTGCGGCATCAAGTGCTACTCGATGCGCGAGCTCGACATCCTGGGGATGGACCGCGTGATGAAGGAGGCGCTGGAGATCGTCACGCGCGGGACGGTGGGGTTCCACCTGTCGTTCGACATGGACGGGCTGGATCCCTACGAGGCGCCGGGGGTGGGGACCCCGGTGACGGGTGGGGTGACGCAGCGCGAGGGGCATCTCTTGCTGGAACATGCGGCGGAGAGCGGGAAGCTGCTGGGGCTGGAGTTCACGGAGATCAACCCGATCCTCGATGAGCGGAACCGGACGGCGGAGATGGCGGTGGCGCTGGTGATGAGTGGGCTGGGGAAGAGGATCATCTAGGAGCCTGTCCGAGAAATCCCGAGGTCCTGGACGGACCAGGCCAGAAGCCGCCGAATCAACGGTAGGAGGCACTGGCCGCGATGACGAAGCGTTTCCGCGAGTGGGAAGTCGGTCAGGGGTGGCTGCTGCCCCCGACGGTGCAGGATCTGGTACCGCCGGGTCACCTGGCTCACTTCGTGCGCGAGCTGGTGCGTGGGGAGCTGGACCTCTCACAGATCCTGGAGTCGTACCGGGAGGAGCGCGGTCAGCCGCCTTACCACCCGGTGATGATGACGGCGCTGCTCTTGTACACGTACTGCCAGGGGATCTACTCGTCCCGGCGGATCGCTCGCTCCTGCCAGGAGCGCGTGGACTACATGGCGGTGACGGCGATGCAGGCGCCGGACTTCCGCACCATCAGCGACTTCCGGAAGCGGCACCTTTCGGCGCTGGAGGGGCTTTTCGTCCAGGTGCTGCAGATGTGCCAGCGGTCGGGCCTGGTGACGCTCGGGCACGTGTCGCTGGACGGGACGAAGGTGCGGGCCAACGCTTCGAAGCACAAGGCGATGAGCTACGAGCGCATGAGCAGCGAGGAGAAGCGGCTGCGCGAAGAGGTGCGGGGCTGGCTGGAGAAGGCCGAGGACATCGACGGTGAGGAAGACGCGAGCTTTGGTCGGGACCGACGCGGAGACGAGCTGCCGGACTGGGTGAAAGACCGCGAGAAGCGGGCGCAGAAGATCCTCGAGGCGAAGGAGGCGCTCGAGCGGGAAGCCCGCGAGGAGGCCGAGCGGCTGCGGCAGGAGCCCCCGCGGGAGCTGACGCCGCGCGAGCGGGCCGTGAAGAAGACGGCCGAGCCAGCGCCGAAGACGCAGCGGAACTTCACGGACCCCGAGAGCCGGATCCTCAGGACCGGCGATGGCTTCCTGCAGGGCTACAACTGCCAGATCGCCGTGGACGCGGGCTCGCAGGTGATCGTGGCGCGCGGGGTGGGCAACCGTCAGAACGATGCGGAGCAGCTGATCGGAGTGCTGGAGCAGATCCGAGGCAACCTGGGTGGATCGGCACCGTGCGAGCTGTCGGCGGACAGTGGCTACCTGAGCGAGGCGAACCTCAAGGCGCTGGAGGAGCAAGGTGTGCGCGGCTACGTGGCGACGGGTCGTCAGCGCCACGGCAAGGAACCGCCCGACGAGGCGCGGCGCTGGAACAGTCCGTGGATCCACGCGATGACGGCTCGGCTGAAGCGCGGCGGCTACCGGAGTCGCTACCGCTTGAGGAAGCAGACGGTCGAGCCGGTCTTCGGGCAGATCAAGGCGGCGCGCGGCTTCCTGCGCTTCTCGCTGCGCGGCCTCCGGAAGGCGGTCGGCGAGTGGAGCCTGGTGTGCACGGCGCACAACCTGCGAAAGCTCGCCAACGCGGCGATCTGAGCGTGGGGTGTCGTCCCGCCACCAGGACGACCAGCAGGGCTCACCCAATCCTCGAGTCACCCAAAGCGGGTCCAAGGCCACTCGCGGACCTCGGAGGCTCTCGGGCGGCCGACCTGACCAGCCCCAAGCACCAACAAGGTCCGCGCTTGGGCTTTCCCGGACAGGCTCCTAGGCGATCCAAGATCGCCTGCTGATTTCGTCGTCAGCGTGACCGCACCGGTTCTCCGGGCGGGCCCCAGCCCGCCCGGTGATCCGGTGCGCCGCTGCCCCGGCAAGCTCCCAGCTCCGCCCGACCCCGCGCCATCGGACATCGATGCCCTCCCGGCAGC
>DASVAP010000079.1:0-17564 GCA_036376275.1 Planctomycetota bacterium | reverse complement strand
TCTAGCCGATCGCAGATCGGCTACGGATTTCGCCGTCAGCGTGACCGCACCGGTTCTCCGGACGGGCGCGAGCCAGTCCGGTGATCCGGTGCGCGGTCTCCCCGCCTCCCCAGCGTCTCGCGCAGCCCACGCACCTGCTCGCGCGGCGGCAGGCGCTCGAGCCGGCGCAGCTCCTCGGGCCCCAGGCCGCCCTGCTCGCGGGCCCGCGCGAGCACGCGCTGGCCCAGGCGCTCCTGCTGCTCGGCCAGGCGCTCGAGGTAGCGCCGGCGCAGCTCCGGCGGGGCCTTCTCGAGGCGCTCGCGCACCGCCTTCGGCAAGCGCTCGCGCACCTCGCGGCCGCGCTCGCGCAGCAGGGCGCGCAGGCGGCGCTCGGCCTCCTTCAGGGCCGCGTCGCCGCGCTGCGGGGCCAGCTCGTGGCCCGGGCCGCCGAGGGCGCGCTCGTGCTCGCGCAGGACGCGCGCGCGCTCGAGCAGGCGGGCCCGCTCGCGCGGCGCCATGCGCTCGAACTGCTCCAGGTTGCGCGCCAGGTGCGCGCGCTCCTCGGGCGCGAGGCGCTGCAGGCGCGCGCGCATCGCCTCGGAGCCCGGCTGCGGCCCGCGCGCCGGCTCCTGGGCACCCACGCCCGTGCCGAGCAGCAGCGCCGCGCACACGAGGAGCCCCCTCATCGCTCTGCGCCTCCCTCCGCGGCGGCGTCGAGCCAAGGCTCCTCGCCGGCGACCTCCATCAAGAGCTCGTCCACCGGGTCGAGGCTGGCGAGCCACAGGTCGAGGTCCTCGTCGTGCAGGAGCTCCCAGTGCTCCAGGGCGTAGGCCAGCAGCTCCTCGTCGGCCTCGAGCGCGAGCGCGGCGCGCGCCAGCTCGTGGCGGATCTCTGCGGGCGCGGCGCGGCGCGCGAGGAGCAGCCAGCCGAGCACCAGGCCCGCGGCCGCCGCGAGGAGCCAGGCCGGGCCCAGCCGCCCGCTCGGGCCCCGGCGCGCGCGCGCGCGCTCGGGCGCCAGGCCCGCCAGGACCGCGCCCGCCAGCCCCGCCGGGACGGTCGGCGGCGGGACGCGCGCCAGGAGCTCGTCCAGCTCTCCACCGGCCGCGTCACGCTCCGGCGCGAGGCGCGCGAGCACGCGCCGCGCCAGGGCGGGCGGCACGACGACCGCGGGCACGGCGGCGAGCGCGCGCTCGAGGCGCTGCTCGCGCGCGAGCTCGGCGCGACAGCCCGCGCAGGCCGCGACGTGCGCGTCCTGCGCGAGCGCGGCCCGGCGCCCCTCGGGGCCCGCCAGCGCGGCCTCCAGCGCGATCCGGAACTCGGCGCAGCTCGTGCTCATGCGACACCTTCCTCCAGGAAGGAACCGAGGCGCGCGCGCAGGGTCTCGCGCGCGCGGTGGATCATCGACTTGACCGCCTTCTCGCTGGTGCCGAGCACGCGCCCGACCTCCTCGTAGGGGAGCTCCTCGTACTTGGCCAGCACGATCGCCATGCGCTGGCGCTCCGGCAGGCTGGCCAGGGCGGCCTGCACCGAGGCCACGAGGTCGGCGCGCTCGAGCGCGGAGCCGGGCGGCTCGACGCGCTCGTCGGCGCGGAGGAAGTAGCCCTCGTCGTCGTCGAGCGAGGCCCCAGACTTCCGGCGCTGGGTCTCGTTGACGCTCAGGTTGAAGACGATGCGGTACAGCCAGGTCGAGAAGCGCGCCTCGGGGCGGTACTCGCGGCGCGCGCGGATCACGCGCAGGAAGACCTCTTGCACCAGGTCCTCGCGCAGCCCGACCGGCCCGAGGAAGCGCGTCAGCAGCGCGAACACGCGCGGCGCGTAGCACTCGACCAGCTCGTCGAAGGCGCCCTCGTCCCCCGCCTGGTAGCGCAGCATCCAGCGCACGCCCGGATCGCCCTCGGGCGCGTCCGCGAGACCGGCATCGGGATCCATGGGGAGCGGGGCCAACCCCGCTCGATCCTCGCGGTTCCGCGCGCGGCCGGAAAGCCGTCGTCGCCGGAAAAGGCTGCTAGCCCGACCTATTCACCAGACCTCGAGCGAAACACCGCGAATGGTGGCAGATGCAGCGATTTCCGACCGAGAGCAGCGGAGGCGACCTCTGGCAGGTCGCCGAGACCTCGCAGGGAGGAAAGGGCTTGCGCTGCGCGGGCTGGGCTTGCAGATGCCGCCAGTCGCGGTGTTGCAGCCGAGGTCTGGTGAATAGGTCGGGCTAGATCAGGGCGGGGCGGTCGGACGCAGCCAGCGCGGCTCGGGCCACACCACGCACAGCGGCCGGCCGATCAGGTCGGCGGCGGGGCGGGGGCCGAAGTGGCGGCTGTCCGTGCTGGCGGCCGAGTTGTCGCCCAGCAGGAAGTACTCGTCCGGCCCCAGCGAGAGCGGCGCGCGGCCGGCGCGGCCCTCGGGCTCGTCCGGGCCCGCCGGGACGGCAAAGGTGCCGTCGTCGGTGAAGTAGAGGTCGCGCAGGACGCGCACGGCCCGGAAGCGGACCAGGCCACCGCGCGCCCCGAAGCGCACGCGGGGGTCGAGGCTGGTGACGCCCGGCGGCAGGCGCTCGGGCCAGGGCTCGTTCTCGGCGTAGCTCGCGCGCAGCTCGACTCCGAGGGCCGTGCTGTGGAGGCGCAGGTGGTTGTCCACGTTCGAGAGCGCGAGGTCGACCCAGCGCCCGGCCACCAGCGTGACCGGCCCGCGCGCCAGCACCTGGACCCGCGAGGGCGGCAGGTCCGGCAGCTCGCCCGGCCGCGCGTTGCGGCGCAGGAGCTGGAGCTCGCCCGCGCCCTCGGTCCCCAGCACGAGACGCGCCTCGAAGAAATCGCCCTGCTCGACGAGCTGGAGGTGCAGCTCCTGGCCGGGCGTCGTGGCCTCGAGGGCGAGCTCGAGCTCGAGCCGCGCGTCGTTGACCTCGACCACGCCCGGCACGCGCCGGTGGCGGCGGTCGAGGTAGTCGTCACGCAGCGGGAGGCGGTAGCGCACCTCGCCGGCCGGCGCCTGCGGCCCGCCGTGCACGACCCACTGGCCCTGCGCACGGCTCACCTCGGGCCCGCTCGTCTCGAAGGCGCGCGCGGGGTCCTCGCAGCGCTCGTCGTACACCACGATCGGCGCCGGGCGCGAGGCGTCGGCCGGAAGGCGCGCGTGGTCGACGAAGAGGTCGCCCCCGCTCAGGAGCAGGTCCGCGTCGCCCGGCAGGCCGACGACGCGCTTGACGAGCGGCTTCGTGCCGTCCGGCGAGCGCACCACCACCAGGTCGAAGCGCTGCGGCTCGAAATCGCGCCCGTAGAGCACCAGCACGCGCTCCGTGTCCTCGCTCTCGTCGGCCCGCGCGCGTCCGCCGAAGAGCGTCGGCCGCATCGAGCCCGAGTCGACGCGGTACACGTCGGCCACGAAGGTCCGCAGCACCAGCAGGGCCAGCGCCGCGCCCGCCAGGCTCCACAGGAGCCGGATCCAGCGCGCGGACCTCATCGCGGCGGGTGCAGCGGACCGCCCTCCTGCCCCCAGACCTCGAGCGGCGAGCGCTCGTAGCCGTGGAAGAGCTGCGGCCGGCCCCACAGCGCGCGGTCACCGGTCGCATCGCCGCGCGGCTCGACCACCAGCGCCAGCGTGCCCCGGCGGCCCGCGAAGGGACGCAGGTCGAAGAGCCCGGGGCGCCAGCGCCCTCCGGGCGCCACCACGCGCGCGCCGGGCGCTTCCTCGCCGTCGAACCAGACCTGGAAGACGACCCCGTCCGAGCCCGGCGCCGAGCGATCGTCGAGCCCGAGCAGTGCGAACACGCCCGAGCCCGGCCCGACGGCGACGTCGTGCCACTCGATCCGGCCGGGGGCCTGCGTCCCGTCGTCGCGCCGCTCGGGCGGCACGAGCAGGCTCGCCGCCGGCTGGCCGCGCACGCGCGCCTCACGCGCCAGGACGGCGCCCGGCGTGCGCCGGGCCGCGTGGACGAGCTCGTCGCACAGCTCGACCTCGACCTGGCGGCCGGCGCGCGCGTGGACGAGGTCGGGCGCACGCGTCTCGAGCTGGGCCAGGTCCGGCCCGAGCACGTAGCCGAGCGCGACCCCCGTGTCCGTCCCGTAGCCCTCCGCCAGCGGCACCCAGCCGCGCGCGCCGCGCAGCGCGATCAGGGCCCAGCTCTCGGGCGTGGTCGTGCCCGGACGGGCGCGCGCGCCGAGCTGGGCCAGCGCGTCGGTGAACCCTGCGTGCGGCGTCCCGCCCGGGGGCGCGAGCCGCCCACCGGAGGCCAGCACGAGCACGTCGCCCGCGCGCGCCGCGCGCACCTCGCGCGCGAGGGCCGCGCAGTCCTCGGCCGAGCCGGCCACGTCGTAGTGCGCCTGGCCGCGGAAGGCGAGGTCGGGCCCGACGAAGGCCGCGCGCAGCCCGTCGGGCGCGGGCGCGACCAGCGTGCAGTCGCCGATGCGCATGGCCGTCCCGATGCGCTCGGGCCCCGTGCCGACGCGCGCGGCCGGGAGCAGCGGGCCCTTGGCGCCGACCAGCAGCTCGAGCGCGCGGTCCGCGAGGCGCGGGCCGGGCGGCGGCGGCGGCTGCAGCCAGCGCGCGTTCTCGAGCGCGACCGTCAGGGCGAGCAGCATCACCGCCAGGGCCAGGACCGGGCGCACGCTTCAGGCTCCCAGCGTCGAGGGCAGCGGTCCGCCGGGACGCTCCGAGGCCAGGACGAACTTCGAGCAGCGTCCGAGCGTCACCGGGAGGCTCGCCGCCAGCTCGCGCGCCTCCGCGAGGTGCTCCGGCGCGCACTTGAGCTCCAGCACGAGCAGGCGCAGGGGCGGCGTGGGCGCCGTGTCCGAGAGGCGCGCGCGCAGGCGCTGGTCGGCGCAGAAGAGCTCGCGGTCGATCGTCACGCGCACGCGGCCGTCGGCGGTCGTCAGGTACTCGCGCCGGTAGCGCACCCACTGGGCCGGCTCGAGGCCCGCCAGGCGCTCGGCCCAGAGTCCACCCGCCTGGCGCGCGAGCTCGGCGACGAGGCGCCGGCGCTCGGCCCCGCGCACGAGCACGGGCGCGGCGAGCCGCACGCTCTCCTTCCAGCCCAGCGAGTTCTCGCGGCACTTGCGCTCGAGGATGCCCGCGACGCGCTCGTCCTCCGCGCCGTACCAGCGCAGGCGCAGCTTCTCGCGCTCCGAGACCCCGGCCAGGTTCTCCGCCAGGGCGCGTCCGTGGCTGGTATCGAGGTAGAGGCTCTGCACGACGCGCGGCGGGTGCAGCGGACGCACCCCGGAGCGCGCCAGGCGCAGGGCCATGCGCAGCCGAGGGTAGGCCTCGTCCTCGCAGGCGAACTTCAGCTCGTGGCGCAGGCCCGGGCGCTCGGAGCCGGAGGGCGCGCGAGGAGCGCGCGCCTGGGTCGATCCTGAGCGGCTGGCAGCTCCGCCAGGGGCGTCGCGGCTCACCCGCTCACTTCGCGCGTCCAAGCACGCCCTCCTCGTAGGAGGCCTCGACGTCGATGTCCTGGGTCGGCGTGGCCACGCCGTCCACCTCGAGCACGCAGCCGGTCTGGGCGATGGCGGCGCCCAGCGCCGCGGTGATCGTGCAGTCGCGCGCGACGAGGCGCGCCGGGCCGTACTCGGGCTTCTTCACGAAGGTCGCCAGGCCGTAATGGCGCGCGGTGATGGCGAGACCGGTGACCTCGACCTCGGAGGCGTCCTTGGAGGCCACGCCGACGGCCACGTCCTCGGCGCGGCCGCCCTCGATGCGCGCGCGGCTCCGCTCGCCGATCGAGCAGCCCTTGTCGCCCAGGCGCAGGAAGGTGCAGTCGCGCACGAGCACGTCGGCGCCGCTCACGTCGAGCCCGTCCGCCTGGCCGTCGCGGAACTCGCAGCGCTCGAAGGTGCCGGTGACGAAGTCGCCGTCGAAGCTGTCGGAGCGCGCGCCGCTGATGACGACCTCCGTCAGCGCCAGATCGGTGCCGAAGACGTTGAGCGCGTCCTCGGCCTCCGTGCCGTCGAAGTGCACGCGCTCCATCGTCACGGGCGAGCGGTAGAAGGTCACGGCGCCGGTCTGGGCCCAGCCGCCACGGATGGCGAAGGTCGTGGCGCGCACGACGACGTCGCTCCAGAGGCTGCGGCCCTCGGCGCCGAGCACGACCACGCCGGCCCACGGTGCCGTGGTCTGCGGCTCGAGCACGACGGGCCGGCCGGGCACGCCGGTGAAGCGCAGCGGCGCGTCCGCCAGCAGCACCGCGCCCGGGGCGAAGCGCAGCGTCGTGCCGGCTCCGAGCGCGAGCGGGATCCCGCTCGGCAAGACGAGGTCGCCGGCGACGTCCCAGGTGCCGGCCGGGACCTGGAGCTCGTAGGCGACCGGATCGAAGCGCAGGAACGGGTGCCGTTCCAGCGCCTCCTCGAGCCCCGGCGCCGCCGGCCGGCCGCCCCAGGGGTCCTCGGGCAGGGCGCGGCGGAAGGAGAGCAGCTCCTCGTGGACCTCCTCGGCCGCCGCCAGACGGTGCCGCGCGCGCACGTCGAGGTCGAGCGCCTCGGGATCGCGGATCTGGGCGCGGATCGCGCGCGTGACCTTCTCGACGGCCTCGAGGTTGGCCAGGCGCTCGTCCATCGGGATGCGGAAGAGCGCGACGGTGCCGTCCACCGGCAGCATCACGCTCGCCCCGCGCACCAGGGCGCCGCGCACGGGCCCCGCCAGCGTCCCGGCCGCGGCCGTCGTGCTGCCGTTGCTGAACTGGAAGCCCTCGAGCACGACCGGCGCGCGCGTGGTGGACCAGGCGCGCACGTCGAGCCAGCCCTTGCCGGCGTTGGCGGCCGGATCGACGAGCTGGTAGGCGCACTCGAAGTTGACGCCGTCCTCCGGCAGCGCCGCCTTGCGCAGCCAGACGACCTGCGCGCGCAGGCGCTGCTTCATCTCGCCGCTCGAGTGACCGGGCGGCAGCTCCTCGGAGCCCGCGATGGCCGCCTCGAAGCGCGCGAGGTCCGCCGCGACCGCCGTGAAGAGCTCGTCCAGCCAGTCCGAGCGCAGGAAGCGCCCGAGGTGATGGAAGATGCGCGCCTGGTAGGCCGGGCTCTTCGAGAAGGCAGCCGTCAGGTCCGTGGCGCGCCAGGGCACCGGATCGCGCCCGCCCGGGTCCTGCGCGGCGCAGTCGAACAGGACCGGCTCGAGGCGCGCCTGGACCGGGTCGTGGTACCAGCGCTGGTTGTGCCAGGCGAGGCCGTGCTCGGACTGGAACAAGGAGAGCAGCGCGTGCGCGCAGCCGAGGCGGTCGACGTCCACCAGGCGCTCGAGGGTGCGCCCGCGCAGCTCCTCCAGGGCCTGGAAGGCGCGCGCGCGCTCGGTCGCCGGCTGATCGGTCAGCGCCAGCGCGCGCAGCCCGCGCAGCTCGTCCAGCGCGGCCTGCAGGTGGCGGCTGAGGCTCTCGATCGAGCTCAGGCGCTTCAGGCCGAAGGCGCGGATCTCGGCCACCGCGGCGGTGTGTGCGCCCTCCGTGCCCGCCGACTCCAGGGCCTCGACACCCTTGGCCGGGACGTTGCCCTCCTCCAGCAGCGTGGACCACAGCGTGCCCTCGTCCCACACGACGATCGGGCCCTCGCGCCGGCCCTGGGACTCGAGCAGCTCCTTCTCGAAGTGCTCCTCGAGGAAGTACACGCCCAGGGCGTGCCCGTTCTGGACGACGTTCAGGAAGGTCGAGCGCGGCACGAGCACGCCCTCGCGGCGCGCCGCCTGGTGCACGAGCCACTCCCACAGGTACCCGCGCGTGGCCGGCGCCTGGATCGAGAACTCGCGCATGCCGAGGAAGCTCGTGGCGTCGAGGCGGATGCGGTAGGACCAGCGCTCGCCCTCGACGTGGTCGATCCAGTCGCCCTTGAGGCGGATCATGGCCGCGTGCGTGCCGCCGTCGAAGCGCACCTCGGCCGGGACCGTGTCGGCCTCGGTCTGGGTGAGGATCCCGCGCTCCAGCGCGGCGGCGCGCACGCGCTGCAGGATCGCCGCCGATTCGGCTGGGATCACGAGCTCGAGCGTGCGGAGCCCGTTGTCCGGCGCACTCTCGGAGCGCGCGGCCGGGACCAGCGCCGGGAAGGGCGCCTGCTCGCGCGGCTCGCTGGTGCGCTCGAGCCAGCGCCCCGGCCGCGCCAGGGCGCCGATCGCGATCCCCAGCGCCAGGATCGCGAGGCCGGTCCAGGTCCCGCGCGCTCGTTCCGGCTGGGTCAGCATGGCGGTCAGGGGCTCCGGCCCCGGGTCAATCCAGGCTGTTCCCCTCGACCACGCTGATCGAGCAGCCGGGCAGCACCCTCTCGAGCCGCGTCAGGAGCGGCCCGACGTCCTCGGCGCGCTCGAGGTCGAGCACCAGCGTCGCGTTGAAGCTGCCGCCCTCGGTGTCCACGCGGCGCAGATCCACGCGCGTCGCGCCCTCCTCGGCCGTGCGCAAGAGCTCGCGCAGGGTGGCCTCGGTCCCGCCGCCGCCCTCGCGCGCCGGAAGGGTGCCGGAGAGGTGCAGCAGCACGCGCGGGGGCAGCGCACTCGTCCGTCCGGTGCTCACGAGGCCCATGTAGGCGAGGATCACGACGAAGACGAGCACCGTGACCAGGCGCTGGTTCGCGCCCAGGCCCAGGCCCAGGCCGATCGCGAGGAAGAGGTAGGCGAGCTCCTCCGGCTCCTTGATCGGCGTGCGGAAGCGGATGATCGAGAGCGCGCCGACCAGGCCGAGGGAGAGCGCCAGCGAGCTCTGCACGACCGCGATCACGAGCAGGGTCGTGGCGGCGATGAACACGAACACGCGCGAGGTCTTGCGCTTGTTCGAGAGCACCGGCGAGAAGCGCAGGTAGTGCCAGACCAGGATCTGACCCAGTACCAGGACCAGCCCCAGGTTGACGAGCAGGGTGCGCGGGTCGTCGGGGGGCTGCTCGGAGAGCAGAAAGTTCTTCCAGGGCACGGGAGGCGGCGGCGTGGGTCGGCTCCGGCGGGCGGAGCGGGCCGTCTCAAGATACCCGGCTCACCGGGGCAAACGTAGCGCCCGGCGCCAGTAGACTGCGAGATGAGCATGGCGTGTCGCGCGCTCTCCCGGGCCGGCTGGATCGCGCTGGGCGCGCTCGTGCCGGGCGCGCAGGCCGCCTGCGGCGCACAGGAGACCGTCGCGGCCGTCGAGCGTCCGACGCTGCACCTGCGCCAGAGCGCGCCGGCCGACGTGGTCGGGGCCGACGACGCGGCGCTCCAGGCGGCCTGCGACCGGCTGCGCAAGAGCGGCGGGACGCTCGTGATCGGTCCCGGCCGCCACGTGATCCGCCGCCAGGTGAACCTGCCGCCGGACCTGGTGCTGCGCGGCGAGCCGGGCGCGATCCTGGCCCAGCCCGCACCGGTCCTGACGGCGCGCGCGGCGGCCGCCGGGAGCCGCGAGCTCGAGCTGGCCGGCGCGCACGAGCTCGCGGCCAGGAGCATCGTGCAGCTCCTGCCACCGGTCGGCGTCGAGCTCTTCCCCGACGGCAAGAGCGCCTTCCTCGACCTGCAGTGGATCGAGCGCGTCGATGGGGCCTCGATCGCGCTGCGCAACGCGCTGCCCTTCGAGGTCCCGACCGGCAGCCGCGTGGGCTACCCGACCAAGCTCCTGATGGCCCCGGCCGTCGGGCGCGTGACGATCGAGGGCCTGGCCTTCGAGGGCGGCAAGCTGGACGCGATCCCGATGCCGGGCCACCACCAGCGCTGCGCGATCTGGGCCGCCGCGCCCTTCGGCTACGGAGAGCAGCGCCTCGGGCCGCCGGGCACGGGTGTCGTGATCCGCGACTGCCAGTTCCGCGACTGGTACGGCCGCGCGATCGCGCTCTACCACCAGGTGGACGGCCGCGTCGAGCGCAACGTCTTCGAGCGCATCGCCGACGAGGCCATCGACCTCGATCACTTCGTCGAGCGCTTCGAGGTGCGCGACAACCTCGTGCGGGACGCCCTGTGGGGCATCTCGCTGAACGACGCCTCGCGCTGCCTCGTGGAAGGGAACCGCGTCGAGGGCGGCGACATCGGCATCTGGATCTGGTGGTTCGACGGGCTGCAGGAGGACGGCTCCTTCAAGATCCCGCCCGCGGGGGTCAACGAGGAGAACGTGGTCCGTGGCAACACCGTGCACGGCGCGGCGCGCGCCTCGATCCGCGTGGACGTCAACTGCCGGCGCAACCTGATCGAGCGCAACGAGGTCGACGGCGAGATCGAGGTCATCGAGCCCGAGAACACGGTGCGCGACAATCTGCGCGCGCCTACTGCGGCTCCGCCGAGGTAGGCACGCGCACGCGCTCGACCTCGCGCGGACCGCGCTCCTGCGGCACGATCTCCCGCTCTTCGGGCACGAACAGGCCCGCGTGCACGGCGCGCACGGCCACGTCGAGCGCCTCGGCCGGCACGACGAAGGTCTGGCTCGACGGGCTGGTGCCACCGAGGGCCGGCTCGGCCGCGATGCCGGCGTGCGCCGTGAGCGCGAGCACGCGCCGCGCGAGCTCCTCGTCGCGCCCGGCGTCGCGCCCGACGACCGCGAAGGTGCCGAGCCCGCCGGCGAGGCGCACGCGCGCGCCACGGACCTGAGCGAAGGCCTCGGCGCGCGGGCCCTCGGGCACGAGCGCGAGCAGCGTGCGTCCGTCGAAGGCCGCGCGCGTCGGCTCGAGGCCGGCGGCCACCAGCTCCGCCAGGCGCTCGGCGACCTGGGCGCCGTGGTCGCGCCCGAGCGAGAGCGCTTCCTCGTAGCGCGCGAGCCCGGCGCGCTGGGCGATGCCGAGCGGGCCCGCGCGCGGCGTCTCGGCCACGACCAGGCTCCCGGGGCGCTCCGGATGGCGCACGTCGGCCACGCGCACGGCGATCGCGCCGCGCGCGGCCGGCTCGAGCGCGCCGGCGTGCAGCACGTCCGCGCCCTGCACCGCGAGCTCGACCGCCTCGGCCCGTCCGACGAGCGGCACGAGGTGCGCCTCCGGCACGACGTCCGGGTCGGCCGTCAGGAAGCCCGCGACCGTCTTCCACAGCACGACCTCGACGGCCCCCACCGCCTCGCCGAACCACACGGCGGTCAGGTCCGAGCCGTTGGGCCCGAGCGTGGTCAGGTGCCCGGCCGCATCGAGCGCCAGGAAGCCCGTGACAACCGGGATGCCCGGCACGGTCGCGAGCCTGGCGCGCAGGGCCGGCTCGGGCGGACGCAGGAGCGCCTGCTCGCCCTGGCGCGAGGCCGTGGTCAGGCCCAGGTCGTAGGCGTCGAGCGGGGCCGCCTCGCTGCCGAGGCGCCGCAGCACGGCGGCCGCGACGCGCGCGCTCATGCGCTCGCCGAAGGAGAGCACGTAGTCGCTCATGCGCCGCTCGGCGCGCGCGGCGGCCTTCAGCTCGCCCAGGATCGCGCGCAGCTCGAACAGGTGCCGGTCGAGCAGGTCGCTCTCGAGCCCGAGCTGCGCCAGGAGGCTGCGGTGGCGCACGCGCAGCGCGTCCCAGGGCTCGAGCCGCCCCGCCACGGCCTCCTCGACCGCGCGCGCGAGCTGCGCCGTGACGCCCTCGGCCGCGCTGACGACCAGGAGCACGCGTCCGCCGCGCGCCGAGTCGGCCGCGAGGCGCATCGAGCGCTCGATCGCGGGCCCGTCGCGCAGCGCCGCGCCGCCGAACTTCATCACGCGCATCCCGGCAGAATAGCCCGATCCAGAGATCGGGCTACACCGTCCGTGGGACCGCCGCGGCTTCGCCGCGCGGGCGCACGCCCGCGCGGCGATCCCGCGGCGCCGCTCGACCCCCGCTAGAATCGGCGCAGATGCCGCTCCTTCCGCTCTTGACCCTCCTGGTGGCCTCGCTTACCCCGACGAGCCCGCCCCAGGAGCCCCGCGGCGAGCGCCCGAACGTCGTCCTGATCGTCTGGAACGACCCGACCCTCGAGCGCCTGGGCTTCCTCGCGCCCGGACCGAAGGCCGTCACGCCCACCCTCGACGGACTCCTCGCCGACGGCGCGCTGTTCCCGGGCGGCACGCTGACCTGCCCGCGCGGCCGCCCGACGGCGGCCACGGTCCTCACCGGCCGCGACGCGCAGCAGACGGGCGTCTTCGGCAAGACCGCGCCGCAGAACTTGCCCCCGGCCGAGACGCTGGGGGTGCTCTTCCGCGCCCAGGGCTACCGCACGCTGTTCGTCGGCCGCTTCCGCGAGGGGCGCTTCGAGGACCACGGCTTCGAGGCCGAGGTGCGCAGCCTGATCGAGGACGGCCCGGCGCCGGTCGAGGCCTTCGTGGCCGAGCACGCCGGCCGCGCGCCGCTCTTCCTGTGGTGGGGCCCGGAGGTGCCCGAGGGCTACGGCGCGAAGAACCTGGACCGCGCCCTGGCGCCGCTCGTCGCGGCGCTGGAGGCGCGCGGCGAGCGCGAGCGCACCCTGTTCGCCTTCGTGCTGAACGGCGAGCTGCGCGGGCTCGAGTTCACGGCGCGCGACTGCGCGGCCGGCAACCTGCACGCGCCGCTGGCGCTGGCCGGCGCGGCAGCCCTGCCCGGCGGGCGCGTCCCGGCCGGCACGCACGCCGAGCGCGCGGCGCCCCACGACCTCTACCCGACGCTGCTGGAGCTCGCCGGGCTCGCCCCGCCCGCGCGCGCGCCGGCGCGCAGCCTGGTCCCGCTGCTGCGCGGCGAGACGCTGCCGCCGCGCGCGCACGGGGCCTCGTTCTACGCCTACGCACCGACCGGCTCGCGCGCGGCGCTGCAGCTCGAGCGCAACCTGCAGGCGCTGGTATGGCTCGAGGAGCGCTGGAAGTACGTGCTCTTCCTGGAGGACGTCGGGATCAAGATCGACCGCGTGAGCGAGCTCGTCACGATCGAGCGCTCGGCCGGCGAGCAGCTGCTCTTCGACCTCGCCACCGATCCCGGCGAGTCCGTGAACCTGGCCCCGGATCCCGAGCAGGCCGAGCGCCTGGACGCGCTGCGCGCCGCGCTGCTCGCCTGGTGGAGCGCGAGCGGCGGTCCCGAGCTGCGCCTGCCCTTCCTGCCGCCGCCGCTGGGCCCCCCACCGAGCACGCCGCGCCCGAACCTGGTGCTCGTCGTGGCCGACGACATGGACTACGAGCACCTGGGCTTCCTCGGCAACCCGCGCGTGCGCACGCCGACGCTGGACGAGCTGGCGCGCACGGGGGTCGTCTTCCCGGTCGCGCACGTGCCGATGTCGCGCTGCCGGCCGTCGCTCGCGGCGCTGCTCTCGGGCCGGTGGCCGCTGCAGAACGGGATCTACGACAACGACACGGCCCACACGCTCTCGGCCCGCGATTCCCTGCCGAACCTGCTCAAGGCCGCCGGCTACGCCACCTTCCAGGGCGGCAAGTTCTGGGAGGGCAGCCCGGCGACGATGGGCTTCCTCGCGCCCGAGAAGATCGACGCGATCTTCCAGCGCTTCGTGCGCGAGTCGCAGGACGAGCTCTTCGCCTTCATCGACCGCCACCACGCCGAGCGCCCGCTCTTCCTGTGGTGGGCGCCGATGCTGCCCCACGGACCCTTCGACCCGCCCGAGCGGCACCGCGAGCCCTTCCGCGCGACCGAGGTGCCGGTGCCGGAGTGGATCCCGGAGTCCCAGCGCGCGGCCTTCGTCGAGGCCGAGCGCACCGCCTACGCGATGGGCGCCTGGCTCGACGAGGGGCTGGCGGCGCTGCGCGCGAAGCTGGCGGCCTGCGGCGAGCTCGAGGACACGCTGTTCGTGTTCCTGATCGACAACGGGTTCGCCAACGGCTTCCCCTCCAAGGGCACCGTGTACGAGAAGGGCCTGCGCACGCCGGTGGTGGTGAGCTGGCCGAAGACGATCGCCGGCGGCCGCACGCGCGACGAGCTGGTCTCCACGCTCGATCTCTACCGCACGCTGCTCGACTACGCCGGCGTGCCCGCGCCGGCCGAGGCCGCGGGCGCGAGCCTGGCGCCGCTGCTGGCCGGCGGCACCTACGAGGCGCGCGCCGCGCTGCACGGCGCGGTCTTCGACTTCCGCCCCGGGGCGCGCCAGCAGAAGGCCGAGGACTGCGTCTACGCGCTCTACACGCGAACTACGCGCTGGAAGGCGGTGCACTACCTGCGCGACCTGGCCGAGGGCGAGATCCTGCTCTACCACGAGTTCGCGCCCTTCCCGGCCGCGCGCCGCGGGCAGCGCGCGCTCTACGACCTCTCCGTCGATCCGCACGAGCGCCACGACCTGGGCGGCGATCCGGCCCACGCCGAGCTGCTGGAGGAGCTCCTGGCCGGGGCCGAGGCCTGGTGGCGCGAGACCGGCGGCGCGGAACTCGAACTCGCACCGGATCGGGGCGATACTGCCGATCCGGCGCGGAAGAAGCCCGCCCGCAAGAAGCGATAGGACCGACCAGCCGAGCGCGCCCCATGCAGCAAGACGAGCTGATCTACGACTGGAACCAGGCCAAGCAGCCCGCCCGGCCCGCCGGACCCCAGCCGATGTTCGTGGACGAGACCCTGCGCGACGGCCTCCAGAGCCCGTCGGTGCGCGACCCGGACCTGGAGGAGAAGCTCGTCCTGGTGCGCCTGATGGACCGGCTGGGGATCGACTCGGCCGACGTCGGCCTGCCGGGCGCCGGCGAGCGCGCGCGCGAGCACATCAAGGCGCTGTGCCGCGAGATGGCGCAGCTCCGCATCCGCCCCAACGTCGCCTGCCGCACGCTGATCGGCGACATCGCGCCGGTGGTCGACCTGGTGCAGGAGCTAGGGTTCCCGATCGAGACCTGCACCTTCATCGGCTCCTCGCCGATCCGGCAGTACGCCGAGGGCTGGAAGCTCGAGGACATGCTCGACCTGACGCGCAAGGCCGTGGCCTTCGCGGTCGACCACGACCTGCCGTGCATGTTCGTGACCGAGGACACGACGCGCGCGCGCCCCGAGCACATCCGCGCGCTCTACACGGCCGCGATCGAGGCCGGGGCCAGGCGCATCTGCGTGTGCGACACCTGCGGGCACGCGACGCCGGAGGGCGTGCGCGCGCTGGTGAGCTTCGTCAAGGAGCTCGTGCGCGGCCTGGGCGCCGACGTGGGCATCGACTGGCACGGCCACCGCGACCGCGGCCTGGGCCTGATCAACGCCCTGGCCGCGCTCGAGGCCGGCGCGACGCGCATCCACGCCACGGCCCTGGGCGTCGGCGAGCGCGCCGGCAACACCGAGATGGACCTCCTGCTGGTCAACCTGAAGCTCTCGGGCGTCATCGACAACGACCTCTCGGCCCTGGCCGAGTACTGCGCGGTCGCGAGCTCCGCCACGGGCGTCCCGATCCCGCACAACTACTCCGTCTTCGGCCGCGACGCCTTCGAGACCGGCACGGGGGTGCACGCCGCGGCCGTGATCAAGGCCTTCAAGAAGGGCGACGCCTGGCTGGCCGACCGCATCTACTCTGGCGTCCCGGCCGGCATGTTCGGCCTCGAGCAGGTGATCCGCGTCGGCCCGATGAGCGGCAAGTCCAACGTCGCCTGGGTCCTGGAACGCCACGGCATCGAGCCGACCGAGGAGCGCGTGCAGGGTGTGCTGGCCCTCGCCAAGCAGACCCCGCGCCTGCTCTCGGACGAGGAGGTCCTGGCGGCGGCGGGCGGGCCGAGAGACTGACCCGCCCGGACCTCAGGATCCGCTCGACTGCAGCGCGCTGCGCGCCGAGGCGACCCAGCCCTCGCGGCGGATGCGCTCCGGCGTCGTGCCCAGGCGCTCGGCCAGCGACTCGAGCTCGTCCTTGGTCAGGGCCGCGATCTGGCGATAGGTGCGGAAGCCCAGGCGGTTGAGCTTCTTCTCGAGCGCCGGGCCGATGCCGGCGATGCGCTGCAGGTCGTCGCGCTCGTTCTTGCGCGGCACGGGCCGCAGGGTGCGCGGACCGGCGGGGCGCGCGCGCAGCTCGCCCTCGAGCCGGCGCACCTCGGCGGTCTTCTCGCGCAGGCGCTCCTCGAGCTCCCGGTGCTTCGCCACCCGCTCGGCCAGCGCGGCGGCGCCCTTCTCGCGCCCGGCCTCGGCGGCCCGCAGCTCCTTCTCGAGGCGCGCGTGCTCGCGGCGCTGCTCCTCGCGCTCGCGCTCGCGGGCCCGCGCGGTCGTCTCGGACTCGTGGACGCGCGCCTGGGACTTGGCCAGCTCCTGCTCGAGCTTCTGGCCGCGGCCCTGGGCCTGCTCCAGGTCGCGCGCGAGGCGCGGGAGCTCGCGCAGCTGCAGCTCCTTGCCGCGCAGCGTGCCCTCCAGCTCGGCGATGCGCCCGGCGCGCTCGCCCAGGATCGCCTCGGCGCGCGCCAGCCCGGCCTGGGCCGCGGCGAGCTCGCCCGCCAGCCGGCGAGCCTCCGCGCGCAGCTCCTCGGCCCCGCGCGCCTGGCCCTGGCCGGTCTCGGACAGCTCGCGCACCCGGTCGCGGGTGCGCTCCAGCTCGAGCTCCAGCGCGGAGAGGCGCCCCAGGCGCTCCTCGGCGCGGCGGCGCTCCTCGCCGAGCTCGGCATCCTTGGCCTCCAGCCCGGCCGCGTGGCGCTCGAGCCAGGCGTGCTCGCGCTCGCGGGCGGCGGCCTCGTGCTGGCGCTCGCGCTGGGCGAGCTCGTCCTGGAGCTGGGCGAGGCGCGCGGGCAGCGGCTCGAGCTCGCCGAGGCGCGTGCGCGCGTCCGACAGCTGCCGCGTCAGCTCGGCCCCGTCCTCGCGCTCGCGCTGGAGCTCGGCCCGCACCTCCTCCAGCTCGCCCGGCAGGGGCGCGAGGCGCGCCAGCTCGGTCGTGCGCTGCTCCAGCTCGACCTCCAGGGCCCGGAGCGCGTCGCGCTGCCGGGCGAGCTCGGCCTCCAGGCCGTGGAGCTCGCCCCCGCGCGCCTCCAGGTCCGCGGCGAGCGTGCGGCGCTCGGCGGCCCCCTCGGCCAGGCGCGCGTCCCGGGCCGCCAGCTCCGCGCGTGCCGCGGCCAGGGCCTCCTCGCGCTGCCCGAGCTCCGCGCCCAGCGCCTCCCGCTCGGCCGTGCGCCGCTCCAGCTCGGCGGCGAGTCCGCGCGCGCGCTCCTCGAGCCCGGCCAGGCGCTCGCGCTGCGCGCCCGCCTCGGCGCGCCGCGCCGCGGTCTCCTCCTCGGCGCGCAGCTGCGCCAGGGTGGCCTGCTCGCGCTCCTCGAGGGCCGCGCCGCACTCGAGCAGCGCCAGGGCCCGGGTCGCACGCCCCTCCTCGATCTCCGCCAGCGCGGCCGCCAGCTCGACCTCGCGCCGGGCCAGGTCGCGGCGGGCCGCGGTGAGCGTGCCGCGCGCGCTCTCGAGCTCGCTGCCCAGCTCCGCGATGCGCTGGTCGAGGGCCGCGAAGCGCTCGTCGAAGCCGCTCATCTCGACCCGGTTCGCGTTCAGCTCGGCGATGGCCTTGTCGCGTTCCTGCTCCGCGAGGCGCACCTTGCGCCCGTAGACCTCCTCGATCAGGTGCGCGCTGGGACCGCCGCGCACGCGTCGCAGGTACCAGCCGGCCGCGAGGCCCGCCACGAAGGAGAGCAGGATCCAGGTGGACATCTCGGAGGAGCTGCGGGGGGAGCCGGCGTGCGCCGCCGCGGACCGCAGCGGCCCGGGCACGCGAGGCCATCCGGCGCGCCGTCGTGCCGGACGCCCGCTACGGTCCGCAAGCTCCGGGAGGGAGTCAACAGCCGAGGGCCGCGCCTCGTGCTACCTGGTCGCAATTCCGGCCCGCGCGCGCGGGCGCTCAGCCGAGCCCCTCGACCAGGATC
>DASVAP010000068.1:0-6024 GCA_036376275.1 Planctomycetota bacterium | reverse complement strand
CGGGCGGTCCGTGCTCGCGCTGCACCGCGAGCGCCTGCTCGAGCAGCTCGCGCGCGGGCCCGAGCTCCCCCTGCATCAGGAGCACGGTGGCGAGCTCGCGCCGCGCCATGGCCGTGCGCGGATGCGCCTCGCCCAGGGTCGAGCGCAGCTCCGCGACGGCCTCGCGCGTCAGCGTCAGGATCTCGGGATCGCGCGGATCGCGCATGCGTCGGAGGGCCGAGGCGAGCCACAGGCGGGTCTCCGCGTCGGGCGCGACGTCTCCAGCCAGCAGCTCGCGTCCCAGCCGCTCGGCCTCCGCGTAGCGACCGTCCTCCACCAGCGCGCGCAGCTCCCCCCCCTGCGCCTGGGCCGATCGCGGCCCGGCGGCGAACAGCAGGCCGGCGCCGAGGAGCAGACTGGCGAGGATCCTCCTCCAGCCTCCCGTCGATCCAATCCCTCCGGTCCGCACGTCCATGGTTCCTCTGCCCCTCCATGCGACGGACGCGTCCCGATTGACGGGAATCCCGCGAATCCCTCGCCGGCCCGGCGCCCGCGAGTTTCCGGGAGGAAGTGCCTCTCCGGCCCAGGGGTCTTGCGCGTAGTTCCGGCGAGCGCCCACGAGGTTTGTCCAGCCGGGGGCGCGCTTCGTACCTACCATGCCGATCACGGTGACGAAGAGACACAGCCCCTCGTCTCCGTCCGGGGAGCCCGGGGACGGTCGCGACCTGCATGAGCTGGTCCAGCTCCTCTACGCGCAGCTCAAGGGGCTGGCCGGGGCGCAGCTCGCGGCCGAGCACCGCCACGCCTCGCTGGCGCCCTCCGACCTGGCGCACGAGGCGCTGCGCCGCATGCTCGGGCAGCGTGCCACGCCCGCGAATCGCTCGCACTTCCTGGCCCTGGCCGCGACCGAGATGCGCCGGGTGCTGGTCGACCGGGCGCGCGCGCGGCTGGCCGAGAAGCGCGGCGGCGGCGCCGAGCGCGTGCCGCTGAGCGAGCACCTGCCGCTCCAGCTGGACGAGCCGTACCAGGTGCTGGCCTTCGACGACGCCCTCGCACGCCTGGCGGAGCGCAGCCCACGGCTGGCGCGCGTGGTCGAGCTCAGGTACCTGGGCGGGATGACGGTCGCGGAGACCGCCAGCGCCCTCGGCGTCGGCATCGAGCGCGTGCGCGACGACTGGCGCTTCGCGCGCGCCTGGCTCAACCGGGAGCTGCTAGGAGGGTAGTGCCATGACACGCGACGAGGATCGATTGCAGGAGAGGTTTCTCGAGGCCGTCACCCGCGAGCCCGCCGGCCAGCAGGTGCTGCTGAAAGAAGTGGCCGAGAGCGACGGAGCGAGCGAGGCGCAGGTGCTCGAGCGCCTGCTCGAGCTGGACCAGGCCGAGGGACCGCTGGTCCGGGAGCCGAGCACCTCGGGCGCGCCGCTCGCGGACGCGCCCTTGCCCTGCCCCGAGGGCTCCCCGCCGGTGGCGGGGCTGACGGCCGAGAAGTACGAGCTGCTGGGCGAGATCGGCGCCGGCGCCTTCGGCCACGTCTACCGCGCGCGCCACCGGGAGCTGCGGCGCGAGGTGGCGCTGAAGGTCCACCGCGGGGTGCCCGAGTCCTGCCGCGAGCGCTTCCTGGCGGAGGCCCGGGCGCTCGCGCGCGTGAGCCACCAGGGCGTCGTCACGATCCACGACGTCCACGGCAGCGGCGACGCGCTGGTCCTGGAGATGGAGCTCGTCGAGGGCGAGAACTTCCACCAGCTCGTCGAGCGGTCCGGGCCGCTGGCGCCGCGCGAGGCGGCCCTGGTGGGGCTCGAGCTGTGCAGGGCCCTGGCGGCGATCCACCGCGCCGGCCTCGTGCACATGGACGTGAAGCCCGCCAACGTCATGCGCGCGACCGGCGGTCGCATCGTGCTGCTCGACTTCGGCCTGACCCGGCGCTGCTCGGGCGAGGACGCGCAGGCTCCGGTCGGCGGGACGCCCGCCTTCATGGCACCCGAGTGCTACGACGCGCGTGCACGGGTGGGCCCTGCGGCGGACGTGTACTCGCTGGGCGTCACGCTCTACTGGCTCGTGACGGGCCGCTACCCGTACCCCTCCAGCCTCGTGCAGCGCCTGCGCTATCACGTCCTCGAGCACGAGCCGCTTCCGCTGGTGGACGTGCGTCCCGATCTCCCGCGCGAGTTCGTGGCCGTCGTCGAGCGGGCGATGCGCCCCAAGCCCGAGGAGCGCTTCGCCACGATGGGCGAGCTGGAACGAGCGCTCGGCGACGTCCTCGACTCGCAGGCGGCCCGGCGGCCGTCGCGCAGGCGGGTGCTCGCCGTCGGCGGGGCGGCCCTCGCGGCCTCGGCGGGGCTGTGGTGGCTGGCCTCCCGGCCGACGCCCCTGGCGATGGAGCACGAGTTCCACCTCGAGCACGACGACGTCGTGCGCGTCGTCGAGTCCACCGCGGAGATCGAGGAGGGCGACTTCCTGAGCCTGGTCGTGCACCTGGGCGAGCCCTTGCACCTCTACCTCTTCCAGGAGGACGGGGCCGGAGCAAGCCGCACGCTCTTCCCGTTCCAGGATGGACGCGCCAACCCCCTGCCCGCGGGCTCCTGGACGCTGCCCGACTTCGAGCTGGGCTGGGAGCTCATCTCGTCGGGCGGCGGCTCGGACCACATCTACCTGCTCGCGAGCCGGCAGCCCCTGCCCTCGGCCGAGCAGCTCGTGCGGGTCCTCGAGCCGGTTCGCTCCAGCGAAGATCCCGGTGCGCCGGAGGCGCAGCACGACCTGCGCGGCGTGCAGCTCGCGCTGCGCGGGGACTACGAGCTCGCCCGCAAGCCGCCGAAGGCGCCCGTGACCGACCTCAAGACCTGCTTCGCGGACCTGGAGCACGCCAGCGGGAACGGGCGCTTCTTCCGCCACCTCGAGCTGATCAACCGCTGAGCACCGGGGGTGCGCGGGCGGCTGTCCCCATCGCGGCCGCCGGGAGGGCGTCGAGACCGGGCCGCGCGGCTCGTTCGCAGGCCCCCCTGCGCGCTGCTATCGTCCCGCCCCGATGCCCGAGTCCTCCCGGCCCGCCAGCTCCTCCTTCGAGGGCGACTTCGCGCCGGGCGAGGTCCTGATCGGGCGCTACCGCGTGATCGCCCTGGTCGGGCAGGGCGGGATGGGCCAGGTCTACCTGGCGGACGACCTCGTCCTCGGCCAGCCGGTGGCGCTCAAGTTCCTGCCGGCGCATCTGGCCGAGCGCGAGGGCGGGCTCGATCGCTTCCGGGCCGAGGTCCGGCACGCGCGCGAGGTCACGCATCCGAACGTCGCGCGCGTGCACGACATCGGCGCGGTCAACGGCCGCCACTTCCTCACGATGGAGTTCGTCGACGGCGAGGACCTGGCGAGCCTCGTCCGGCGCATCGGTCGCCTGCCGCGCGAGAAGGCCGCCGAGATCGCCCAGCAGGTCTGCGCCGGGCTGGCCGAGGCGCACCGGCGTGGCGTGCTGCACCGGGACCTCAAGCCCGCCAACGTGATGCTCGACGGCGAGGGGCACGTCAAGCTCACCGACTTCGGCCTGGCCGTGACCGCGGAAGGCAGCGGCTCGAGCACCGTGGCGGGGACGCCGCAGTACATGTCGCCGGAGCAGCTCGCGGGCTTGCCCGCCGACGAGCGCACCGAGGTGTACGCGCTCGGCCTCGTGCTGTACGAGCTGTACACCGGCCGCCGTGCGCTGCGCGGGCGCACCGTCGAGGAGCTGCGCCGCGAGCACGAGCAGGGGCCGCCCGGGCCTCCGTCGAGCGTGCTCGGCGAGATCGACCCGCTGGTGGATGCGATGCTCGCGCGCTGTCTCGCCCGCGATCCAGCGCAGCGGCCGGCCAGCGTGCTCGAGGTCGCGCGCGGCCTGCCCGGCGGGGATCCCCTGGCCGCCGCGCTCGCCCGCGGGCAGACGCCCGCGCCAGAGCTCGTCGCGGCGGCGGAGGCACGCGGCTCGCTGTCGCCGCGCACGGCCTTGCTGCTCGCCCTGGGCAGCGTGGCGCTGTTCATCGCCCTTGCGCTGGCTCGCACGTGGTACCTCGACCGGGAAGGGATCTCCTACGGCAAGGCCCCGGCGGTGCTCGACGAGCGCGCGCGCGAGCTCCATGCCGAGCTGACGGGCAAGCCGGCCCCCGAGTTCGAGGTGCACTGGTACGAGCTGGCGCCCCCGCCAGAGCCGAAGGAGTCCGCTGCGGGCGAAGGCACGCGGCTCGCCCTCGAGCCGCTGCTCCGCAACGCGCGGCTCGCGCCCGCTTCCTTTGCTCCGGCCGATGGATTCGCCTCCGAGAGCGACCCGATGCCCACGCCCGGCACCGCCCACGTGGTGCTCGACGCGGGCGGGCGCCTCGTGTCGTGGACGTACTGGCCCGAGTCGATGGGCACGGCCGCGCCCGGGACCGAGGTGGACTGGTCGCGCCTCCTCGCGCTCGCGGGGATCGATCCCGCGACGACGGTCCCGCTCGAGCCGGACTTCGTGCCGCGCACCGTCGCGACCGAGCGGCGCGCCTGGCAGGTGACCGGCAGCTCCACGAAGGTGCACGGCGCGGCCCTGGACGGCCGCCCGGTGCAGTTCGAGCTGCTGCGCGGCGAGCGCTCGCTCGGCTGGACGCCCGATCCGCCCGCCGGGGCCTTCCCCTACGTGATCCTCGGCTTCACCGCGCTGGCCGCCATCGTGGCCTGGCAGAACCTGCGCCGGAAGCGCGCCTACCTGTCCGGTGCGCTGGTGGTCGGAGCGTTCGCCCTGGCGACGCACCTGGTGCTCGCCTTCGACTCGACCGTTCCCACGGACCCGCGCGCGTTCGGCCCGGCGCTCTCCCAGGTGCTGTCGATGTCGGTGAGCACCGCGCTGAGGGTGTTCCTGTTCTTCCTTGCGCTCGAGCCCTTCGCGCGGCGTCACTGGCCCGGGGCGCTGATCTCCTGGACGAGGCTGCTCGAGGGCCGCTTCCAGGACCCGGCCGTCGGCCGCGAGGTGCTGCTGGGGACGTTCGCGGGACTCGGCGCGATGATGGGGATCGGGCTGGTGGGATTCGGGCTCGAGGCCCTCGGACTGGCGGGACCGGAGGAGAGTCCCGGCCTGTCCTTCACGGGGATCAGCAGCCCGATCCAGACCTTGTGTCACCTGCTCCACCTCTGGGGCGACGCGGTCATGTACGCGGGGATGGCCCTGGCGATCCTCGTCGCGATGCGCAGCCTGGTGCGGCGGGCGTGGCTCGGGAACCTGCTCTGGTTCGTCCTGATGGGGCTCTTCACGATCGGCGGCGCGTACGACGATCCCACGGCGCTCGTGTTCAACGGTGCGCTGCTCGCGTCCTTCCTGACCCTGTCGACGCGGCTCGGATTCCTGTCGGCCGTGGCCTTCATGGGCATCCTGGGGACGGTGGGCTCCCAGGCCGTGACCCTGCGACCACGGGACTGGAACTTCCCGTCGGGGATGATGCTCCTGGTCCTGCTCGCGCTGCTCGTCGGCTGGGGCTATCGAGCGGCCGTTCGCGGCCGATCGGTCCCGGCGTGAGCGGTCGACCCACGCTCGTCCGGATCGCGGGTAGGATGCGCCGTGGTGACAAGCGCTCGCCGATGAGCTCGCCCGACCCCTCGATCCGCTTCGAATCATGACCGGAGGAGCTGCCGCCGCCGGTGCCGCTGCCGCTGCGCGGAGGCGCCGCCAACGACAGGAAGAGGAAGAGATGACCGCTTACACACCGCAAGAGCTGGCCGAAGGCTGGGAGTTCAAGATCGTCCGCTCGTCGACGGGCGCCTTCCGGGCGCCCGCGTTCCTGCGCGCCGTCCTGGACGAGGAGCAGCGCGCGGGCTGGACCTTCGTCGAGAAGTTCGACGACGGTCGCGTCCGCCTCAAGCGCCCGGCCAGCGCTCGCGCGACAGACTCGGCGCTCGCCACCGACGCCTATCGAACCCACGTCGGGATGAGCGAGACGAAGCTTGCCCTGTGCGTCGTCGGCGCCGTGCTCGGCGGGCTGGCGCTCTTCATGAGCATCGTCATGCTCTTCGTCAACAGGCGCTGAGCGCAGCCGCAGGGCCCGTCATCGGCCTCGATGCCTG
>DASVAP010000057.1:0-6884 GCA_036376275.1 Planctomycetota bacterium | reverse complement strand
GGAGCGCCTGAAGCGCGGCCCCTTGCCGCTGGACGAGACCCTGGACGTGTGCCGGCAGATCGCCGCGGGCCTGGAGGCCGCGCACGAGGCCGGCGTGATCCACCGCGACCTCAAGCCGGCCAACGTGCGCCTGACGCCCGAGGGCAAGGTCAAGGTGCTCGACTTCGGGCTGGCGAAGCCGGCCAGCGAGGTCCGCGGAGGCTCCGCGATCGACAGCGTGCTCTCGACCGAGCAGGGCCGTCTGCTCGGCACGCCGACCTACATGGCGCCCGAGCAGGCGCGGGGGAAGGCGATCGACCGGAGGGTCGACGTGTGGGCCTTCGGCTGCGTGCTGTACGAGTGCCTGTGTGGTCGGCGCGCGTTCGAGGGCGAGACCCTGACCGACGTGCTGGGTGCCGTCCTGCACACCGAGCCAGACCTGGCGCGGCTGCCCGAGGGCACGCCGCGCCGCGTGCGCGACGTGCTCGCGCGCTGCCTGGAGAAGGACCCGCGCCGGCGCTGGCGGGACCTCGGGGACGTGGGCCTCGAGCTGGAGCTCGGGTCCGAGGTCGCCTCCGCGCCGCGCCGCCGCACGGGTGCGTGGCGCGTGCCCGTGGCCCTCGCCGCCGGTGCGCTCCTCGGCGCAGGCCTGACGACCCTGGCATGGCGGGGACTCGCTCCGGCCGCGCCCTCGGCGAGCGAGCCGCGCCGCTACTCGATCGTGCTGCCGCCCGAGGCGCCGCTCGCCCCGTCGATCCGGCTGCCCTTCGCCATCGACCGGCGCGCCTTCGACCTGTCGCGCGACGGCCGGCGCCTGGTCTACGCGGCGCTGGCCGGGGCGGGCACGAGCCTGTGGCTGCGCGACATGGCGAGCGGCGCGTGCGCCGAGCTGCCGGGGACCGAGGGCGGCTTCGGCCCCTTCTTGAGCCCCGACGGACGGAGCGTCGGCTTCTTCGCGCACGAGAAGCTGCTGCGCCTCGACCTCGGGGAGTCCGAGCGGCCGCGCGTGCTCGCCCCGGCCGTCAGCCCCTGGGGCGGGTTCTGGGCCACCGATGGACACATCTACTTCGCGCCGAACGAGTCCTCGGCGGTGCACCGCGTGTCCGAGGGGGGCGTGATCGGCCCCGTCGGCGGGAGCTCCCGGCCGGAGGGTGCCGGGTACTACGACGCGTTCCCGTTCGTCAGCGACGACGGCGCGACGCTGTTCTATTCCTCCTTCGGCAACGCGCGCACGATCAAGGCCATCGACCTCGCGCGCGGCACGGTCTCGACGCTGCTGTCCGCGGATGCGGGTGGCGCGCGCCTGGGGCCGGACGGCGTGCTGCTCTACTCGCAGGGGGACCGGCTGATGGCCGTGCGCCTCGACGAGCGACGCACGCACCTCGTCGGGGAGCCGCTCGGCCTCCTGGGGGGCGTCAAGGCGGCGCGCAGCTCGGGCCAGTGGGCGCTGTCGAGCGAGGGCACGCTCGTCTACGCCAGCGGTCCCACGAAGAGCGCGGGCACGTTCGTGTGGGTCGACCGCGAGGGGCGGCGCGCGCCGACGGACCTCCCGCCCGGAGACTTCCGCGGGTTCAGCCTGTCCCCGGACGGTCGCCACCTGGCGGTGCCGGTGACGGAAGCGAGCGGGGCCGACGTGTGGGTGTACGAGCTGGAGCGGCCGCAGACGCCGCGACGCATCACCTTCGACGGCTGGAACAACTACGTCGTCTGGTCCTCCGACGGACGCTGGCTCCTGTTCACCACCACCACGGGCGAGGGCGCGGCCAGCTCGATCCGGGCCAAGGAGCTCGAGTCCCGTGCGGATCCCGTGGTCCTGTACGAGAGCCCGCGCGGCCTGCTCCTGCACCAGTTCGACTCCGCCACGCAGGAGCTGTTCTACAGCGAGGTCGGCGAGCGCACGCTGCACGACCTGAAGGCCGCCACGGTGGACCTGGAGGCCTCCGGCGGGCCGCGCTGGGGCGAGGTGCGCGTGATCAGCGCGACCCCGCATCACGAGGTGTTCGCGCGCATCCGTCCCGACCGCCGCTGGGTGGCCTACAACTCGGACGAGACGGGTCGCTGGGAGGTGTACGTCGCCACCTATCCCGGGCTCGCCGCGCGCATTCGCGTCTCCGACGCGGGCGGCGAGGAGATGCAGTGGAGCCGGGACGGCCGGCGCATCGTGTACCGCTGGGGCTCGACCTGGTACGAGGTGGAGCTCGCCCTCGACGGGGCCACGGGCTCGGCGCCGGCACCCACGAGCTCGGCCCCGCGCGTGCTCTTCCAGGGCCCCTTCTACAACACGCCGGGCATGTCCTGGGACGCCCCGCCGGACTGGGAGCGTTTCCTGGTCATCGACGAGCCGGAGCTGGAACGGCGGGTCACGACGCTCGAGGTGGTCACCGGGTTCGACGCCGAGCTGCGGCGCCGCCTGGCGGAGACCGTGCGGTGAGGCCGGAAGGGCGGCGCGACCCGCGCTACACTCCCGCGCCCTTCCCGTGACCCACGATGCCGAGGACATGGCCGCGCGGCTCGCCGCCGGCGAGCGGCCGGCGCTGGCGCGCCTGATCTCCTGGGCCGAGAACGCCGACCCGCGCTTCGCGGCGGCCCTGGCGAGCGTCTACCCGCGCGTCGGGAAGGCCTGGCGCGTGGGCGTGACCGGGCCGCCGGGGGCGGGCAAGAGCTCGCTCGTCAACGCGCTGGTCGGGACGCTGCGCGCGCGCGCGGAGACGGTGGGGGTGCTGGCGATCGACCCGACCAGCCCCTTCTCCGGCGGGGCGCTGCTCGGCGACCGCATCCGCATGGAGGAGCGCACGACCGACACGGGCGTCTACATCCGCTCGATGGCGACGCGCGCGAGCCACGGGGGGCTCGCCCGGGCCGCCGTCGACGCGCTCGACGTGATGGACGCCTTCGGCTTCGACTGGCTACTGGCCGAGACGGTGGGGGTGGGGCAGACCGAGTACGAGGTCGCCGGCGCGGCGGACACGGTGCTGGTCGTGCTCTGCCCCGGCGCCGGCGACGGGATCCAGGCGATGAAGGCCGGGCTGCTCGAGGTGGCGGACGTGCTGGTCGTGAACAAGAGCGACCTCCCCGGCGCCGACCAGCTCGTGAGCGACCTCGAGGACGCGCTGCAGCTCCGCACCCTCTCGCGCACGCGCGCCCCGAAGCGCCTGCCGCCGGTCGTCCCGGTCAGCGCCCACGAGGGTCGCGGCCTGCCGGAGCTCGTCGCGGCCATCGAGAGCCACCGCCGCGAGCTCCAGGCCGGCGACCTCGCCGCCCTGCGGGCCGAGAAGCGCCTGCGCCAGGTGCGGCGCGTGGTCGGGGAGCGGCTGGAGGAGGCCCTGTGGGGCCCGGGCGGGGAGACCGAGCGCGCGGCCGAGCTCCTGGGCCGCGCGCGCACGCCCTACGACGTGGCCGACGAGCTCCTTGGCGCGATCCTTGCCCGCAGCGCGGGCGCGCCGCGGCCGGCGGAGTGATCTCCCTGGGCCCGCTCCTCTTCGCCGGGTCGGCGCCAGGAGCCTGTCCGGGAACCTGCGCACCGGATCACCGGGCGGGCGCGTGCCCGCCCGGAGAACCGGTGCGGTCACGCTGACGGCGAAGTCGGTAGCCGATCTGGGGATCGGCTAGGATGGGGGCCCAAGGAGGTTCGCCATGCCTGCTCGAGTCCTCGTGCTGGTCCTTGCGGTCCCTTCCCTCGCCACGGCACAGGTCGTGGACCTCGTCTCGCGCAATGCAGCGGGAGTCCCCGGCAACGCTGCCTCCGGTTCGGCGTCGTTCTCCGACGACGGGACGATCATCGCCTTCGACAGCCTGAGCACGAACCTGGTCGCCGAGGCCACGACCCATGCGAACGTGTACGTCCGCGATGGGAGTGGGACGATCACGCTCATCACGCGCGGCCTGGGCGGAGTCCCGGCCAACGGGAACAGCTTCGGACCGAAACTCTCGGGCGACGGGCGCGTGGTGGTCTTCGGGAGCCTGGCCAGCAACCTGGTCACGGGGGACACGAACGGCGCGGGCGACATCTTCGCCTACGACCGGGAGCTGGGCACGCTCGAGCGCGTCAACGTGGACTCGCAGGAGGCTCAGTCGAGCTACGTCTGGGGCACGTCGAGCCCCTCGCACGTGACCCGGGACGGCCGGCGCGTGGTGTTCGCCTCGGAGGCCGCCGACCTGGTCCCGGGCGACACCAACGCGGTGTCGGACGTGTTCGTTCGCGACCGCCTGACGGGCGAGACGACGCGGCTCAGCACCTTCCCGAACGGCAGCCAGCTCCCGTGGCACTCGTGGGGGGGCCTGCTCACGCCCAGCGAGCGTCACTTCGTCTTCTCGACCGGCGTCGCCCTGCTGCCGGGCGACTTCAACGGCGCCACCGACGTCTACGTGCGTGACCTGGTGACCGGGGTCACCCAGCGCGTCAGCGTCTCGAGCCAGGGCGTGGAGGGCAACAACGAATCGGTGGGCGAGGACGTCTCCGCCGACGGTCGCTTCGTGGTGTTCCGGAGTCACGCGAACAACCTGGTACCGGGCGACGTGAACAACGAGGAGGACGTCTTCGTCCGCGATCGACTGCTCGGCAGGACCCAGCGCGTCAGCGTATCGAGCCAGGGCGTGCAGGCGAACTGGTTCAGCATCGCTCCCCGGATCACGGACGACGGCCGGTTCGTGTACTTCATCAGCTACGCGAGCAACCTCGTTCCCGGCGACACGGGGTTCGACCCCAACCTCTTCGTCCGTGATCGGCTCCTCGGAACGACGCGCCGCGTCGGGTTCCTGCCGCCGAACGAATGGACCGAGTTCGGCTTCGCGCTGCTCGGGAACGGGTCTCGACTCGCCTTCACGGCCGCTCCCGTCGACTCGAGCCCGTTGCGGCAGATCTACCTGCGCATCCAGCCCGCGCCGGGACCTGTTCCGGTCCGGTAGTCCCCGTTCTGGGGCCGAGCCGCCACGGACAGCGCTCCGGGCACCGCTCCGGGCACCGGGGGGGGCGGGTCCGTTGCTCGAGAGAGAGGGTTCCAGGGGAAGTCCGGCGCATCGTAGGATGTCGAAGACGACCTGTTGACGCCCCGACGGGCGCCGCGAACCCCTGCCGCGAACACCTGACGACGCAATGACCGACACCCGAACCAAGCCCGGCGTGCGCACGATCGACGCGCGTGCCGTGTGGGAGAAGGCCTTCCGCGCGGCGGAGATGCGCGCGGCGAGCTTCACCTCGCTGTCCGGCGCGCCGCTGGCGCCGCTCTACGGGCCGGAGGACCTGGCGGGCTTCGAGCCCGAGCGCGACCTGGGCCAGCCGGGCCAGTTCCCGTTCACGCGCGGCGTGCACCCGACGATGTACCGCGGGCGCCTGTGGACGATGCGGCAGTTCGCGGGCTTCGGCAGCGCGCAGCAGACCAACGAGCGCTTCAAGTTCCTGCTCGAGCACGGCCAGACCGGGCTCTCGACCGCCTTCGACTTCCCCACCCTGATGGGCTACGACTCGGACCACGAGCGGAGCCTCGGCGAGGTCGGGCAGGTGGGGGTCGCGATCAGCTCGCTGGCGGACATGGAGACGCTCTTCGACGGCATCCCCATGGGCGAGGTCTCGACCTCGATGACGATCAACGGGCCGGCGCCGATCCTGCTGGCCTTCTACATCGCGGCCGGCGAGAACCAGGGCGTCGATTCCACCAAGCTGCGCGGCACGGTCCAGAACGACATCCTGAAGGAGTACCAGGCCCAGCACGCCTGGATCGTGCCGGCCGAGCCCGCGCTGCGCATGATCACCGACGTGTTCGCCCACTGCGCGCGCCACGTGCCGCAGTGGAACACGGTCTCGATCTCGGGCTACCACATCCGCGAGGCGGGCTCGACCGCGGCCCAGGAGCTGGCCTTCACGCTCGCCAACGGGATGGAGTACGTGCGCCGCGGCGTCGCGGCCGGGCTCGACGTCGACCAGTTCGCGCCGCGCCTCAGCTTCTTCTTCGACGCGCACCTCGACTTCTTCGAGGAGGTGGCCAAGTTCCGCGCCGCGCGCCGCATCTGGGCGCGCAAGATGCGCGACGTGTTCGGCGCCAGGGACCCGCGCTCGTGGATGCTGCGCTTCCACACCCAGACCGCGGGCGTGTCGCTGACCGCGCAGCAGCCCGAGAACAACATCGTGCGCACGGCGCTCGAGGCCTTCTCGGCCGTGCTGGGCGGGACGCAGTCGCTGCACACGAACTCGATGGACGAGACGCTCGCGCTGCCGACCGAGAAAGCGGTGAAGATCGCGCTGCGCACGCAGCAGATCATCGCCGAGGAGACCGAGGTCGCGCACGTGATCGACCCCCTGGCGGGCTCCTACTTCGTGGAGGCCCAGACGAACCGCCTCGAGCAGGAGGCCGAGCGCTACTTCGCCGAGATCGAGAAACGCGGCGGGGTGGTCGCGGCCACCGAGAGCGGCTACATCCAGCGCGAGATCCACCGCTCGGCCCTGGCCTACCAGCTGGCCGTCGAGCGCGGCGAGAAGAAGGTCGTGGGGGTCAACACCTACGTCGAGGACCTCGACGCCCAGCCGGAGATCGAGATCCTGCGCATCGATCCGGAGGTCGAGAAGGAGCAGCACCGGCGCCTGGCGGAATTGCGCAAGAAGCGCGATGCGAAGAAGGCCAAGGCCGCCATGGACGCGATCCACGACGCCTGCAAGTCGAAGGACAACCTGCTGGAGCGCTTCGTGGCCGCCGCCCACGCCTACTGCACGCTCGGGGAGATCGCCGACGTGCTGCGCGCGGAGTTCGGGGAGTACGAGGAGCCGAAGATCCTGTGAAGCTCGGGCTGTGGATCGCGGAGGCTCGCCGCTCTCGGATCGGACCGCCCGCCGCACTGGTCGTGACCTTCGTCGTCCTGGATGAGCTCCGGGGCCAGCCGCCCTGGACGAAGGGGCTGGCGGCTCTCGTGATCAT
>DASVAP010000056.1:0-6094 GCA_036376275.1 Planctomycetota bacterium | reverse complement strand
CGACCTCGAGCAGGACCCCTTCGCCACGCGCGCGGTCAACGCCGAGCACCCCGAGCTCGTCGCGCGCTACGAGCAGCTCCTGCGCGAGCGCTGGGAGGCGCACCAGCTCCTGGCCGAGCGCTTCCAGGAGGGCGAGAGCGCCCCGCTCGACCCGGCCCAGCTCGAGCAGCTCCGCGCGCTGGGGTACGTGCGCTGAACGGCCGGCGACGAGGCCCGCGTCCGGAGGGCGCCCGCCCGGGAGCGCGCGGAACGCCTCGCGCCCCTGCGCGGGGCTGCTAGGCTGGGCGCCGCGAGGAGACCCATGAAGCGCGCGTCCCGATGGCTCCTCTCCTCCGCGCTGGTGCTGGCCTGCGCGCACGCGGCTTCCGTCGAGTTCCCCACGAGCGGCGCGCTGAGCCCGGAGCTCGAGGCGGCCGTGGCCGCGGCGCGCACGCGCGTCGAGGCCGAGCCCGAAAGCGCCGAGGCCTGGCTCGTGGCGGGGATGACCTTCGAGGGCGGCGACCTCCTGAGCCAGGCCGAGGTCTGCTACCGGCGCGCGCTGGCGCTCGGCGCACCACCCCAGGCCTGGTACCGGCTCTCGGTGATGGCCTGGAAGCTGGGGGACCTGCCCGCGGCGGTGGCCGCCATCCAGCGCGCGATCGAGCTCGTGCCGAGCTACGCCCCGAGCCACTGGCGACTCGGCACCTATCTCTTCGACCAGGGCGACTTCCCGGGTGCCGAATCGGCGCACCGGCGCGCGACCGAGCTCGACCCGCGCTTCGTCGGCGCCTGGGCCGGGATCGCGCTCGTCTACATGGCCAGCGACCGCTCACAGGAGGCGCTGGCGCTGCTCGCCGACCTGCGCGCGCGCTTCCCCGAGCACGCGCACCTGGTCGTGCTGACGCGCACGGCCCTGACGGAGGCCGGGCGGCGCGAGGAGGCCGAGCGCCTGCGCGTGGCCTGGACGCCGCTGCCGCCAGGGCTCGATCCCTGGCAGGCGGAGCTGCGGCCGTACCTGCAGAAGTCGGTCATGGACCGCGCGCGCGAGCTGCTGGGGAGCGGCGGGGCGGCCGAGGCCGTGCGCCTGCTCGAGGGCTGGCTGGCGGACGGCGGCGGCGACCGCAACGCCTGCGCCTACCTGGCCTGGGGCTACTTCCTGCTCGGCCGTCCGGGCGACGCGCGCGCGACGCTCGAGTCCGCGCTGGCGAAGGACCCGGACAGCGTGCTCGTGCTGGGGATGCTGGCGAACCTGCAGGAGGCCAGCCAGGAGCTGCCCGCGGCGCTGGCGACCTGCGAGCGCATCCTGGCCGTCGACCCGCGCAACGGCGCGCTCCAGGCGCAGCGCGGGCGCATCCTGACGCGCCTGAAGCGGCCGGAGGAGGCGCTGGTGGCGCTCGGCGCGGCGCTCGAGCTCGACGGACGCGCGCCCGAGGTGTGGGCCGAGTACGGGCTGGCGCAGTGCGCGCTGCAACGCTGGGCCGAGGGCCTGCCGGCGCTCGAGCGCGCCCTGCGCGACGGCGCGAAGAGCGCCGGGACGCGCGCGGCGCTGGCGCGGGCCTACGTCGAGACGGGCCGCGCGGACGAGGCGCGCGCGCTGCTCGAGGGCGCACCCGGTCTGGCGCGCGACGAGCAGGCGCTGCTGGAAGAGCTGCGCCAGGGAAGCGTGCCGCGATGAGGCTCGCAGCGGCGCTCGGCGCGCTCGGCCTGTTCTGCGCCTGCGGCCAGGAGCCGCTCCCGGGCTCGCCCGACGCCTCCACCACCGCCGCCACCCCGGCAACCCCGCCCTGGTTCGTGGAAGAGGCCGCCGCGCGCGGGCTCCTTTTCGAGCACAGGAGCGGCCACGCGGGTCGCTACCTCTTCCCCGAGGTCGTGTGCGGCGGCGGAGCGCTGTTCGACATGGACGAGGACGGCGACCTGGACGCCTACCTGGTGCAGTCGGACGGCGTGCTGCGCGCGCGCGCCGAGCGCGCCCCGAACCGGCTCTTCCGCAACGCCGGCGACGGGACCTTCGCCGACGCGAGCGCCGGCAGCGGGACGGAGGATCGCGGCTACGGCATGGGGGCCGCCACCGGCGACGCCGACGACGACGGGGACCAGGAGCTCTACGTGACCAACCTGGACGGCAACGCGTTGCTGCGCAACGACGGCGGCGGGCGCTTCCAGGACGTGAGCGCGAGCGCGGGCACGACGGTCGGGCTGTGGAGCAGCTCGGCCGGCTTCCTCGACCACGACCTGGACGGCGACCTGGACCTCTACGTCGTCAACTACCTGCACTGGAGCGAGGCCTTCGAGCGCACCTGCTACGCGAAGCCCCACGGCGAGACCTACTGCGGCCCGTCCTCCTACGACCGGCCGGCGGCGGACACGCTGCTGCGCAACGACGGGGGCCTGCGCTTCACCGACGTCTCGCGCGAGGCGGGCGTGGCCGAGCCGCCGGGCAACGGCCTGGGCATCGCGTGCCTGGACGTCGACCTGGACGGCTGGCCGGACGTGTTCGTGGCCAACGACGCCTCGCCCAACCACCTGTTCATGAACCAGCGCGACGGGCGCTTCCTCGAGAGCTCGCAGGCCGCCGGGTGCCACGCCGACCAGGACGGCATGGTCAAGGCCGGGATGGGCGTCGGGGTCGGCGACGTGGACGAGGACGGCGACGAGGACCTGCTCGTCGTCAACATGCAGAACGAGCCCGACAGCTACTTCCGCAACGAGCGCGCGCGCTTCGTCGACCGCACCGCGGGCACCGGCTTCAAGGCCATCACGCGCCCGATGACGCGCTTCGGGGTCGGCTTCCACGACTTCGACCACGACGGCCTGCTCGACCTGTACGAGGCCGACGGGAACATCCTGCACAGCTACAAGTCCTTCGGACCGGACCCCTTCGCCGAGCCCAACCTGCTGTTCCGCGGGCTGGGCGGCGGGCGCTTCGCCGAGGTCGAGCCGCGCGGCGGCACCCATCCGCTGCTGGCGCACACCAGCCGGGCGGCGGTCTTCGGCGACGTCGACCTGGACGGCGACGTCGACATCCTGGTCGTGAACAAGGACGGGCCGGCCGACCTGCTCGTCAACCGCGCCGAGAAGCGCGGGCACTGGCTCGTGCTGCGCGTGGTCGAGCGCGGGCGCGACGCGCTGGGCGCCACGGTCGAGGTCCGCATCGGTGCGCGCACGCTCGTGCGCATCGTGCGCGGCGCCTACAGCTACTGCGCCGCGAACGACCTGCGCGTGCACCTCGGGCTGGGGGAGGCCGCCGCGGCCGACGAGGTGCGCGTGCGCTGGCCGGGCGGGGCCGAGGAGTCCTTCGGCGCGCTGGCGGGCGACCGCGCCTGGACGCTCACGCGCGGCGCGGGCGCGCGCTGAGCGCCCCGCGCTCGCGCGCGGGACACCGCGCGTTGCGGCCGCGCGCCGAGCGCGGCAGAATCGAGGGCTCTCCATGCGATGCTCCACGCTGCAGGCCGGGCTGCTAGGGCTGGCGCTCCTCCTGGCGGGATCGCCGGCGGCGCAGGCGCCCGCCGAGCGCCGCGCGGCCGAGCGCCCGGCCGCGCGCGAGCCCACGGCCGCCGAGCGCGAGTCGCACGCGCGCATGCTGGAGCGCCTGGCGCGCCTGGCGGAGTGGACCGAGCGCGAGGATCCCTACCTCGGCCAGGGGCCGGTGCCGGCGCTCGAGGCCGAGCTCGAGCGCGTCCCGGCGGGCACGCCGCGGGCCGCCGAGGTGCGCTTCCTGCTGAGCCAGGAGTACCTGCGGCTCGGACGCACGGAGGAGGCCCTGGCCCTGCTGGCGGCGGCGCGCGAGGTCGTCGCGGCGCTACCGGCCGCGCAGCGCCCCGAGTTCGCCGCGCGCCTGGCCTACGAGCAGGGCGTCGCCGCCCTGCGCCTGGCCGAGAACCGCAACTGCGTCCTGAGCCACGGAGCCGAGAGCTGCCTCTTCCCGATCCGCGAGGGCGGGCTGCACGCCGACCGCGAGGGCTCCGAGAAGGCCATCGGCTTCCTGCGCGAGGCCCTGGCCGCGGCGCCGGCCGGCTCGCCGGCGCAGCTGGCCGCGCGCTGGCTCCTGAACGTCGCCCACATGACCCTCGGCACCTGGCCGGACGCGCTGGCGCCCGAGGAGCGCATCGAGCCGGAGGCCGTGGCCTCGAAGGTGCCCTTCCCGCGCTTCGCCGAGGTGGCCGGGCCGGCCGGCGTGGCCAGCTCGAACCTCTCCGGCGGAGCGGCGGCCGAGGACTTCGACGGCGACGGGCGCCTCGACCTCCTGGTGTCGGACTGGGATCCGCGCCGGCCGGTGCGCTTCTTCCGCAGCCAGGGCGACGGCACCTTCGCCGACGAGAGCGCGGCCGCGGGGCTCGCGGGCATCGGCGGCGGGCACAACCTCGTGCAGGCCGACCTGGACGACGACGGCTGGATGGACGCCATCGTCGTGCGCGGGACCTGGCTGGGCGCGGCCGGCAACCACCCGAAGTCCCTGCTGCGCAACCTCGGCGGCGCGCGCTTCGTCGACGTGACCTACCTGGCGGGCCTGGCCGAGCCCAGCTACCCGACCGACTCGGTGGTCTTCGCGGACTACGACCTCGACGGCGACCTGGACGTGTACTTCGGCAACGAGGACGACCTGCGCAACGAGGCGCCCAGCCAGCTCTTCCGCAACGAGGGCGACGGGACCTTCCGCGACGTGGCCGCCGCCGCGGGGGTCGAGAACGGGCGCTTCTGCAAGGGCGCGAGCTTCGGCGACTACGACAACGACCGCTTCCCGGACCTCTACGTCTCCAACCTCGGGCTGCGCAACCGCCTGTACCACAACCAGGGCGACGGGACCTTCAAGCAGGTCGGCAAGGTCGCGACGGGCCCGATGGACGGAGCGAACTGCTGGTTCTGGGACTACGACAACGACGGCTGCCTCGACCTCTACGTGGCCAGCTACTACCAGAGCCTGACCTACCGCCTGGCTCCGACGGTCGCCAGCGTGCTCGGCCTGCCGCCGGGGACCGAGCCGGCCGCGCTGTACAAGGGCGACGGGCGCGGAGGGTTCGTCGACGTGGCCGCGGAGGTGGGCCTCGGCGCCGTCACGCTCGTCATGGGCGGCAACTTCGGCGACCTCGACAGCGACGGCTACCTCGACTTCTACCTCGGCACCGGCTACCCGGGCTTCGACGGGGTCGTGCCCAACGTGATGTACCGCAACGAGCGCGGCCAGCGCTTCCACGACGTCAGCGCCGCGGGCGGCTTCGGGAACCTGCAGAAGGGCCACGGCGTCGTGTTCGCCGACCTCGACCAGGACGGCGACCAGGACGTGTTCGAGCAGGTCGGCGGCGCCTATCCCGGCGACGCCTTCCGCAACGCGCTGTTCGCCAACCCCGGCCACGGCAACCACTGGCTTGCGGTCACGCTGGTGGGCCAGAGCTCGGTGCGCAGCGCCGTCGGCGCGCGCCTGGTGGCCGAGATCCGCGAGGGCGAGGCGACGCGCTCCATCCACCGCCACGTGACCACCGGCGGCAGCTTCGGCTGCAATCCGCTGACCCAGCACCTGGGCCTGGGACAGGCGACCCGGGTCGAGCGCCTGGAGGTCCACTGGCCGCGCACGGGGCGCACGCAGGAGCTGCGCGACCTGCCGGTCGACGTGCACATCGAGATCGTCGAGGACGAACCCGGCTACCGCACCGTGCCACGCGCACCGTCCCGGCTCGGGGGCTGAGCCGGCGGCCAGCAGCTCGGCTACCGCTGGCGCGTCGGGCTCGGGAGGAACAGGAACCCACGCTCCTCGAAGGCGATGCCGGCGGCGGGCGAGGCGAGGAACTCCGCGAAGGCGCGCGCGGCGGGCTCGTGGGGGCGGCCGGCCAGGACGACCAGCGGGTAGACGATGCGCGGTCCCTCGGCGGGCGGAACCTCGTGGACCAGGCGCACGCTCCCGGAGAGCGCGGCATCCGTGCGGTAGACGATACCGGCCTCGGCGCCGCCGGAGGCGACGGCGGCCACGGCGGCGCGCGCATCGACGGCGGGCAGGATGCGCGCGGCCAGCCGGCTCCACAGGCCGCGCGCCTCGAGCCAGGCACGCGCGTAGCGGCCGGCCGGGACCGAGGCGGGGTCGCCGATCGAGACGAAGCGCAGGCGCAGGTCGGCGAGCTGGGCC
>DASVAP010000050.1:0-7677 GCA_036376275.1 Planctomycetota bacterium | reverse complement strand
TAGTAGAGGTGGTCGGTCCAGTAGGGCGAGACGCCCTCGGACACGCAGTGCTCGAGCCACCAGGCGTTCCAGAGGTTGTTGTAGTAGTCGCCGCGCACGCCCGCGGCCGAGCCCAGGCTCGCCACCAGCGGCCAGGAGAGCGCGCAGGCGGCCAGCAGCAGCCCGGCCAGGATCAGGAGCTCGCCGCGCCAGCCGGGGAGGCGCCCGAAGCCGAGGGCCACGCTCCAGGGCCTCTGCTCAACGGCCACCGGAGCCCCCGCGGGGTTTCCGGCGGCCACGGCAGCGCCGGATTCTCGCTCGCTGGACTCCATCAGGAATGGGTCGCGCGAGTGTAGGAGGGGCGCACGGGCGAATCCATGCGCGCCTACGCGGCCGGCCCGCGCGCGTTGGGGCGCCCAACTTGCCGCGCGCAGCGCCGTAGTCGAGACTCCCGCGATGCCGGCCCGTCTCGTCCTCGCCGCGTGCGCGCTCGCCCTCGCCGCCTGCGCCCGGGAGCCCGCGCGCCCCAGCGTGGTGCTGGTGCTGGTCGACCAGCTGCGCCACGACGCGGCCGAGCGCTGGCTGGTCGAGACCCGCGCCCTGGCCGAGCACGGCGTGCGCTGCGAGGCGATGCGCGCCGTCGCGCCCTGGACCTACCCCTCGGTCATCAGCCTCTTCTCGGGCCTCTACCCGCAGCAGCACGGAGCCAACGCGAACCAGGAGGGCACGCTGCTGGCCACGATCGACGAGGCCGTGCCGCTGCTCCCGCGCACGCTGCGCGCGGCCGGCTACCACACCGCCGGCTTCGTCACGAACCCCTTCCTGCACGAGTCGAACCGCCCGGTGCGCGCCGGCTTCGAGCACTTCGACGCCAGCTTCATCGGCGACCAGGGCATGACGCGCGGGCACGGCGAGCGGGTCTGGACCGAGCGCATGTTCGCCGACACGGTCAACGCGGCCGTGCGCGCGCACTTCGACGCGCGCCCGCGCGCGGGCCCCGAGTTCGTCTACGTGCACTACATCGACGTGCACGGCCGGCGCGAGGGCCCGGAGCGCTGGCAGGGCGCGCCCTTCGCGCCCAGCTACGAGGCCGCCGTGCGCTTCGTCGACGGCAAGATCCGCGAGCTCTACGACTACTTCCACGCGCGCTACGGCGGCGAGCTCCTGTTCGTCGTCACCAGCGACCACGGCCAGGACCTGGAGGACGACCTGGCCGTCGGCGACGGGCCCCCCCTGCGCCAGCGCAAGGCCTCGCTGCACGACTTCAACCTGCGCATCCCCTTCTACGTCCTGCCGGGCGCGCCGCTGGCCGGGCCGGCGGTGCTGCGCGAGCCCTGCGCCAACGTCGACGTCGCCCCGACCCTGCTCGAGTGGCTCGGGCTGCCGCCCCAGGGTCCGGGGCCGGGACGCAGCCTCCTGCCCGCGATCCGCGCCGGCGGCGGCGGCGAGGCGCACGTGCTCTACGCGCGCAACGAGACCGGCGGACGCTTCGAGGAGTGCCTGCTCGAGGGCGGACGCAAGCTCCTGCGCTACCGCGACCCGCGCGACGGCAGCGTGCGCGTGCGGCGCCTGTTCGACCTGGCCGGCGACCCGCGCGAGGTGCGCGGGCTGAGCGCGGACCCGGCCGCGCTGGAGACGCGCCTCGAGCAGCTGGCCGACCCGCAGGGGCTCGCCTATCCGGCGCGCTTCGAGGAGCTCGACCCCGAGACGCGCGCGCACCTGGATGCCCTGGGGTACGGCGGGAAGTAGCTGCGCCGAGGAGCGACGCGGAGGCACGCAGGGGACGCGGAGGGCCGCGCGGGAACGGAGCGAGGCGGAGGGGGCAGGGCGGCGAGGAGTGGCGGCCAGAAGCTGGCGAGCGTGGGCGCAACGCCACGGCGAGCGGTGGCCGGGTTCCGCTCGCGCTCCTCCGCTCCCCTTCGCGCCTCCGCGCTCGGCCCTCAGGCCCTAGAATCGGCACACCATGCTCCTCACCCTGGCCGCGCTGCTCGTCCCCCTCCCCCCGCAGACGCCGGCCGCGGGCGCGCTCGGTCCGCGGCTGGGCGCGGTCGACGTGCCGCTCCTGCGCCTGCCGGGCAGCGACGAGTTCCGCTCCTCGGGCGTCTCCTTCCTCGACTACGACGCCGACGGCTGGATCGACCTCTACGCCAACGCGAACGGCGGCCTGTGGCGCAACCTGGGCGGCACGGCCTTCGACCGCGTGGCGGACCTGGACGCCTTCCTGCCGCCGATCACGAATCGCTACGGCGCCTCCGCGGGCGACTACGACCAGGACGGCCTGCCGGACATCGCCTGCTCGCCGCGCGGCGACTGCTTCTACCTGCTGCGCAACGTGGACGGCGCGGGCACGTTCCAGGAGGTCGCCTCCGACCCGCTGATCCTCGACGACCGCCTGAGCTGCGGCATGTTCGGCGAGTCCTTTGCCTGGTGCGACGTCGACGAGGACGGCGACCTCGACCTGTGGCTCACCGCCTACCCGGACGCGGTCGAGGGCGGGAGCGGCGGCAACCAGTTCCTGGTCAACCTCGGCCCGAGCGGCCCGGGCGGGGCCTTCCGCTTCTCGCAGCAGACGCAAGCGAGCGGCATGGGCAATCCCGACAACGTCAACCGCCCCGAAGGCGCGCAGATGGTCGACGTCGACCGCGACGGGGACATCGACGCCTACGCCAACGGCACGCTGTACCAGAACCGGAGCGCGCCCGGCGTGCCGCTCTTCGCGCCGCTCGTGCGCATCCCGACCGGGATCGGGCTTCAGACCGTGCTCGACGAGGGCACGGTGTTCCTCGACCACGACCTGGACGGCGACCTGGATCTGGTGGTCGTGTACCGCGCACGCAACGTGCTGTGGGAGAACGAGGGCGACGGCAGCTTCTTCGACGCCAGCGAGCGCCTCGAGACGCCCGCCGCCGGCGCGACCGAGGGCTGCTCGGCCGAGGACTGGGACCTGGACGGCGACCTCGACCTCACCACGGCCAGCGTCTTCCGCCGCAATCTCCTGGTGGAGACGGGCCAGCCGGACCTGCGCCTGGCCACGACCGCGATCGGGCCGCGCTTCCTGAACTTCTGCCTGCCGGCCTGGGGCGACTGGGACCTCGACGGCGACCCGGACTGCGCCCTGGCGAACTTCCAGGGTCCGGGGGCCTTCTTCCAGAACGCGACCCTGGGCCCCGAGACCCCGCTCCTGGCACGCACCACGATCCGCGTGCGCGCGGTGGGCGACTCTGCCACCGTGGCGCGCGGCCTCGAGAGCGAGCACGGCGCCACGGTCGAGGCGCGCGTGCACGGCGACGCGAGCGGCTTCGCGCGCAGGCGCTTCGTGGCCAGCTCGCACGGCTACCTCTCGCAGAGCGAGTACGGCCTGACCCTGGCCCTGCCGGGCGGCCCGGACCCGGACGCGCCGGCGGCCGGCGTGCGCTTCGACCTGCTGGTCGACTTCCCGAGCCTGCCGGAGAACGGGCTCCTGCGCATCGACAAGGACGTCAACCCGGCCCTGGGCGGGATCGCGCTCGCGGACCTGGCGCAGCGCGAGATCACGGTCTTCCGCAGCGGGCGCGTCCTGCTCGACGGGGTCGAGCACGCCCCGCGCGGCCCCTTCCGCCTGCGCCTCGAGTCGAGCGGCGGCCTGGTGCTGCCGGACCTCGGCGCGCCCCCGCCGGAGCCGGAGGTGCTGGCCGGGCCCGAGGCCTTCGTGGGCCTCGAGTGCGACACGGACGCGAGCCCCGGCCCGCTACGCGTGGCCGAGCTGGTGCTCGACGGCCAGCTCGTGCCGCCCGGCCCGGCACGCTGCGACGCCAACGTGCGCCTCTACGACGTGACCGAGCCCGCCGCGCCGGTCCTGGTGGCGGCCGAGCGCTACCGCACCTCGCCGCGCAACGACCGCAGCTTCTTCGCGCCCGACTGGAAGCTCGCCCCGGGCCGCGTCTACCGCGTGGTGTGCCGCGTGAGCGAGCGCCGCGACTCGCGCATCGTGCCGCACACGGGCCTGGCGCTCGAGAACCGCGGCGCCTTCGCGGGCACGGCCGCCGGGCCCTGCGACGATGGCGCGGCCCTCGTCGCGCCGCTCGACCCGGCCACGGCCTACCTCGAGCTGCGCGTGCGCGTCGCGGAGCTCAGCCCGGCGGGCCGGAAGCGCTGACGCCCGCCGCGGAGCCCGCCTCGAACCGCGGCCCCGCCGGCCCGCTCTGGAGTGCCGCGCGCGCGGCAAGGATCGCCTTGCGGCTGCCGGTCGGCCAGGGTCACGCGACCGTGGACGGAGGCGACGTGGAGCCCGGCCAGAAGAGGCCACGCAGCCACCCCCACAGGTCCAGGACGTCGGGCAACGCGCGCCTGGCCCTCACTGGCCGAACGTGAGCTCGAGCTCGTTGGAACGCAGGAGACGCGTCGGGTCGGCCGGGTCCACCAGCTCGACGCGCAGGCGATGCACCAGGGTGGAGAAGGGGACGGCGAAGGTCAGCGTCCACTCGCCGGCTCCGGGCAAGGCCGGTCCGGAGGTCACGAAGGAACGCACCGGCAAGAAGCGTTCGGGCATCGTGCGCAGCTTCGAGCCCGGCATCGTCCCGGCGGCGAGCAGGGTCGCTGGCACACCGGCCGGAACTCCCGTGAGACGGAGCGACATGGTCCCGCCCGGTCGGAAGGGACCGCTCGCGCCGAGCGTGGGCACGCGGCCCGCGGCGTCTCCGGTGCCGCTCGTGTCCTGCCGCCGCGCACCCCACAGGTGCGGGCCGCGCCGCGGGTTGCTCCAGATCGCGTCCGATACGTAGTCGTCGTCACCGTCGCCGTCGATGTCGAGCATCGCGCCCGCCACGGCGGCAACGTTCATCTCGTCCGCAGGATCGAGCGGATAGACGACCTGGTGCACGGGGGAGAGCCAGCCCGAGTTGTCGCTCGCGCGGCGCACGATCGAGATCGCCGCGCGGCGGTGCAGCGGGGAGGACAGGATCACGTCCTTCAGACCGTCGCCGTCGACATCGCTCGCGTGCGCGATGCGCGGCGTGGGGTGCGGGTCGGACGCGGAGATCTGGCTGTCGAGGTCGTCGAGCAGGACCTTGTCGGCCAGCGACAGGGTCCCGCCGACGTTCGGGATGAACCAGCCCTTGCCGTGGTACCAACCCGCGCCACCGAACTGGAAGGCGCCGGCGAGATCGACGTCGCCGTCCTGGTCCAGGTCTTCCATCACCAGCGAGGCGGCGCCGAGCGTTCCTCCCATGTACAGCCCGAGCAGGCCATTGGCCTCGAACGTCCCGTCCCCGAGACCCGGATGGAGGTACACGGTCGCATCGGAATAGCGCACGAGCAGCGCATCGGGGGCGCTCGAGCCGTGGAGCTGAGCGAAGCCGATGGGCCAGACGGACGCGGCCTGCCATGCGAGCGTGAAGTGGCCGGCGCCGTCGTTGACCCAGCCTTTCGTCCAGCTCCCGTAGGTGTACGAACTGCGCAGATAGGTCACGAGATCGAGATCGCCGTCGAGGTCGAGATCCTCGGCGAAGGAGCGCTCCGGCTCCACGCCGGTGATCCCGGGCAAGAAGTCGCTCGTGCTGGCCGTGCCGCAGTCGGCGTAGCTCCCGCCGCCCTCGTTCGTGAGGAGGCGCATCTCCTGGAAGTCCGGCCCGAGCCAGCGGCGCACGAGCAGGTCGACGTCGCCATCGCCGTCCCAGTCGCCCGGGAGGCCCGGGCCCTCGTCGCTCGTCCCCGGCGGCGGTGCCGGGCACAAGAGCGTGAAGGCACGCCCGACACCGTTGCCGAGGTGCCGCGCGAAGCCGCCCAGCCCCGGCCCGAAGTCGACATCGCCGTCGCGATCGAAGTCGGCCAGCCCGCGCTGTGACTGCGGCGCGGCGAGCGTGCGTTGTGGCGGTCCCTTCAGCGGCCCGCGGGCGAAGTAGATGCACTGACCGCCGGCGAGGTCCACGTCGCCGTCCTGGTCGAGGTCGGCTGCACCCGCGATCTCGCGCGAGCCGAGCCCGGGGATCGAGAAGGCCGGCGCGAAGTCGCCCCCGCCGTCGTTCAGGGCCACGCGGAAGGTCGAGGCGTTGTCGAAGTACTTGGGCGTCGAGCCCCCGCCGCCACAGCACACGCCGTCGAGGTCGCCGTCGCCGTCGACGTCGGCGAACTTGGCCGCCGGTCCGCCCGCGCGAAACGGCTCGAGCGTCCAGCTCGCCGGCCCGGTGCGCCGGTAGAGCTTGTAGCCGTTCATGTTGAAGATCGCCAGGTCCTGGTCGCCATCGCCGTCGACGTCACCCGGGATCGCCATCGGCATGTCGGAAGCGACGCCATGCTGCAAGGTCACCGGAGCGTGCAGGCTCCCACCCGCGAGCGGGACGAACGAGCCGCGCACGCCGCGGTGCAGGTACAGATCGGGGTAAGCGTCCCCGTCGAAGTCCATGCGCACGAGGGCCTGCGTGTTGAAGCCGAGCTCGAGGGTGCTCGTGGTTGCGATCCACGTGCCCGGAGCGGTCTCCTCGAAGATCTCGAGGATCAGCGTCTGCCCCGCGATGCGCACGCGGTCGGCGTCACCGTCGAGATCGGCGTCGAGCACCGTCCCGAAATCGATCGGCGCGCTCGACGAGCCCTCGAACTCCAGGTGCCGGACACGCTCGACCTGGTTCCCTGGCATCGCGAGCACGTGCATGAAGCCGTAGAAACCCCCGTTCCGCGCGCCGACCCACGCGAGGTCTTCGCGCGCGTCGCCGTTCGCATCGATGGTCTCCATGTGCGAGCCGCCACCCCCGCCGCCCCGCCCGAGCGAGAACAGGCCGACGAGCCGGCCCTCGCCGTCGTTCCGGTGGGCAATCATCCCGACCGTGAACGAGCCCTCGTAGTACGTCACGAAGTCCTGCACCCCATCCCCGTTCCAGTCGAGCAGGTGGTCGAGGCGCTGGGTCGGACTCGTGACCACGAGGGGCGCATCGAAGAGGGTGGCGCTCTCCTGCGTGGCACAGGGCAGGGCGGCAAGGAAGACGAACGAGTACCCGCACACGCGTTCCATGGGAGTCCTTTCACAGGCTGCCTACCGGAGCACGACTCGAAGGCATTGTCGTGTCGCGTGCACCGACCGTTGGATCTTTCTCACTTCCGGCCGGAGGCCTCTCCGAGCCTGGCGGGGGGCGGGGCGAGGACCATGGCCCCGTAGGGAGCCCGAGGAAGCGCCCGGACGCCACCCGCAACCCTTCTGGAGACCACCGGCGCAACCCTGACCAGCGGACCCGGCCACGGCCTACCTCGAGCTGCGCGTGCGCGTCGCGGAGCTCAGTCCGGCGGGCCGGAAGCGCTGACGCTCGCCTCCTCGATCCGCCCGCCCGGCTCGAGCGCGGCGCGCGCGGCCTGGATCGCCTTCTTGCTGCCCGCCAGGGCCAGGACGTCCTCGACGAAGAGCTCCTCGCGCCCGGTCGGGGCGATCACCGCGCCCGAGCCGCGCGTGATGGCGATCACGCTGGCCCCCGTGCGCGCGCGCAGGTCGAGCGCCGCCAGGGTCTTGCCGACCGCGGGGCTCTCCGCTCCCAGGCGCACGGGCGTGACGTCGCCCAGCCCCGGCAGGAGCGCGTGCACGTTCTCGAGCGTCGGGTCGGCCGCCTCGCCCTGGCGCGCCAGGACCTCGACCACGACCTGCGCCCCGGCCTGCACGTGGGCCTCGAGGTCGTTGGCGCGGCGCCAGAAGACGACCGCGATCACCACCAGGGCCGAGAGCACGACCCCGGCCTGGTA
>DASVAP010000041.1:0-3873 GCA_036376275.1 Planctomycetota bacterium | reverse complement strand
GTTCGTGTGCGACCTGGGCCAGAACATCGCCGGCTTCGCGCGCCTCGCCGTGCGCGGACGGGCCGGCCAGGAGCTGACCCTGCGTTTCGCCGAGCGCCTGAACCCCGACCGCACGATCTACACCACCAACCTGCGCGGCGCACGCGCCACGGACACCTACGTCTGCAAGGGGAACGGGCTCGAGACCTGGCAGCCGCGCTTCACCTTCCACGGCTTCCAGTACGTCGAGATCACCGGCCTCGGGCACGCGCCGGCGCCGGGTGAGCTGGTCGCGCTGGCCGTGACGAGCGACACCCCCTACGTCGGCACGCTCGAGACCTCCGAGCCGGCCCTGGCGCGCCTGATGGAGAACATCCGCTGGACGCAGCGCATGAACTTCATCGACGTGCCCACCGACTGCCCGCAGCGCGACGAGCGCCTGGGCTGGACCGGCGACGCGCAGGTCTACGCGCGCACGGCCGCCTGGAACGCCGACGTGCACGCCTTCTTCACCAAGTGGCTGGTCGACCTGGCCGACGCGCAGCGCGCCGACGGCCAGTTCCCGATGGTGGCGCCGCTCAAGGTCGCCGGCGACGACGGCGGTCCCGCCTGGGCCGACGCGGGCGTGATCGTGCCCTGGGAGATGTACCGCATCTACGGCGACCGGCGCCTGCTGGAGCGCGCCTACCCCTCGATGCAGCGCTTCCTCGACTTCTGCGTGGCGCGCAGCGGCGCGGACCTGCTCCCGCCGGCCGAGTTCCACTGCTTCGGCGACTGGGTCAGCGTCGGCGCCGCGACGCCCAAGGAGGTCATCTACAGCGCCTACTTCGCCCTGTGCGCGCGCCTGATGGAGGAGAGCGCGCTGGCCCTCGGCCGCCCGGACGACGCGCGCCGCCACGCGGGCCTGTTCGAGCGCCTGAAGAGCGCCTTCGACAAGGCCTACGTGCAGGACGACGGCCGCGTGCAGGGCGACACGCAGTGCGCCTACGCCATGGCGCTCTCCTTCGGCCTGGTCGAGGGCGAGCGCCGCGCGCGCGTGGCCGAGCGCCTGGTGGCCGATGTCGAGGCCCACGGCGGGCACTTCACGACCGGCTTCGTCGGCACCAAGGACCTGCTGCTGGCCCTGAACGCGATCGGACGCGAGGACCTGGCCTACCGCCTGCTGCTGAACCGCACCTATCCGTCCTGGCTGTTCTCGCTCGAGCACGGCGCCACCAGCATCTGGGAGCGCTGGGACGGCTGGACGCCGGAGAAGGGTTTTCAGGACCCCGGCATGAACTCCTTCGCGCACTACGCCTTCGGCGCCGTGGGCCAGTGGATGTTCGAGACGATCGGCGGCCTGGCACCGGCCGAGCCCGGCTTCCGGCGCCTGCAGCTCGCCCCGAAGCCCGGCGGCGGCCTGACCCACGCGCGCGCGAGCCACGACTCGATCCGCGGGCGGATCGAGCTCGCCTGGCGCCGCGCCGGCGAGACGCTCGAGCTCGACGTGCTCGTCCCGCCCGGCGTCAGCGCGTCGCTCGCGATTCCCACGCGCGCGCCCGCGAGCGTGCGCGAGGGCGGACGCCCGCTGTCCGAGGCCCCGGGCGTGACGGTGCGCACCACGGGCGCGGAGACGCTCGACGTCGAGCTCCTCTCCGGCCGCTACGCCTTCACCTGCGCGGCGCCGGTGTACGCGGACCCGCGCTGAGCCGCCGGGCCACTGGATGCCGCAGGCATCCTTGGCCCGGGGGCTCTGGATCGGCCGAGCGCGCGATCCTCGCGCGCCTTCCGATTCTTTCACGGTCTCTGAGCGGGACCCCGGGAACGCCGGGCTCCAGCGCGGCTCCTCCCCTTGCGGAGCGGCGCAGTCGATCTCCGCGCGCCTCCGGACCGCGTGGAGCCCTCGAGAACCCGGCTGCCCGGCGCCACGGCGCGGCGGCGGGTCGCCCGACGGGCGCGCGCGCCACGGGCGGGGAGGAGCCCCCTACGCCGCCGACGGGTGCTTGCCCTTGACCAGCGAGTCCGCCACGTGCGTCGCGGCCCACGAATCGGGCTTCACGCGCACCTGGAAGCCGTGTCCGAGCACCATCCCCGCCAGCGAGCGCACGTACTGCGACGAGAGGTGCCGCAGGTCCTCGTTCGCGTCGACGTGCACCACGATGTCGTGCGCGAAGCTGCGCGAGAGCGTCAGGGCCGCCTCGAGCGACAGCTCGGCCTCGTGGAACAGCTTGTGGGCCAGCGAGTGCACGCGCGCCACCGAGGACTTGCGGTACAGGACGCGCCCGCCCGCGCCCGGATCGACCACCGCGACCACCGTGACGTAGTGCGTGGCCTGGCCGTAGTTCTGCGAGTCGGAGCCGACGTGGATCACCTCCCGATCGCCGCGCACGAGCTCCCCCACCGCGACGATCAGGTCGGTTATTGGCTTGCCCGACAGGGATCTCCACATGGCTGCGTTTCCTTCGTCGCTCGTCCCGGTGATCCCTTAGCGTAAGGACGGCCGCGCCGAAAGCGACCCCTCGGGCGGGCCTTTCCCGCGGCACGCCCCCGCGCCGCGAGTAGGATCGAGGCCATGAAGCCCGGGCCGCGCGCGCTCCTCCCCTGGCTCGCCCTGCTGGCGGCCGCCTGCGCCGACGAGCCCCCCGCGACCCCGCCGGGCGTCGCGACCACGCCCGCGCAACCCGTCCCGCCGGCGCCCGAGCTGCCCGGCCGGCGCGGCTTCGACCGCATCGCGCCCGGCCCCCTGCCCGCCGGCTGGCACGTGGCCGGCACGCGCCAGGAGGGCCCCCTCGCCACCTGGGGCATCGTCGCCGATCCGGCCGCCGCCTCGCCCCCCAACGTGCTCGCCCTGAGCGCCGCCGACCACGGCTCGAGCCCGACCTTCAACCTGTGCTGGGACACGACCTCGCGCTTCCAGGACGGCGTCTTCGAGCTCGCCTTCCGCGCCGACGCCGGCGAGGAGGACCAGGGCGGCGGACCGGTGTGGCGCCTGAAGGACGAGAACCACTACTACGTCTGCCGCGCCAACCCGCTCGAGTCGAACTTCCGCCTCTACGTCGTCGTGAACGGCGAGCGCAAGCAGCTCGCCAGCGCGAAGGCCGAGCTCACCGCCGGCACCTGGCACCACATCCGCGTCGAGCACGTCGGGGCGCGCATCACCTGCACCCTGGACGGCACGGTGCGCCTCGAGGCCGAGGACACGACCCTGCCCGAGGCCGGCTACGTGGGCCTGTGGACCAAGGCCGACGCGCGCACCTCCTTCGACGACCTGGTGGTGGGCCCGGCGCGCTGAGGCCCCGGGGCCGCCGGGCTCCAGCCCGCTTCCACGCCCTCACTCCGGGACGTCTCGCACGACGCGCTCGCCGCCGCCGTCCGCGTCGATCACCACGACTTCCTCTCCTCGCGCGAATGCGATGCGGCTCCCGTCCGGCGACCAGCGCCCCAGACGCGCCTCCTCGGCCAGCAGGAGCTCCTCACCGCCCTCGACCGGCACGGACCAGAGCTGGAACCACTCCCGCGCGACGAGGATCCGATCGCCGCGCGGCGACCAGCGCGGGAACATCCCGGGGCACAGGACGCGACGATCCCCGCCCTCGGCATCGACCAGCACCACGCCGAGCTGTGGCTCGTCCTGCTCGTGCGCGAGGGCGAGCGCGAGCCTCCTCCCGTCGGGCGACCAGCTCAGCCCGAGGCAAGGCTCGTCCACGATGCGGGTTCGCGCACCGTCGAGCGTGACGACATCGACGCCTTCCTCGTGCACGCAGGCGAGGCGCGTCCCGTCGGGCGACCAGGCCGGCAACCACCCCTTCCCGAGCCAGCGGAGCTCCGACCCGTCGGGGCGCACGAGCTCGATCGTGTCGCTGGCGAAGGCGATCCACTGGCCGTCGGGCGACCAGGTGGGCGTGAGGAGGTGCC
>DASVAP010000040.1:0-4405 GCA_036376275.1 Planctomycetota bacterium | reverse complement strand
GGCGACGGCACGCTCGAGCTCGCCGCGGGCGGCGACGGCGACTCGGCCGGGAGCGTGTGGATCCTCTCGCTCGCCTTCGACGCCTCGGTCGCCCGCGCGCTCGAGATCGGCCGCACCGGGGGCCTCGGCGGCGGGCTCGACCATGGTGACGCCTTCGGCGCCGCCCTGGCCCCGCTGGGCGACCTCGACGGAGACGGGACGCTCGAGCTGGCGGTGGGCGCGCCCGCCGATGGCGACGGCGCCCCGGGCACGGGCGCGGTGTGGATCCTGAGCCTCGCGCCGGAGGGCACGCTGACCGCGTACCACAAGATCGGCGCGACGTCCGGGGGCCTCGTCGGCCCGATCCTGACCGACGGCTTCGGCACGTCCCTGGCGGCGCTCGGCGACGTGAATGGCGACGGCGTCGGCGACCTGGCCGTGGGCGCCCCGCGCAGCGCCGACGGCGGCACGGACTCGGGCGCGGTGTGGATCCTCTTCCTGGCCGCCGACGGCACGGTGAGCGCGGAGCAGAAGCTCAGCGAGCTGCACGGGGGCCTGGCGAGTCACCCCGACCAGCGCTTCGGCGCGGCCGTGGCCGCGCTCGGAGACCTGGACGGCGACGGGACGCCCGACCTCGCGGTCGGTGCCGAGCGCGGGAGCGCCGGCGGGGCAGTGCACGTCCTCTTCCTCGCGCCGGACGGCACCGTGCAGGACCAGGTGCGCCACAGCAGCGTCTTCGGGTCCGTGATGGACGACGAGCTCGGAGCGAGCCTGACCGCCATCGGCGACTGGGACGGGGACGGGCGTCCCGACTTCCTGGTGGGCGCGCCCCGCCGCGACGGCGCACCGATCGCGACCGACTTCAGCGACGTGCCCGCGGCCATCGCGGCCGCCGGCCCGGGCGACACCGTGCTCGTGCACGGCGGCAGCTACGCCCTGGGCACCGGCACGGAGATCGATGGCAAGTCCCTCGCGCTCGTGGCCAGCCACCCGGGGAACGTCGCGCTCGGCGGAGACCTGTCCGTGGTCGACCTCGGGGCCGCGCAGTCGGTGCAGCTCTCCGGCCTGGGCCTCTTCGCGGACGACATGCGGCCCGCGCTGAGCCTGGCGAACAACGACGGACGGATCTGGATCGACGACTGCGAGATCGCCTTCTCCTCCTTCTTCGCAAACCCGTCCCAGCCGGCCCTGCTGGTCTCGGCCTCCGACTCCGTGGTTCTCTGCGGCTCGCAGGTCCGCAGCGGAGTTCACGCGGCCTCCGGCGGGCCACAGGCCGCGGCCGGCATGGTGACCTTCGCGTCCCGCGTCTACGCCTACGACACGACCTTCCAGGGCGCCGACGGACAGGGCGGCGAGGCCGGAGGCGCGGGCATCGTCGCGAGCGCGGCCAGCGACTTCCTGTACCTCTCGGGCTGCACGGTGCAGGGCGGCGACGGCACCCCCTCGCCCTGCCAGGCCGGCGGCCGCGGCTTGCAGACGGTGGGCCAGGCCAAGGTGCTGGACTCGAGCCTCTCCGGCGGCACGGGCTGCCCGGACGGTGCCGCGAGCACGGGCAACCTGCAGCTCCTGAGCGGCGCGAGCCTGGCGCTGAGCGTCGACGGCCCGACGCGCTTCGGCGAGGACACGACGATGCACTTCGAGGGTCCGCCGGGGGCCGGAGTCTTCGTGCTGTACTCCCCGGGCTCGAACCCGCGCTACCGCCCGGCGCTGCAGGGCGCCTACCTGGTCGGGAACTCCAGCGTGCTCGAATACGCGGGTCGCCTCGGGCCGGACGGACGGCTGAGCACGGTCGCGCAGCTCGGGCTCGTCCCGCCGGGCCTCGATGTCGTGCGCCTCCACGTGCAGGCCTACTACCAGCTGCCGGCCTCGGGCTCCTTCCCGGGCAAGCTCGCCCCCTACCCGCGCCTGATCCAGCTCGGCGCGGGCGCGGTCGTGCACCGGCTGGCGCAGGGCTTCTGAGCCCGCGGCTCGCACCGGCGCCGGCGACTCGACGCGCACGCCGGGCGTCCGGCTCGAGGCCCGCGCGGCGCTGGCCTTCGCGGCGAGGTCCACGGGCTGAACCGGGGCCGGTGCGCGCAGCTGGGCGAGCCCGAAACGAAGGAGGTGCGCGCGCCGGAGCGGACCGTCGCCCGCCCCGCGGCCAAGTCGAGCCGCGCTGGAGCGCGGCCACCAAGCTGGCGGTGCTCGCCTCCGACGACTGCGTGCGGCGCCTCTTCGTCCTGGCCGGCCTCTGAGCCCAGCTGATTCATGAAGCCCTCGGCTCCGACGTCGCGACGGGCCTCATCTGCGGCCTTTCGCTCCCTGCGAGTCCTCACTGACCAGATGAATGGTCAGTTCCGGTCCCTCTCGGTCGCGAGGCACCTGCGCTCCGCGGGCTGGCCATGCATCTGAGGCCATTCGCGACGTCTCGCTCGAGGTCTTCATGAATCAGCTGGGCTCGGGAGCCGGATCCGTGCTCAGGGCGACCCGGCGCGCGTCGCGATCAGCGCGTCGAGCTCGTCCTTGAGCCGCGCCAGGATCTCGTCGTAGCGATAGGCGCCGAGCTCGGCGCTGCCCTTCTTCAGGTTCACGTGCGTCGGGCCGCACCACAGACCGAGGTCCGCGTCGTCCGTCTCGCCCGGCCCGTTCACGCGGCAGCCCATGACGGCGATCGTCAGGTCGTGCTCGGCCGCATAGCGCGTCAGCTCCTTCACCTCCTGGGCCAGCTCGATGAACTTCTCGTTCTCGACGCGCGAGCAGGAGGGGCAGGCGATGATGTTGAGCCCGCTGAAGAAGCTGGGCGGCACCGAGCGGAAGCGCCCGGCGGCGACGTCCGCCAGGATCTGGCGCCCGACCTCGATCTCGAGGCCCTTGTCGTCGAAGGGCACCGTCAGCGAGACGCGCAGGGTGTCGCCGATGCCCCGCGCCAGGAGCTGCTCGAAGGCAATGCGCGTCTTGATCACCCCGTCCGGCGGCAGCCCGGCCTCGGTCACGCCCAGGTGCAGCGGGACGTCCGGGCGCAGGGCCGCGAAGCGCACGTTGGCCTCGACCACCGTGCGCGGATCCGAGTCCTTGATCGAGACGCAGTAGTCCGTGAAGCCCTGCGCATCGACCATCGCGCAGTGGTCGGCCGCCGAGTGCACCAGCGCGTCGAGCGGATCGGGGAAGCGCTCGGCCCAGGCCGGCGCGACCGAGCCCGCGTTGACCCCGATGCGCAGGGCGAGGCCGTGCTTCCGCGCCACGCCGACGAGGTAGGCGACCTTCTCCTCGACCGGCTTCTCCTTCTCGTGGTGGTGCAGGTGCCCGGGGTTGTAGCGCAGCTTGTCGACGAAGGGCGCGACCAGCTCCGCCAGGCGGTAGCTCTCCTGCAGGTCGACCGAGAGCAGGGCCTGCGTGCGCCGGCGCACCTCCTTCAGGGCCTCGACGTCGGCCTTGCTGTCGACCGCGATGCGCACCAGATCCGCCCCGGCGCGCTGCAGCAGCTCGACCTGGCGCACGGTCGCGGCCACGTCCTGCGTGCGCGTCGCGGCCATGCTCTGCACGACGATCGGAGCGCTCCCGCCGATCGGGAGCTGGCGGACGTGGATCGTGCGGCTCGGGCGCGGCGGGAGCATGGGCGCGAGCCCGCTACTGTACCGGAGCGATACGCCGCGCTGGCAGCCGGGCCAAACCCGGGCTTCGACGGGCGCGTAGGATCGCGCCGTGCTCCTCGCGCTCGCCCGCGTGCTCCCCATCCTCATCGTCCAGGGCCTCGTGGCTGGAGCGAGCGGAGACGATGGGCGCGAGCCGGCGGGGCGGACGCCGGCCCTGCCTGGCGAGCGCATCGCCGGACGGGTCGAGCACGACCGGCTGCTCCCGCCCGAGCTCGTCCTGCGGGCGACGGTGTACTTGCGCGACTCGGTCCAGTTCGTCGAGACCACCGTCGCACCCGACGGCTCCTTCTCCCTCGAGCTCCCTCCGGGGGCGGTCTGGGGGACGCTCGACCTCGAGTCGCCGATCCTGCAACTGCACGGCGCCGTGTTCGAGCCCGGCTGGATGGAGATCGTCCTCCAGCCGCGCTTCCTGGCCGCCGTCGAGGGGCGGGTGCGGGCCTCGGCGGGCAGGCGACTCGACGAGCTGCCGATGGCGTCGTCCTGGGTCCAGTGCGGGCCGCTGTGGGTGATCCGCAACAGCGATATGGGGCCATCTCTCGCGATGGCGAACGGCGAGATCGGCGCCGACGGCGGGTTCCGCCTCGAGCGCCTGCCGGCGGATCGACCCATGGAGCTGTCCGGTGCGCTCGGGCGCGCACGCGGGTCGCTCGAGATCCTGCCGCTCGCGCCGGGCGAGGTGCGCACGGTCGAGCTGACGCTCCTCTCCCCCGGGACGCTGCGCGGGAGGGTCGAGGACGAGTCCTTCGCGCCGGTCGAGAACGCCCTCGTCTCGCTCTACACCGCCGAGGAGTGGC
>DASVAP010000039.1:0-7886 GCA_036376275.1 Planctomycetota bacterium | reverse complement strand
TTCGGCTACGGCCTGGCGCTCTCCGGCATGACCCGGCCGGAGGTCGTGCTCGCCTTCCTGACCTTCCAGGACCTCGGCCTGATGCTCGTGATGGCCGGCGCGATCGCGCTCACCGCCACGGCCTTCTGGCTCGGCCCGCGGCTCCTCGCCCGGCCGCCCTTCGGCGAGTTCGAGCGCCCGAGCGCGCGCCTGCGCGCGAGCACGGTGATCGGCGCCGCGCTCTTCGGCCTCGGCTGGGGCCTGGCGGGCATCTGCCCCGGAGCGATGCTCGCGAGCCTGGGCACCGGCAACGGGCCGATCCTCCTGGCGATCGCCGGCACCTTCCTCGGAGCCTACCTGCAGGGAAGATTCGCGCCGGAGGAGTGAGGGCCGGGTCGGCCCCCGGGACCGGGCCCTCGATCCAGCGGGAGCGCGCTGACCCACCGGTCAGGGCTCCCAAAATGCCCGTCCGCCGTTCCCCATCCGCACCCTCTTCCGGATACAGTCGAGCCCGGCCTCATGGTTCTGGGAGGAGACTCGAGGGGCTGACGTCTCCACCTGCTGTCTCAACAGGTCCGCCCATGACGATCACGCGCCGAGCCCTCGCGTCCTCCGCCCTCTCCGTCCTCTTCGTCCTCGCCGCGGCGCGCCCCGGCCCCGCCCATGGCACCGGTCCGGCCCCGCTCGCGCAGGGCCGCGGGACGTTCTTCTTCCCCTCGGCTCCGACGACGCCGCGCACCTGGTCCATGTCGGTGACCCGCCTCGCGAGCGGCCAGATCGAAGGCCATGCGCTGAACTACACGGCATCGACGGGCAGCTTCGTGCTCATGCGCGTGACCTCCGCGGTGTACGTCGACGACAGCGCCGGCCGGCGCTCCCTGGCCGCGGCCGGACTGGTGGCCGCCTCGTCGCCGGACGCTCCCGCCTTCCTGCAGGCGGGGCGCACGACCTTCTTCGCCGTCCAGGAGGGCGGCTTCGAGGGGCAGCTCCCGGACACCTGGCAGGGGCTGGGCAACGTGCCGCAGCACCTCGGGAACCTGACGATCCAGCAGATCCTCGCCCTCATCCCCCCGCCGCCGGCCGCCGGCTTCGTGCCGATCGTCGCGGGCGATCTCATGATCCGGAATGGCTGAGCCCGGCGCCACACCGCCGCCCGACGGCACCCACGAGGTGACGCGCATCCTGCAGGGGCTCGCGAGCGCTCCGCCTGGCGAGCGCCGGCCCTCGAGCGAGCTCCTGCCGCTCGTCTATGCCGACCTGCGGCGCCTGGCCGCCGCGCGCATGGCGCGCCTGGCACCGGGGCAGACCCTCCAGGCGACCGAGCTCGTGCACGAGGCCTACCTGCGCGTGGTGGGCTCGACCGATCCGGGCTGGCAGGGTCGCGCGCACTTCTTCGGCGCCGCCGCGCGCGCCATGCGCGACATCGTGGCCAACCACCTCGAGCGCAAGGCCTGCCTCAAGCGCGGCGGCCACGCGCGCCGCATCGGTGAGCAGAGCGCGGCCAACCTGACCGCGGAAGGGCCGAGCGACGAGCTGCTCGAGGTCGAGGAGGCGCTGCAGGCCTTCGAGCGCATCCACCCGCGCCGCGCCCGGATCGTGACGATGGCCTTCTATGGCGGCATGAGCACCGAGGAGATCGCCGAGGTCCTGCAGGTCTCGACGCGCACGGTCGAGCGCGAGTGGCGCTTCGCGCGCGCCTGGCTCAACGGGCGCCTGAGCGCGCGCGAGGAGGGCGCTTGAGCGCGATCCTCTCGGCCGAGGACCTGCGGCGCCTGGACACGCTCTTCGAGCGCGGGGCCGAGCTCGCGGCCGACGAGCACGCCGCCTTCGTCGCGCGCGAGTGCGGGGCGAACGGCGCGCTCGCGCGCGAGCTGGAGCGCCTGCTGGCGGGCCTCGTGGGCGAGGACGTCCTGGGCCGCCTGCAGCCGACCGCCCCCAGCCTGGCGGGGACGCGCGTCGGCCCCTACCAGCTGATCGAGCGCGTCGGGCAGGGCGGCATGGGCGAGGTGTACGCGGCCGAGCAGCTCGAGCCCGTCCAGCGCCGCGTGGCGGTGAAGATCATCAAGCCCGGCCTGGAGGGCGCCGAGGTGGTGGCCCGCTTCCAGGCCGAGCGCCAGGCGCTGGCGCGCATGAAGCACCCGAACGTGGCCCAGATCCACGGCGGCGGCACCACCGAGGGCGGGCGCCCGTACTTCGTGATGGAGTACGTCGAGGGCGAGCCCATCACCGCCTACTGCGACCACCACCGGCTGCCGACGCGCGCGCGGCTCGAGCTCTTCCTCGACGTGTGCGCCGGCGTGCAGCACGCGCACCAGAAGGGCGTCGTGCACCGCGACCTGAAGCCCTCCAACCTGCTGGTGACCCGCGAGCAGGACCGGCCGCTGCCGAAGGTGATCGACTTCGGCGTGGCCCGCTCGACCCAGGGCCGGCTGGCGCAGGAGACGCTGCTCACCCAGCTCGGGCAGATCGTCGGCACGCTCGAGTACATGAGCCCCGAGCAGGCCGACCCGGGCAGCACCGACGTGGACACGCGCTCCGACGTCTACTCGCTGGGCGTCGTGCTGTACCAGCTCGTCAGCGGGATGATGCCCTTCGACCGGGACTCGCTGGCGGGGCTGCCGCTGTTCGAGGTGCAGCGCCTCCTGCTCTCGAAGGACCCGGTCACGCCCAGCACGCGCCTGCGCCGTCAAAGGGCCACGGCCACCTCGCTGGCGCCGCTGCACGGCACGGACGCGCGCGCGCTGATCCGCCAGCTCAGCGGGGACCTCGACTGGATCTGCCTCAAGGCGCTCGAGCGCGATCCGGCGCGGCGCTACCCCTCGGTCTCGGAGCTGGCGGAGGACGTGCAGCGCCACCTGCGGCACGAGCCGGTCCTGGCTCGCCGGCCCGGCACGCTCTACCGCCTGGGCAAGTTCGTGCGCCGCCACCGCGTGGGCGTGGCCGCCGCGGTCGTCGCGCTCGTCTCCATCGGCCTCGGAGGGTACGGCGCGGTCTCCGGTCGTCTGGAGGCGCGGGCCAGCGAGCGCATCGCCGAGCTCCAGCGACCCGGCAAGGATGCATCGCGCCTGCAGCAGCTCCTGCAGCGCGCCGACGAGGAGCTCTGGCCGCCCGCGCCCGAGCGCGCCGAGGCCATGCGCGCCTGGCTGAACGAGGCCCAGGACCTGCTGACCAGCGCGGACGACCACCGTCGCGCGCTGGTGCGCGCTCGCGAGCAGGCCCTGCCCCCGAGCGAGGGGGACGTGCAGCGCGAGCGCGAGCTCCGTGCGGAGCTGGAGCGCGAGCGCGATGAGTACGAGCGCGCGGTCGGAGAGGCCCTGGAGGGCGAGCCCTCACCCCGGCTCGACCGCCGGATCGCCGTGCTCGAGGCCCGCATCCAGGCCGCCGAGGCCCGGCTGGCAGCGCCCCACCCCTGGAGGTTCGCCTCCTTCGAGGACCAGGGCAGGCACGACCTGCTCGCCGGCCTCGTCACGGGGCTCGAGGAGCTCGCGGACGAGAGCCGCGGTCTCCTCGGCCCCCAGGGAGTCTCCCTGGCGCACGGCTGGAGCGTGCCCCGGCGGCTGGAGCTCGCGCAGGACCTGCGCGCGCGCAGCCTGGAGGGGGCGGCCGCGGAGCTCTGGGAAGAGGCCGTCGCGAGCCTTCGCGATCCGCTCGCGTGCCCGCAGTACCACGGGCTCGAGATCGTGCCCCAGCTCGGCCTCCTGCCGCTCGGGCGCGATCCCGACTCGGGGCTGTGGGAGTTCGCGCACCTGCTCTCGGGCGAGCCGGCGCAGCGCAACCCGGAGGGCCGGCTCGAGATGCGTCCGGAGACGGGCATCGTGCTGGTCCTGATCCCGGGCGGGACCTTCCGGATGGGCGCGCAAAGAGGCAACGCCAGGCGGCCCAACCACGACCCGCACGCGATCGAATTCCAGGAGGCCCCCCCGCACGAGGTCCAGGTGCCGGCCTTCTTCCTGTCCAAGTTCGAGCTGACCGTGCCCCAGTGGTGGCGCGCGACGCACGATCTCCCGGGAGAAGCCTCGCTGGAGGACATCCTCCCCATCGGCGGCATGACCTGGACCGAGGCCGATCGGGTGGTGACACGCTACGGGCTCGCGTTGCCCCACGAGGAGCAGTGGGAGTACGCGGCCCGGGCCGGCACGAGCACCATCTGGTACACGGGGGACGACGAGCTCTCGCTCCAGGGGCACGCGAACCTCTTCGACCGGACCACCGCCGAGGAATTCCCCAACTGGCAGCAGCAGGCCGACGGCCTTTCCTGTGCACCCGCCCCGATCGACGACGGGGTGGCTAGCATGGCGCCCGTCGGCCGCTACGCGCCCAACGCCTTCGGCCTGCACGACGTGCACGGGAACATGATGGAGTGGTGCTCCAACCCGATCTACGCCTACAGCGGAGAGCCGGTGCCCCCTGCACAGGAGCAGGAACGCATGGGCCGCGGCGGTTGCTCGCGCTACAACGCCACCGCCGCGCGCATCGCCGCGCGCTGGCCCGCCAGCACGGCCTTCAAGTTCCCTGCCCTCGGGCTCCGGCCCGCGCGCGCCCTCGAGCGCTGAAGGGGCGCGGATCCCCCGCAGGGGAACCGCGCCCCGGTCTCTCCTCCGATCGGTCTACGGGCAGGTGTGGATCAGCGGCCTGGTCACCGGCGGCCCACGGCTCGGATGTCGAGGGCCAGGTCGAACGAGGCGCTGTTGTTCCAGATCTGGCCCGTGCCCCCCGCGCCCGCCGAGAGTTCCAGGACGTACTCCCCGGGCTCCAGCAAGCCGCGCTGGTCGATCGTCACGCTCTCGTCGGGCCCGGTAGCCTCGCGGACGAAGATCGGCGTGCCGTCCTCCTGGAGGAGCTCGACGCGGCTGCCGCTGAGGCCCAGGAAACCGGACGCCGCCAGGGCTCCCCGAGCATGGTACGACGCCCGTGTCGAGACGGAGAACCGCAGGGAGAGAGAAGACCCGGAATGGCTTTGCCCGGCGCGGTCTCCGAACACGAAAGCGAGCGAGTCGACTCTGCCCTTCGCGTGGATCCCCTCTTGCTCCACCACTGAGTTCTGGAACGCCTGGGCGAAGGTTCCACCCGCCCCGGCACTGACCCAGGCCTCGAACGGGCCAAGATCCGGTGCGCTCGCATGATCAAACGAGAGGGGTGCGAACTCTGCACTGGCAGTAGCGTCCACCCACCGGTCCTGATCGAGCCACGTGACAGGAGATGCGGGCGTCCGCCAGTCCTGGGCCAGGCCCAGGGAGGAGAGGAGCAACGTCGGGACGAGGAACAACGGGCGAATCGACATGGTTCGAATCCTGTGCGAGGGGTTTGGGGTGGTGCTTCGAGCGGATGCTGCGAGACGAGTCGCGCGCCTCTGGGTGAGCTCCTCGCCCGGTGGAAACGGTGGTCGGAGGACGTTGCCGCCTAGCGGACCCCCACGATCCCGTGCACGGCCTGGGACAGGTCGACGTGGCCGCCGCCGACGACCTGGTACTGCGCGGCCCAGCTCGCGCCGACCAGCGCGAGGTCGAGCGGGATCGGGATCGCGGGCACGTCGCCGGTGCTGCCGTCGTGGCTACCCGTGGCGGAGAAGAGCAGCGCGCCGGTGATCAGGCGCTCGGTCCTGCGGCGGCCGACGGGGAGGACGCTGCGCAGCGGATCCAGGATCGCGGTGCGCACCTCGAGCATCAGGAGCCCGCCGGTGCCGTGGCCGTGACCGATCGTGAGCGGGGCGCTCCAGGGCTCGCCGAGCACCATGTCGACCGGCGCGATCGTGTCGGCGTTGAGGCCCCGACCGGCGTAGACCGCGGAGGTCGCGCTCGGGCAGGTCAGCACGTCGACGACGGTGACGACGTTGCCGAGCTCGTCGCCGCCCCCGAACAGGACCTGGTCGCCGGCGGCGGCCGCGGCCAGGTTGTGGCGCTTGAGCGAGAGACGGCTCTGCGGGAGCCAGGTCAGGGTGCTGGCCTGGAGCACCTCGACCACGTCGGTCGAGTCGAAGCCGGGGTTCAGGACGATCCCGCCGCCGAAGAGGACCAGGTCGCCGACGGCCTCCACCGCGAGGCTCGCCCGCGGCACGGACAGGGTGAGGGTCGACCAGGTGTCCGCCGCGGAGTCGAACACGTCGACCACGTCGCTCAGCGTGGGCGTGGGATCGACCGCGCCGCCGCCGAAGAAGACGCGCCCGCCCGCCGTGGCGGCCGCGTACTGCTCCAGGTGCCTGGCCTGCGACAGCGTGGCCGTGGACCACGTGCCCGTCGAGTCGTCGTAGATGTCGACCGTGGCCAGCGGCGAGGTCGCGTCGATCCCGCCCGCGAAGAGCGCGAGGTTGCCGACGCTGGCCGCGGCCATCTGTCCGCGGGCCACGCTGAGCTGGGCCGTCGACCAGGCCGCCGATTCCCAGGGCGCGCCCTTGGCCGAGTCGTAGACGTCGACGACGTCGGAGGGCACCGCAGAGAAGAAGCCACCGGCGTTCCCGCCGGCGAAGAAGGCCTTGGTCCCCACGGTCGTCGCTGCGAGCACCGAGCGCGCCTGCGAGAGCGTGGTCGCGGACCAGGACATGTCCCGGGTGTCGAGGACGTCGACCACCGCGCTCACGCTCGTGGCGCTCCGCGAGCCGCCCGCGAAGAGGACGTAGGGCCCGACGGCCGTGGCCGCGAACTCGCTGCGGCCCACGGAGAGCGAGGTCTGCGACCAGGTCTGGGTGGCCGTGTCGAAGATGTCCACCCGGACGTAGCGCACCGAGTCGTAGGGTGCTCTCCGTCCGCCCGCGAAGTAGACGCGCTGCCCGTCCGAGGTGCTGGCCATGGCCTTGCGCGAGACCGAGAGGGCCTCCTGCGACCACTGGGCATGCAGCGGGTCCGCTCCCAGCGCGAGGACGACGGTGAGGGACAGGAGGCGCAGGCTGCGGGGGTCCATGTTCTTTTCCTTCGAGAGCGGGGTCGGGTGGGTGAGGGCTGCCCTGGACCTGCGGATCCGCGGCAAGGCCTCGCCCCTAATCCCGGCCCGTCCCTCCCGGACCGACAGGCAACCCGAGCTTTCCACGCCCCGTCGTGGCTCCCGGATCCGCCACAGGCCCGAGGGATCCCGGATTCGTGTCGGCCGGCGACCGGCGACCCGGGATTGGGGGAAGGCACGGCTTCGGTCTCCACGGGGATGTCCCCGGGACGAGCCCTGTCGACCCCGCAGACTCCTCAGGGCAGGCCGGTGCGAGCCGGTCGGATCCTCACATGAAGCTCAGCAGCAGAACCGCACTGTGTGCCGCCCTCGCGGCGGCATTCGTCCTCACCACCGTGTCGCCCATCGACGCCCAGGCCGGCGGCACGGGCGTCACGAATCCCGCGAGCCCCATCGCGGCCGGGAACGGGACATTCATGGGCCAGAACCCGCCCGGGGTCCGGGCCGTCACCTTCTCCGTGCAGGCCTTGCCGCAGGGCCGCGTCGGGGGCTTCGCGATCTTCCGGGATCCGGGCACGAACGGGTTCGTCCACATGAACGTGACCTCCATGATGTTCCTCGGCAGCTCCGTGGCCGTGGCCGGCCCGATCACGATGCAGGCGGGCTCGCCCTTCCCCGTCGGCGCGACGGCCTTCTTCGTCGTCCAGGACAACGGAGACGGCACGCTCGTCCCGGACCAGCTCGCCCTGGGCGTTGCCCCGCTGTTCCTCGGGAGCCTGACCATCCAGGAAGTCATCGGCCTGATCGGCCCCCCGCCGCCGCAGGCCTTCACTCCGCTCCTCACGGGCAACATCCGGATCTTCTAGGCGATCGCAGATCGCCTACGGATTGCGCCGTCAGCGTGACCGCACGGACTCACCGGACGGGCGCACGCCCGCCCGGTGTGCCCGTGCGCGCATTCCCAGACAGGCTCCTGGCCACGTGCCGAACCCGGCTCGGCGCCGCACACCTGGCCACGCGATCCGCCTCGGCGC